>CALBUI010000057.1 GCA_937968125.1 uncultured Anaerolineales bacterium | reverse complement strand
TCAAACTGAAAATATCTTTCAATCTTCTATTGCTTCTCCACATACAAAGCCCGATAAAGGAAGTCATAAACATTGAGAAAGAATTGATTGACGCGGTGGACACTCATTAGTTTCAATATCAATCGGAAAAGCCCGGATTTATTACTCAAAATCATTTCATCTTGACCAGTATTTATTTCGATCGGTCCATCCAGAGCCTGAACTTCAGAGCGCAGCTTGGTACTTACGCTGTTCCCCATATGCATCACATAATTCTCCTTAGTTGAAAGATGCATATAGCCAATTTCATCTATCTTGTGATCTAAGGACATGGTCTCTTTCCGGAAAAGACCTTTGCTTACCGGTAAAGGGACCAAATCACGGGCAATCTTTTGAGGAATAATGAACTGCATATGGGTTGCGCCGATAACAGCAGTGGTATTGCTTCGCAGGTCAGTGATGCTCGGCAAGTCCATATCGGTGAACCTGGCGGATAATTCCTCATCTGCGCCTATTCCCAGGCAGTATTCTTCAACAATCCTCTCTTCCGGGCGATAACTCCCATATTTAAAATTCCCATCACCATCTAATTGAAGATGGGCTTTCCCTTCCCCTTCAAGGACATCATGGAAAGTTGGTTGGGCGCTGACCATCCCGGCTTTAGGAAATGTATCAATTATTTCGAAACTGGCTTCCAGCCAGCCTTTACGAAAAAATACATCCGAGTCTGCGTAACAAATATATTCATTTGGCATGCTTCCGAGTATCCAATTCCATGCCCCCACTTTACCAAGATTATTCTTAGATAAAACAAGCCATTCAATTATGTTCTTCCCGCTGAGATCGCTGAGTGCCTCAACTACCTCAGGACAGCTGCCATTATCGAATACCAGCAGGTCAAATTCCCGCTCTGTGTGTTCATGTAGACTGGCAATCTGGTATTTTAAAATCTCTAAGGAATGTTTGAAGTATCCCTTCAAAAATGGGATGTAAACAAGCAAAGCAATCCCTAATTGTTTAGGTTCATATGCCGGGACACCGGATTTGGAGGGGTTCGATCCTGTCCTCATCTTAGGCAGCAAGCTAGGTCAGAAAAATCGATATGAGCACTCATTTCAATTTTCATAGTACAGTCTGAAGATGAAATCATAGATGCCTAGTAGCGTTTGGCGGACCAGCGGTAATTCCAAAACCTGATTACCTCTGTTTGCCATCTCTGGAGTTTTATCTGGAACCTCACCAGCCTGGATACCTTCGATCCTGTTACCAACATGCTTGACATACGGATCGCAAGTCGCCAACCGTAAATATCCAGCCTGGTTGATCAATTCGTCTAACGAACGGACCTGTCCCATTGGGCGATCCATTTCAAGAGGCAGAAATTGCTGGATCACCGCTTTTGGCGTTACAAATTGAAAATGGGCTGCGCCGATGAATGCCGATACGCCTTGATAGGTCAATCGCCATTCACTCTTCGAATCGAACCATTCCTGAGCTTGTTCTTCCGAGGTCCCCAAACTGAGCACATGCTCACGGAAAACATCCCAGGGAATAAACTTTCCACTCTCTAAATTGGCATCTGGTTCATTTTTTGCCCATTCCAAAGTATTTGAATAGTATTTCTCGGGTGACCTTAATGGACGTGCTGTCACCATCCCCACGTTCGGAAAAGTATCCAGAATTTCTATTGAGTGCTCAAGCCAGCCTGGACGGAACAGCACATCGCTATCCGCGTAGGCGATTACCTCGCCTTGTGCTCCTTGAAAAATAAAGTTCCAGGCGCCGCCTTTGCCGACATTCTGATTGGATAATAATAGATATTGGATTAAACCTTTATCCTTGGCTTCAACTAGAAATTCTTTTACTTCAACGCAGCTGTCATTGTCAAATACCAGTAAGTCATAAGGTACCTTGGTATTCATCCAAAGGCTTTCGAGGCAAGTTTTTAAAACCTCGAGACTTTCTGCATAATAGCCTTTTAGATGCGGTATATACGTCGCAGTTGCCACGGTAATTTTCTTTGGCTTGGCAACTTGCTTTATTGATTTAGCCGGATTTTGACCAACGCGCATTTAATATTTTAACTTCTCGGAGCAGGATCAATTAACAATTGAGATTTACCGACTCTGACTCGAGTGACACTTCCAATATTTCGTTTAGAATACATTCCTTAACATCAAATACGCAGATCAATTGTCACCTACAACGAGTAAATCACCGAGCAGGTATTTGTTCAACCAGATAGTAGCATGCTTGACTTCAGGAAATTGTCTGGCGGTCGACCAAACCTGGGCTCTGTAGGCCAGCTTGTCGCAGTCTTCTTTGGGTTTGGTGAAAGATCCTGTCAACTTAATAGTTACATTCCCCGAATTTTTCTTAAAGCTCACATCGGTCACTCTCAGTTTTGACTGGTAGAGAGGGTTATAGAGAACTCCAGCATATTTCGTCCCGGTAGAGAATAAGCTGGTGATGGCGATCTTCACATCCTCTTTCACATCACCGGTGCGAACAAAACCTGCGCTCACAGGTATCAAGGTATCACCACAACCTGTTGAACCGCCGGTACCTTGATGAACCAGGTATTTCACGATCACATTGGAGGGGATCCCCGATTGAGGAACCGCAGTATTCGTCGATGTTGGAGTTGCAGTAGGTTCTTCAGTTGGGGTTGGGGTGGTAGTATTTGTGGGAGTCGCCGTAGGTGTCTCAGTCGGTGTGCTGGTTGCCGTTGCGGTTGCCGTTGGTGTGGGTGGCAAGGGCGTGTCCGTTGGTGGAACCGGGGTGTTGGTGGGGGGTTCTGGGGTGATGGTAGGCTGCACTTCAGCGCTTGCTGAGCAGGCTGCAACGATTAACACAAAAACTATTAATGGGCTGATTTTCAATGTTAGCGGTAATGTTCTCAATATTCAATCTCCATCGAGTAAATTTTGTAAGGAATTAATCATCTACCCCCTGAACTCAGGGAGCCAGGCCTGGTGGGGAAATAATCTTTCGATCACTCTCCGATGGGCCAAACCTGTCTTTCTTTTCGTTCGGACCCACTTTTCAATTTCAACCTTGGTTTGACCATTCCCATCATCTTCAGGTCTCGCCAATAAGCTGATATACAAGGGGATCATAATTGATCGGGGTCGGCCATGTGGTTCTAAATGTTCTGTTTGATATCCTGCCAATTTTAGAACTTCCACCAGGGAATGGCGGCTGAAAGAGGTCATGTGAGCCACTTCAAAGCAATCATGTGCGTACAAATTGGGCACTTCAATAAGTAACGTTCCATCTTCCGAAAGGTAGCTATTTCTCAATTCCTCTAAATATCCGATTGGATCCGGGAGATGCTCTAACACATGGATCATCGCGATCAAGTCAAATTCTCTTTCCCCAGCTGCATCAGCTGCTTCTAAACTTTCGAAAACGATTAAATTCCGGGATTGGGCATAGTGACGGTATGCTTCACCAGGCTCGATACCAATGACCTGACATTTATATTCATCCTTGATTTCCTCCAGGAGGCTGCCAGCGGAACTGCCAATATCTGCGAATCGATCAACCTGTTCAAGTCCATAATCCCCCAGAAGATTCACTATTGATTTTGCCCTTGCTTTTTGGACAGCAATGTCTCTCTGATTGGGTCCTTCATCTCCCTGGTAAATTTGGCGATACTCACTTTGATAAAACACCTGCAGCTCATCATCTGTCATCCGAGGTGACTGGTAGACGAAACCGCAATTTGAACATAACCTATTCGTTACTGCATGGTCGCGAAAATCTCTTTGGTCGAATAATGTGCTGCGTTCATCTTTGCACAGCGGACATTGAGAAAGTGTTTCTGGCATGTTGAAAAGATTTGAAGCAGATTTAAAGATCGCGCTCGTATTTTCGCCTGGTCTTCTTCAACCAACGCACAATTGATTTCCGGGGACCGTCCAGC
>CALBUI010000056.1 GCA_937968125.1 uncultured Anaerolineales bacterium | reverse complement strand
ACTTGTCGCGCCGGAAGGGACCAGAAATCCTATGCTCCAAAGGGGGAAGGGTGGTTTTGCTTACCTGGCAAGTAGATCTGGTGCACCTATCATTCCTGTAACTATTGAGGGATCAACAGGCTACCCCGTGATAAGATATTCTCGGAGATGGAGAGAATCTCCTATTGAGGTGAAATTCGGACGTCCTTTTATTTATCGAGAGGAATACAAGCGGGCGGGGAGAGAAGAATTAAGGAAGTTATCCGATGAGGCGATGTATTATCTGGCTGGAATGCTTCCGGAAAACCGGCGTGGATATTACTCAGACTTGACGAAAGCCACCCAGGATACTTTCGACGTCTTATAGTACAGCAATCTTTAGCAGCCAATCGAACTCGACTATGCCGGATTTGATTTTCCTAATCACAAATCCAACCAGTTTAGAACTGCCGAGCAGTTTTTTGGGGTGGCTTGGGTGGATATTGTTCCTGAGTCTAATTGTCCTGTTAAATTATCGGTGGCGGGAATTTAATAAATCTCTCGATACGTGGCATAGAAGAGCATTCGTTTTTCTGTTAATCAGCGTTCCACTCACCACGCTGATTCTCCCCAGCCTTCAAAATCAGACTCAGTTCTCCGCATCTTATTTTCCGATTTTGGCAGCTGTACCGATGTTTGTTACAGCTGGTTTGTTAGGTCCAGGATTTGCTGCCACCATAGGCTTTCTATCAGGATTATTTATGGCTGTCTGGGGGAATCACAATCTCGGATTACCCCTCGAGTTAGCATTTCTATCGACCTTGTTGGGATGGATGTTCCTTCAAGAATATAGAACTCCATTCTTTAGAGGAGTTCGGCATCCTATCCTGGCTTCAGTAATTTTGATATTAGTTTATCCACTCATTCACTTAATCGGAATGATTATCCTCGGTTCTGGTTCCCTCATTGTTCGCTTGAACTACGGGATTAATGAATTCTTTTCAACAACGATTAGCTTTGGCATGGTTATCCTGGTTGCTGGGATTATTGTGGAGATTTTTGCCAGGAGTACCCGCGCTTATTGGGGATCAAAACGAAATTCGGTACCATCACCGGGCGAAAGTAAACTCACCCACCGCTTCTTGTTTACCGTTGTACCACTATCTATTGTCTTATTAACTCTTCTAATTATTGGTACCTGGTATGTTGCTGGCAATGCGGCTCGCCAGATGTTAGAAGGGAGAATGGCGAATGCTGCCGAACTTGCCGCTCAAGGTATTCCATTCTTTCTTGAAACCGGCCAAAACCTCTTGCTCAGTCTGGCAGAGGATCAAATGCTTGACCAAGCAGGTAGTGAACTCCAGGAATGGCTCGCCATAAAGAGAAGAGACACGCTTTATTTCAGCCAGCTAATTTACCTTGATCCAGTCGGGAACCTCATCGCAAGTGATCCAATCAATGCAATCGATTTGTATCCATTAACCCAAAAAGAAATCGACTTGGTCGAGGCTGCTTCACTAATCCCCTTCGATGAAACTTCTATTGAGCCAGATATTGGGGGAGCCACGGGTATCCGTTCTTTTGTTGTAGCAGTGCATAACGAAGGTGGAGAACTAAGTGGGATTCTGATCGGAAGAAGTGATCTCAGTGTGACCCCTTTCGCTAAACCCATATTGACCAGTGTGGGAAGTTTATCGGATATTGAAGGACGGGGGATGATTGTGGATGAGGATGGATTGATCCTATACCATCCAAATTCGAATTTGATCATGACCAGGTATACTGGCACTGCCGAGACAGAATCTCACTTTTTTGCATCAGAAAATCCTGGATTAGAAAGTGAATTGGTATTCTACCGTCCGATAGAAGGTAAATCTTGGAGCGTTATTATTTCTGTCCCAAGCCGATTTGCCCAACAACAAGCAATCAATATTGCCCTACCACTCCTGGGAATTATTACAATTTTATCTATAGCAGCCATTTTTATCATCCGTTTTGGATTGCAATCCTTAACTTCTTCATTAAAGGATCTATCGCTTCAAGCAGACCGGATGTCGAAAGGTGAGTTGAATGATCCCTTGCCACCAGGTGGTGAGGATGAGATTGGCCAGTTGCGGCGTGCATTTGATCAAATGAGGGCAAGTCTAAAGTCTCGCTTGGATGAATCGAATCGCTTGTTATTAGTCACACAGGGGATTGCATCAACTTTTGACTTAGAAGAAGCTCTGATCCCGGTTCTTGAATCTGCTTTATTGATCGGAGGATCTGCAGCTCGTATTTACCTAATTCCCTCTCTAATTCCAAACACTTCTGGAGATACCCAAGGTGCGTATCGAATCGGATCTGGTCCCGAATCCGAATCTTACTCTTTCATGGATGAACAGGTATCCGGATTTGCCAAAAAACAGAATATCCTCAAATTAAATAATCTGACCAGGCCGCGCATCTTCACTCATCCGCAAGAATCTTCTCCACCACAAGCACTTTTGGCAGTAGCAATCCGCCATGAAAAACAGTATTACGGAACATTGTGGCTCGCATTTGAGCAACCACACCAATTCACTGATGAGGAGGTCGGATATATCGCCACCCTGGCTGGACATGCGGCCATAGCAGCTGCGAATGCAAAATTGTTCTTGACTTCAGAAATTGGTCGTCAGAGGCTTGAATCAATTCTCGTATCTACCCCGGATCCAGTATTAGTCACAGATCACAACGACAATCTGTTATTAGCAAATCCAGCCGCGCAGGGAGCATTTGGCATTTATGATGAGACTTATGTTGGATTGCGTATATCCGAGGTTGTTGATCATGCTGAGGTTCTGGCTCTCCTACAATCAGATGAAAAACGCCAGCAGACCATGGAGATTGAATTCAAGGATGGGAAAACCTATTATGCAACTGCATCTCCAGTGGATGTGGAAGGTAAAGGTGTTGGCAGGGTTTGTGTTTTACGGGATGTGACTTCCTTCAAGCAGCTCGATGCTTCCAAGACAGACTTCGTCTCAACCGTCAGTCACGATCTACGGTCACCGATAGCTATGATCCAAGGTTATACATCTATGCTGCAGATGGTTGGTGATTTGAATAACCAACAGTCAAGTTATCTAAATAAGATCATTCTTGAGACGGAAAAGATCTCTCACCTGGTTACCAATTTGTTGGACTTAGGGCGAATTGAGGCGGGAGTTGGTCTCCAATTAGAGAAAAAACCTGTTGATGATGTGATCAAACAAGTTATCTCTGCGTCTCAATTGCGAGCAGACCAAAAAAGGGTCAAACTTAAGTCTAATATCCCCCACATTGATCTTCCATTAATCGAAGCAGATCAAGACCTGCTGCAGCAAGCCTTATACAACCTGGTTGATAATGCGATTAAATTCACTGATAATGGAGGAGAAATCTTGCTTGGTTTGGAATTAGAGGAAGAATCAGTCATCTACAAGGTCAAAGACAGTGGTGTTGGCATATCTCCAGCAGATCAGCTAAAATTATTCGGAAAGTTCTTCAGGATATCGAGTAAAGGGTCGATCGATGAGGATGGCTCTGGTTTAGGGTTGGCAATTGTTAAATCAGTTGCAGAACGGCATGGGGGAGAAGTCGGTGTTGAAAGCCAGCTTGGCGCGGGAAGTAAATTCATTTTAAAAGTCCCGCTCCGCCAGGCTAAGTCAGAAAATCTTCTAGTAAGAAATTGATTCACTAAATATCAGGCTTCTTAGGAGGGCTACCGGATCCTCTTTAGATTTTGAATTATCTGATGAACAAATTAAGGAAATTGTTGATTTATCTGATTTTCAGGTAGGATTCCCCTGATCATTTTTACACGATGATTATGTCCTGGAGTTGATCCACGGGAAAACTTACGAAAATCTCGAAATTCATCGTTGAATCCCGTTGTATTAGAAACCAATAAGAACGAGAAAAATACCCTGAAAATGACTTGACGATTGTGGACAATAATTAGTATAATTCTGGCACATGTCGAATGTTGAGGTGATAAAGCGCTAAGAGCGTTTGAGATAGATTCTCAATCGCTTGCTTTTGTTTGTTAATACATTTGGAAATATCAACCAATTCCCGTAACACCTTGGATAAATTGCACTGCTGGTAATTTTTAGAAACAGCTTGAATAAGATGCTGTGTTGGGGAATTGTTGCCTTTATCGGATAGGTCGTATTCATTTTAGGTTATTTAGGAGGCAAACGAGTGGAAACCAAAGGGTTAACCTCTCTCCGTATTAGTCTGGCTTCCCCAGAAACAATCCGCAGCTGGTCGTATGGTGAAGTACTAAAACCTGAGACCATCAACTATCGAAGGCTCCGGCCGGAGAAAGATGGACTGTTTTGTGAAGCGATTTTTGGTCCAACACGCGACTGGCAGTGTTACTGCGGAAAGTATAAAAATATTCGCTATAAAGGTATCGTATGCGACAAATGCGGCGTTGAAGTGACTCGTTCATCAGTTCGCCGAGAACGAATGGGTCATATTGATCTGGCTGCTCCGGTCGCACACGTCTGGTATACCCGCCGAGTTCCTTCCTACTTGGGTTTGCTTTTGGATATATCACGCCGAAATCTCGATCGGGTACTATACTTCGCTCAGTATGTGGTTACCTATGTAGATGAAGAAGCTCGCGAAAAGGCTTTAAAACGTCTGGATGAGAAAATTGCAGTCATTGAGAGTGAACAAGCCGAGCAGAGCAACTCAAAAATGCAGGAAGTCAAGGGTGAACGAGACGCTAGTGTCGAGGAGCTCGAGAATCGTCGAAAGGAAATTGAATCAAAATTCGACGAAGAGATTGCCGAAAAACTTGATCCGATCATCAAAGCAGGTCAGCGGCTCGAGCAGAACTTACAAGATGATATGGGTTCTAGCCCAAAGACAGATGTTCACTTTCCTGACACTGAGATCGTGGTTGTCAAAGCGAGTGAAACTGTCGCTAATAAGCACATCTCCAAAGTTCAGAAGATTGTCAAGGACCAGTTAGAAGAATTGGAAGGGGGATTGAAAGAACGAAAGCAGTTAGAACTCGATCTCGTTGATCAAGAACTTGAGACTCTCCGTGCGCAAGCAGATCTGGATATGGAAGAACTCCGCAGCCAACTCGAAGACGAGGCTGCTGCAGCCCGAGATCAGAATTCGCGCTTAAGAGATGAGTTGCTGGAACTGCGCCCACTGACTTTCATGGGAGAAAGTCGCTATCGCGAGCTGAAATCGCGCTGGGGACAGGTCTTCAGGGCAGATA
Organism: uncultured Anaerolineales bacterium; assembly: GCA_937968125.1. GTDB lineage: Bacteria > Chloroflexota > Anaerolineae > Anaerolineales > UBA4823 > PFL25. The sequence continues at coordinate 3,241 of CALBUI010000056.1, read as the reverse complement.
TGGGAGCAGAAGCTTTTTATGACATTCTAAGGCGAATTGACCTGGATAAGCTGGCAGAAGAACTTTGGCATGAGGTGCGAACTTCCAGGAGTAAACAGAAGAGGAAAAAAGCGACTAAGCGGTTAAAGGTCGTCGAAGCCTTCCGCAGATCTGGCAACCAACCCGAGTGGATGGTGCTTGCTGTTCTGCCTGTTATTCCTCCGGACTTGCGACCCATGGTTCAGTTAGATGGAGGACGATTTGCCACCTCCGATCTTAATGACTTGTATCGCCGAGTGATCAATCGCAATAACCGGCTCAAAAGGTTGCTGGAGCTAGGTGCGCCGGATGTCATCGTACGCAATGAAAAACGCATGCTTCAAGAGGCAGTCGATTCGTTGATCGACAATTCTCAACGGGGTAAAGCCCTTTCCCGGCGCGGTCGCAGAGAACTGAAATCACTTAGCGATATGCTCAAGGGTAAAAAAGGGCGCTTCCGCAGAAATCTGCTTGGAAAGCGAGTCGATTACTCTGGTCGTTCAGTAATTGTAGTTGGCCCAAGCCTGAAACTCTACCAGTGCGGTTTACCAAAGAGCATGGCTCTTGAATTGTATAGACCGTTTGTTATCTCACGGTTGGTTTCACACAACTACGCCGCTAATGTTCGTGGCGCCAAACGATTTATCGAGCGCAATCGTCCAGAGGTATGGGAAGTCCTCGAGGAAGTAATCAAAGAGAGACCGGTTCTGCTTAATCGTGCACCAACGCTGCACCGACTGGGTATTCAGGCCTTTGAACCGACCTTGATTGAAGGAAGCGCAATCCAATTACACCCATTGGTGACAACCGCATTCAACGCGGACTTTGATGGAGACCAGATGGCAGTTCATGTGCCTTTGTCACAGAAAGCCGTCTGGGAAGCACGCCAGTTAATGCTCTCATCCAGAAACTTATTAAAACCCGCGGATGGTGAACCAATCATCAGCCCATCTAAAGACATGGTGCTTGGCGTTTATTATTTGACCACCGGTGGTGAAGAAAGAGAGCATTTAGGTGATGGACGCATCTTCGGCACAATGGATGAAGTCGAGATGGCATACCAGCTCGACCAGGTTGAAGTTCATACAAAGATAAAATTGCATACCTCAACTTGGTATGACGAGGACGGGACCAGATTGCCAGAGGCTGAGTATCGATTGATCGATACCACCATCGGACGGGTGCTGTTCAACCGGGTCTTACCTGAAGAGGTCCAATTTGTAAATCAGGTCTTAGAAAAGGGTGGCTTGAAAGATTTGGTAGCCGAATTGTACGAGGTAGTTGGTGAGGCAGGCACACCGGATGTCGCTGACAGAATTAAGGACATCGGATTCTCCTATGCCACCCAATCTGGTTATACGCTAGCGGTTTCAGATATCACAGTTCCAGAGGAAAAGGGTGAGATTATTGCGGATTCCTTGCAGCAAGCCGAAGGCATCCAGCGTGATTTCCGCCGGGGATTGCTCACGGAACAAGAACAGAATGAGCGATTAATCGAAATTTGGCAAAAGACAACCAATGATCTATCGAATAAAGTTAAAGACACCTTGGATCCAAATGGAAACTTAGCTTCGATGGCAAACTCCGGAGCCACAAAAGGTGGTTTCCAGCCAATTTCTCAGCTCGCTGGTATGCGTGGATTGATGGCTGATCCATCTGGCCGCATTATTCCCCTACCTATTCGTTCAAACTTCCGAGAAGGTTTGACTGCCCTGGAATATTTCATCTCAACTCATGGGGCTCGAAAAGGTTTGGCAGATACCGCGCTGAGAACTGCTGACGCAGGGTATTTGACTCGCCGCCTGGTTGACATCGCCCAGGATGTGATCATCAACGACGAGGATTGTGAAACCCTTGAGGGATCAATCATAAGAAGTTCGGATGATATTGCCGGACAATCGATGGGCAACCGTATTTTTGGCCGATATGCCGCTGCTCCTGTAATTGATCCAAGCACTGGTGAGGTATTGATTGACCGGAACGAGATGATCACCCTGGAAGAGGTGCGCCGGATCACTGACGCGGATATGGAGGAAGTTTCAGTCCGTTCCCCATTAACCTGTGAGCTGACACATGGAATTTGTGCGATGTGTTATGGCATGGATTTGGGTCGTGGAAAACTGGTAGATGTGGGTTCTGCGGTTGGAATCGTTGCAGCCCAATCTATTGGTGAACCTGGAACCCAGCTAACCCTGCGAACTTTCCATACCGGTGGTGTCGCGGCTGTTGGAGATATCACAACCGGTCTACCACGTGTGGAAGAGTTATTTGAGGCTCGCAAGACACCCAAAGGCGAAGCAGTCGTCACTGAAATCGCTGGTGTGGCATATGTTGAACAATCTGACCGCTACAGTGATCTAAGGGTAGTAAGGGTTGAACATAGCGAAATGATTGGTGAAGAGTACGACTTACCAGCTGGCTATGAGATTCTTGTTGAAGATGGTGGTGAAGTCAAAGAAGGTGAAGCCCTGGCAAGCCTCGATGAGGCGACAATCAATGCTGAAAATGCAGGCAAAGTCCGTATTGAGCAATCAGAAGATGGTGAAGGTGAGAAAGTCGTTGTCTCTTATGAAGTTCACCAAGAAGAGGAATATGAGATTCCAAGTAATTCCCGACTACTGGTAACCAGCGGAGATCACGTAGAACCTGGCGAGGCGTTGACTGAGGGTTCGCTGAATCCACATTTGATCTTGAAGATCCAGGGACGGCATGAATGTCAAAAGTATTTGCTTAATGAGGTTCAAAAAGTCTATCGGTCTCAGGGACAGAACATCAATGACAAACATTTCGAAGTTATTATCCGCAAAATGATGTCCAAGGTTCAGATCACACGTCCTGGCGACACCGAATTTTTACCAGGAGACATGGTCGATTTTCTTGACCTCAGACGTGAAAATGAACGATATTTGGGTGATGACTTGAGACCAGCAAGATATATTGAAATTTTGTTGGGGATCACTAAAGCATCCTTGAGCACTGAATCATTCCTGTCCGCTTCATCCTTCCAGCATACCATCAAGGTTCTCGCTCAAGCTGCGATCGCAGCTTCGGAAGATCCTCTATACGGTCTGAAGGAGAATGTGATCATTGGTAAATTAATCCCAGCTGGAACTGGATTTGTGCCGGGTCGCTTCACTGAAGGTGAAGTTGAAGATGTGCTTCAGGAAGAGGTGGGAACAATTAGTGACTCCGCCGCGACCACACTACTTCTAGCACGTTCTGA
>CALBUI010000055.1 GCA_937968125.1 uncultured Anaerolineales bacterium | reverse complement strand
GGGTACATCATGTAAGGCAAAGTTTTGAGTGCATTGCTGTGCGCTTTGCCCATGAAAGCATAGCCCAGCATGCCAAAACCGATCTCCGGCGCTTCACCTTCTGCCTTTGGTCCAGCCATGGTGGTGAAACCAGTTTCTTCGCTCATAAAATCCTCCAGATATTAGATAAAAAAATCAGTCATCTGGAAGGGGTAATGAAGCTAACTCATTCCACTACCCCATCCCTGAAATACGCTGAGATTACTCGTCTGTGAGAAATGCCTCTTCAAACAAGCCTTCTGCAGGAACCAGATCCAGCTTGCGAACCAGTGCTAATGCCTCGGGGGCTCCCTGCTCGCGATCCATGCGGTTGTCTTCCCATTCAACTGAGAGCGGCCCGCTGTAGCCGACCGAGTTCAATGCACGGAATATCTTCTCGAAGGGCACACCACCCCGGCCAGGCGATACGAAATCCCAACCGCGTTTGTGGTCACCGAAGAAGTAATGCGATCCGAGAATGCCGTTGCGACCATTTAGAACATGCACCGACTCTTTAACATGCATATGGTAGATTTTGTCAGCAAACTCGTGTACGTAATCCACGCAATCAACCTTCTGCCAGTACAGGTGGCTAGGATCGTAGTTGAGACCAAAGGCATCGCGATAATCAATCGCTTCCAGGGTCTGTTTGGTCGTCCAATAATCGTAGGCGATCTCGCCTGGGTGCACCTCCAGGGCGAATTTGACGCCCTGTTCGTCGTACACATCCAGCACCGGATTCATCCGATCAGCAAAATCCTTGTAACCATCTTCAATCATTTCAGGTGGTACAGGTGGAAACATGGCCACGACATGCCAGATCTTGGAGCCGACGAAGCCGTTCACGACCTTAACCCCAAATTTCTTGGCCGCGATAGCCGTGTTCTTAACTTCCTCTGCGCAGCGCTGTCTCACGCCTTCAGCATCACCATCGCCCCATAAGCGGGAAGGCAGGATGCTCTGGTGGCGTTCATCGATCGAAAAATCGCAGATCCCCTGGCCAACCAGGTGGGTGCTGATGGCAAAGCACTTAAGGTTGTACTTGTTTAATATATCCCAGCGAGTTTGGACATAAGTGTCATCTTCAAGAGCCTTATCGACCTCGAAATGGTCCCCCCAGCAGGCCAGCTCCAGCCCGTCATACCCCCACGCGCTGGCTTTCTTGGCCACATCCTCCAGGGTCAAATCAGCCCATTGCCCGGTGAAAAGTGTTACTGGTCTTGCCATTTTGTATTCTCCTTAAATCGTAATTATGTTTTATTAAATCTGTCCCTTTTGGCCATCTACCCGAAAACCTCAAATAGGTGTGGTTTTGTATCTAATTCAAGAGCTGCCGGAGGAACTTGAGCCCATCCTCCGCTAATGCATCCTGGCTAGGTGCCAGGGCGCGCCAGATGGCTGCCGCCCGAGCGATGCTCTTCACCTTGGCAGTGAAGGATTCGATCACCACCGGGCCATCATAGTTAATATCGTTGAGTGCTTTCGCAACTTCATCCCAGGGGATATTGCCGGTCCCAGGCGCGCCGCGATCGTTCTCGCAGGCGTGCACGTGGTGCAGGCGCGGGCCCACAGCCCGGATGGCATTGCCCAGGGATTTCTCCTCGATGTTCATGTGAAATGTATCCAGCATGATCTGGCAGTTGGGGTGATCCACCCGGTCGACGACGTCGATCGCCTGCCACGCCAGGTTGATGAAGCTAGTTTCAAAACGGTTGAGCGGTTCGACGCACAGCATGACATCGTAATCAGCGGCGTATTTTGACAGGTCGCTCAGGTTCTCAACCAGCAAATCAGTATCCCGAACTCTTTCCTCGGCTGTTGACTGCCAGGTGCGGCCAACCGCGGAATAAAGCGGTCCGACCAGATTATTGCCGCCCAAATCATTAACCGCCTTGATGGCACCTTTTACATAGGCCATTCCATTATCCCGGATAGCTTTATCCGGGTGGATCAGGTCCCGGTCCGGTCCCATCGCCACACAGCCGCTGACGCCAAGGTCGAATTCCTTAACAATTTCAGCCCCGCGCTTATGATCCATATCGGCCAGGTCTTCCAGTGGCACCTCGATCCAATCAAAGCCCATTTCTTTCACCTGGGGAGCCAGGTTCTCCAGCTCTTCAGTGGTCAAAGGTGAAGTCCACACCCAGGCATTTACACCTATCTGCATATCAATCTCTCCCTATTAATGGTGTTAATCTTCCTGGACGCGATTTCCGTCCAGCTCAAAACAGTGCAGCCTCTCGCTATGAATGTTGAATTTGACATTATCCCCTTTGCGATAATTTACTAATCCCGGGATCAGGCTGACCAGTGTTTGCTCACCAGAACGAACGTGAACCACTGTTTCCACACCAAGCGGTTCAGTCAGAGCAACCTGTCCGCTGAAATTACCACCCGGTTCGATGTCAATATCCTCGGGTCGGATGCCCAAGAGAATCTCTTCCGGTACCCCGCAATCCGGCGGCATCGGCAGGTGTAAATCGCTTTTCTCGATCTGCAGTGTGCTGTTTTCACGCTGGGATTTCATCAGGTTAATACGCGGCGTTCCGACCAGTTGGGCGACGAAGGTGGTCGCCGGGCGGTCGTAGATATCCTCGGGGGTACCGATCTGGATAATCTGCCCGCGATTCAAGACCGCAATCCGATCCGCCATGGTGAGCGCTTCGATCTGGTCGTGGGTCACGAATAGAGTCGTGCTACCCTGGGTTTTCTGCAGGTGCTGCAGTTCGACCCGTAAGGCTTCGCGCAGTTTGAAATCCAGGTTGGACAAGGGCTCATCCATGAGGAAGATGCGCGGGTCGCGCACGATGGCCCGACCGATCGATACCCGCTGCATCTCACCGCCGGACAGGTGGGCAGTCTTGCGATCGATCAGGTGCCCAATACGCAAGATCTCGGCTGTATCTTCCACTTTAGTCTTAATCTCATCTTCTGGTAGATTGCGCATCGGCGATCTCAGCGGGAAAGCCAGGTTATCGTAAACCGACATCGTCGGGTACAGCGAGTACTGCTGGAAGACCAGGGCCACATCCCTTTCGGCAGGAGGGAATTCATCGACCGGCTCATCGTCGAGCAGTATCGAACCCTCATCCTGTTTCGTCAGGCCAGCGATCACCCGCAATGTTGTCGTTTTGCCCGCCCCTGTGGGACCGAGCAGCACGAAGAACTCACCATCCTGAACATCGAAGGTGACATCTTTCAGGGCCGTAACGCCGGGAAATTCTTTGGTCACATTTTGCAATTGCAGGTTGCTCATTGACTCACCTCTCTTTTAATCCCCGCTTCAGTACCCGGGTCAAAGAACCTGACCATTTGAGGATCGATATCAAAACGCAAGGTGGTACCTATCGGATAATCAATCTGGCGATCGGAGCGGATATGCACGATATCGTCCGTGTTCACATTGACGTGCAGCACCGAAAAGGCGCCCTGCAGCTCGCTGGCATACACCTCACCTGATAACGGTCCATCGGTTTTTAGTTGGGCTGCCTCCGGGCGAAAACCCAGAACGATCTGACCCTCCCCCTCTAATGTCTCGTTAATTGGGGTTTGCCAGCCATCGGGAACAGAATAGCGGTTCTCAGTTCCAGGAATGCTGACCACACCTTGAGAATATACCGACGAAACCAGGTTCATACCTGGACTGCCGATAAATCTGGCCACAAACAGGTTGGCTGGATCGTAGTAAACCTCATGCGGAGAGCCAGCCTGCTGGACTACAGCCTCGGACATGACCACAATGCGGTCGCCCATGGCCATGGCTTCGATCTGGTCGTGAGTCACATATACCGTCGTGGCATTCTGGTCGATGTGCAGCTGTTTGATCTCGGCCCGCATGGTTTCCCGGAAATCCGCATCCAGGGCGCCCAAAGGCTCATCCATCAAGAATGCTTCCGGTCTGCGGACCAAGGCGCGCGCTAATGCCACTCTTTGCTGGTCGCCGCCGCTCAAGTTGCCCGGTCGCTGGTTGAGCAAATGCTCAATGCGCAGCAAAGCCGCCACCTCCTGGACCCGCTGGTTGATCACATCTTTCGACTCACCCTGCGCTCGCAGTGGGAAGGAGATGTTTTCTCGGGCAGAGATGTGGGGATACAGGGCGTAGAATTGGAAAACGAAGGCCACGTCGCGCTCGCTGGGGTGCAGCCAGGTAACATTACGATCGCCAAGCATGATGGTACCGGTGGTGACAGTCTCCAAACCGGAGATCATGCGCAGGGTGGTCGTCTTGCCACAACCCGAAGGACCCAGCAAGACCACGAATTCCCCATCCTGGATGGTTAAGTCCATAGGCTTGACGGCCTGGAAATCTCCAAATTTCTTTTCAACTTGCTGGAGTTTAATTGTTGCCATATGTTTATCCGCTAACGAATTTGATCATCTGGACAATTGTCCAGGAGAAAATCACACAAACTTATTGTCATTGGTTTACTCCCGTAAAAAATGCGGGGCGAGCCGGAAGGCGAAGCAATCTCCGCGACGGATTAGAGATTGCTTCAGTCGTTCCACTCCTTCGCAATGACAGGATAATCACTTCCGCACTGCTCCGAAGGTGACCCCGCGCAGCAGGTAATTGCGCAGCAGGAAGACCACGATGACCACCGGGATCAGAAAGCCCAGGCTCCCGGCCGCAATCGCCGTCCACTCGATGCCGCCTCGTCCCAGCATGGTGGGAATGCTGGGTGGCGCGGTGCGGGCGACTTCGCTGGTCAGCATCAGGGCGAAAGCATACTCGTTCCAGGCGAAGATCAGGCAGAAGACGGCCGTTGCCGCCACACCGGTCGCCGCCTGCGGCAGGACGATGCGGAAAAAGGCCTGCAGGCGGGAATATCCATCCACCAGGGCGGCTTCCTCATATTCAGTCGGGATCTCATCGAAGAAACCCTTCATCAGCCACACCGCCAGCGATAGGTTGAAGACGGTGTACAGCAGGATCATGCCGATATGCGTGTCGTGTAGCTCCAGCTGGGTGTACATCAAGAACAGCGGCACGGTGACCACCACGGCGGGCAGAAAGCGCGTACTGAGGATGAAGAAGAGCAGGTCGTTCTTGCCTTTCACCTGGTAGCGGCTGAAGGCATAGCCAGCGAATACGGCCAGGACCACTGAGGCTATTGTGGATAAACCGGCGATGATCACCGAGTTTCTCAAGCGGGTGACATATTGGCTGGGGCCGGTGATCTCCTGTCCGGATTCCAGCGCAATGCGATCGAATAGTCCGAGTTCGCCCTCCGCCGCCGCGGCCTTCAGCTGTTCTAATGTGGCAGGCGAGGCGATCGCTCTTTCGGTCAACAACAAGACAAATCCTTCCAGCGTGGGCGTGTAGATCACCTTAGGGGGCACCGACACCACCTCCGGCCGGGTCTTGAAAGCCGTATTGACCATGACGAAGATCGGTATCAGGATCACGATCGCGATTACTATCACGATGATCGCCCGCATGCCGTGGGAAAAACGCGAGCGTGGGGTGAGCTTATCGACCCGAGAAGATTCAGTGACCGGCTTACCGGGTCCAACTTCATTGAAGGTCGCCATGCGTCATTCTCCTTTCATCCGGTTGAGATAAAGGATATACAGATTGCTGATGGCCAGGATGACGATCAGGATCATGTACGCCAGGGCGCTCGAGCGGCCCGTATCCCAGGTTCCAAGCATGGCCTGCCGGTAGAGGTTGATAGCGATCAACTCCGTTTGCACCCCAGGTCCACCCCCGGTCATGCCCATCACCAGGTCGAAGGACTTGAA
>CALBUI010000054.1 GCA_937968125.1 uncultured Anaerolineales bacterium | reverse complement strand
CCGGATTAAGACGGTGAAAAGTGGATCGATAGCGGTAAGGATCAAGAAAATGAACCACACCGGTCATCAAGTTTGGTTCCCAGGCCAAGCGTCGGGGATCTCCAGTCAGCGACATGGCCCCAGCAGTGGCACCATGATACGACCGGTAGCGGGCCATTATTTTATGCTTGCCTGTGTAGGCACGGGCGATTTTGATCGCATTTTCATTTGCTTCGGCACCCCCTAAGGTGAAGAAGAACCGATTGAGATTCCCAGGGGTGATCTCGGACAATATCTTACCAAGCACCGCTCTGGGTTTACTGGTCAAAGATGGAGCGACATAGGGCAGCTGGCGAGCTTGCTCGGCTATGGCATCAATCACTCTTTCGTCCCCATGGCCGATGTTGACACACATCAACATGGAGTTGAAATCCAGGTAGCGCTTTCCATCTGCATCCCAGAAGTAAACTCCCTTTGCCCGGGTCACTGGAATCGGGGTTACACTTCCCTGGGCTGACCACGTCCAAAAACTGTGTTCTAATGATTGGGGAAGAATCTCAGAATCAGGAATTGTATTCATTCGGACCTCTACGAGTTGGAATAAGTTCGCTGTGAATGGTATCACATGTTTGACAGGAAACTTAAGGATGATTACAATTTTCAGGTTAAAGGTGGGAGCTTACTGGTAGAAGAATGTTAGGAAAAAATCACGGATATCATCGAGGAGCTGAAAATGTATACTTTTGTCCTAGCGGTCCATAACATATTACGGTGGATAGTTCTTATTCTATTGATCATAGCCCTGGTGAGGGCATTTTGGGGTTGGTTCGGAAAGCGAGAATGGGAGTCGACGGATACAAGGGTGGGAAGGTTTTACTCCATTTCTTTGGATATTCAATTATTGTTGGGATTAATCCTATACTTCTTCCTAAGTGATCTGACAAAAGTGGTTCTGAGTAATTTCAGCGCGGCCATGTCAGCTCATGAGCCACGTTTCTTTGGTATCGAGCATGTTTTTTTCATGGTTCTAGCTGTGATCCTGGCCCATGTCGGAGTAGCTGCGGCCAAACGAGTAGATGATGCAGTGGCAAAACATCGTCGAACTGCAATCTGGTTTAGCCTCTCAATGGTTGCGATTCTGTTGGGGATGCCCTGGTTTAGACCGCTTTTGCCAGGATTTTAAACAAAATCAGTAACTTAATAATAGGTTAATTCAATATTTGTTTGGATTCTCTTTAAGATTGATTACTGATCGGAATAAAAAATTCTGACCAGTTTTCAACAGGTATTAGCGGGGTATAATCGGATTTGGTTTGGAAACTAAAAGTAAATTAATTGGAGATTTAACTTATGCGATCTGTTGGCCAATCGGCGCAGCGATCAGATGCTCGAGGCAAAGTCACAGGGGAGACTTTATATCCAGGGGACATAGATAACCCAGATCAAGCTTATCTGAAAATCCTATTTGCGGATCGCCCGCATGCCATCATCAAACATATTGACACCCAGGAAGCTGAGCAAATGGCTGGTGTATTGGGTGTCTTTACGGCCAGGGATGTTCCGGTCAATGAGTATGGTTTGATCATGCCGGATCAACCAGTGCTGTGCGGTCCCGGATCTGACAAACCGTTTGCTGACCGGGTGCGCTTCATCGGAGACCAGCTGGCACTTGTTGTTGCTGAGTCCGAGGAGATTGCTGCCGAGGCATGTCGACAAATCGTAGTCGAATATGAAGACCTACCAGTCATTACTGATCCTCTCTTTGCTCGAGAGGATGATCAGGTTTTACTGCATCCGGATAAAGATTCAAACGTATTATGTCATTATCGAATTCGTAAAGGGGATGTGAGTTCTGCGTTCAACCAGGCTGATGTGGTCGTTGAGCAGGAGTACCGAACACCGGCTCAAGAACATGCCTATCTACAGCCTGAAGCGGGGGTTAGTTATATTGATGAGGAAGGTCGAGTTACGGTTGAAGTTGCTGGACAATGGACTCACGAGGACCAGGACCAAATCGCACATGCGCTTGGATTGCCCAAAGACCAGGTGCGGGTGATTTATCCTGCGATTGGTGGAGCTTTTGGGGGTCGTGAGGACATGTCCGTGCAAATTGTGCTCGCTTTAGCCGCCTGGCGTCTATCACAACAGGGGATCAAGCGTCCCGTCAAGATCATCTGGAGCAGAGAGGAGTCCATCTTCGGTCACCATAAACGCCATCCCTATGTGATTCGAGCTAAATGGGGAGCGACCAAGGAAGGAAAAGTTGTCGCTGCGGAGATGGAAGTGATCGCTGATGGGGGAGCATACGCATATACCTCGACCAAAGTTCTCGGAAATGCGACCTTGATGTGCACCGGCCCATATGAGATTGAGAATGTTAAAGTTGATGCTTATGCAGTGTATACCAATCACATTCCTGGCGGAGCGTTTAGAGGATTCGGTGGACCGCAAGGTGCCTTTGCAGCTGAATCTCAGATGAATCGTCTTGCAGAGGCTTTGGAAATCGATCCAATTGAAATTCGAATGCGGAATGTATTAAGAGAAGGCAGCTTGCTTTCCGTTGGAACTCCATTACCCAAAGGGGTCTCCATGCCCGAAGTCGTTGAGGATTGTGCCAAAGCCGCCGGTTGGCAGTATTCGAAAGATGGTTGGGTGCGACCAAAATCGAATGAACAACCTGAAATATTTAAACTCGAATCCCCCGATGAGGATCATGTTGTGCGCGGGATTGGTGTGGCGTGTGCTTTTAAGAACGTAGGTTTCTCATTTGGTTTCCCAGAAGAATGCTGGGCCACCGTCGAGCTGCATGGAGGAGCTGAGATCGAAAAAGTGGTTGTTCACCATGCAGGAGCAGACGTTGGGCAGGGTGCACATACCGTTATGGCCCAAATTGCCGCCGATGCGGTTGGAGTCTCGCTGGACAAGGTAGAAATGATCGTCTCGGATACTGCCACCAGCGATAATTCTGGCAGTACGTCAGCCTCCCGGTTGACCTTCATGTCTGGGAATTCAATCCGCGGTGCGGCAGAAATGGCCAAAGTACAGTGGCAAGAGGAGGACCGGCCCGCGATTGCTACCTTCGAGTACAACCCTCCAAAAACAGAACCATACGATCCAGAGACAGGATATTGTGAACCGAACTTTGCTTATGGGTATGTCGCTCAGGCAGCTATCGTGGAGGTCGATACTGAAACTGGGCATGTGCGGATATTGGATCTAATATCCGCCGACGATGTTGGGAATGCAATTAATCCTCAGCAGATAATTGGGCAAATTGAGGGTGCTGTTGTCCAGGCTGCAGGATACACTATTCTGGAAGATTTCAACCAGGAGGGCGGGTATGTGCAAACCCAACACCTGTCTACCTACCTCATCCCAACTGTCCTGGATATCCCCGAGCGAGTGCATTCGTTGATCCTGGAATATCCAGATCCATTGGGTCCATTTGGCGCTCGAGGTATGGCTGAGATGCCGTATTTGCCATTAGCACCAGCAGTTATCGCGGCTGTTCATGATGCCACCGGAATCTGGTTCAACGATTTTCCCCTAACTCCTGAACGAATACTGCGTGGTTTAGGAAAACTCTAGGTTAGAAAGTATTCCTTAAACTTTCTGTAATTCTCATGAAATTATCGAGGCTGGATTTTGGGTAAGGTACCATTGGCTGAACCAGAAAATCAAGAGTTTGTCCTTATTAGAGGTGGTGGTGATTTAGCCAGTGGTGTGGCTTTAAGACTGCACCACTCTGGTTTGCGTATAGTAATCACCGAACTCGAACAGCCATTGGTAATCCGCCGGTCTGTTTCTTTCGCAGAAGCTGTTTACGAGGGAGAAACTCAGGTTGAAGATATTTCTGCCGAACGAGTCGATTCGATTTCGGGATTATTAAGTGTTTGGCAGAAAGGACAAATTCCTGTTCTCATCGATCCCGATTGCAGAATCCTTGATCATGTAAAGCAATCGTCTCTCCAGGCAGCAGTCTTGATCGATGCGCGGATGACAAAAAGTCCTCCTGATTTAGCCATTGACTCTGCCCCTCTGGTCATCGGTTTAGGACCAGGATTTGTTGCCGGGGAGAACTGCCATGCTGTCATCGAGACCAACCGTGGCCATTATTTAGGGAGGGTGATTTGGAAAGGAGGCCCTCTTCCAAACACTGGTCTTCCTGAAGGTTATGGAGAGCAATTTCGAGATAGGGTGTTAAGAGCCCCGAGAGATGGTGAATTTCTCGCCCATTCATCGATTTGTGACAAATTGAGAACTGGCGATCTCATCGCCGCGGTTGATGGAGAACAAATTCTGGCGCCCTTTGATGGAGTCTTGCGCGGTTTACTTCATTCTGGGTTGAGGGTGGAAAAAGGTTTTAAGGTTGGGGACGTCGATCCGAGGAACGATTCTGAATACTGTCGGCTGGTTTCTGACAAATCCCTGGCTATCGCCGGCGGAGTCCTGGAAGCGATCCTGGCGACACATCATAGCTAAACCAAATTATGAATTTAATGCAAGCCATGCGAGTTATCCCTGGTGAGTGTATTGCATTCACCGGCGCTGGTGGAAAGACGACTGCGCTTTTCACTCTCGCCCAGGAATTAAAAGGTCCCGTGTTGGTCACAACCACGACTCATTTTGGTTTAGATCAGTTATCCTTAGCTGACCAAAATCTGCAGGTGAGCATAGCTACTGATATAACCGAGGTTATCAATAACTTTTCAGATGGGATCTTGCTATTATGGGGGCAAAAGGATGAGCAAGAAAAAGTATCTGGAATTCCAGAGAGAAAACTGGAAGAGGTCTATCTTGCTTCTCGAGAGCGGGAGATCACACTGTTGATTGAAGCAGATGGTTCACGACAGCTGCCCCTTAAAGCACCAGCATCTCATGAACCGGCAATCCCACCATTTGTCGATCGGGTTGTTGTTATCGCTGGTCTCTCAGCACTTGGCAAACCCTTGAATGAAAATTGGGTCCATAGGATTGATCACTTCTCTGATATTTCAGGATCAGATTACGGAGAGCTAATCACGCAATCAATGATCGTCAATGCGCTGAAACACCCAAATGGAGGTCTTAAAGGGATACCTCAAAATGCGAGGCGAATCGTCTTACTCAACCATGCGGAAGATCCCAATATACAAGCCAAGGGAAGCAGGATTGCTAATCAATTAACCGAAATATATGACTCCGTTATTGTTGCCTCCCTATTGCTGCTTGATGAGTCGAAGAACGCTATTAAAGAGGATCACCGGATAGGAGAGGGCAGGATATTCGCAATCCATGAACAGATTACCGCAGTTATCTTGGCTGCGGGAAAATCAGAGCGGATGGGTCGTACAAAACAGCTGCTCCCCTGGAAAGGCAAACCCTTACTATGGCACGTTGTGCAGGCAGCAATTGGAGTAGGGATAAAAGATGTCATTATCGTGATAGGCGCTGATGGAGAAAAGATTAGAAATTCAATTCCAGACCTTAGAGTTCGATATGTCAATAATCCTGATTGGGAGCTAGGACAAAGTACATCACTTAAGGCGGGATTGGCAGCCCTACATCCACGGTCAGGGGGGGTGATTTTTATGTTGGCCGATCAACCCCAGGTTTCTCCAACTTTGGTCCGTTCAATGATTGAGAAACACGCCACGACTTTAGCACCTATTATTGCTCCTCTGGTAGATGGGCAGCGAGGCAACCCTGTTCTCTTTGATCAAATTACTTTCGATGATTTAATGATGGTCCAAGGGGATAAAGGAGGTAGAGAATTATTTTCTCGCTATCCTGTCGAATGGATGGATTGGCATGATGCCAGCGCATTAATCGATATTGACACCGGAGCAGATTACCAACGGTTGTTAGATGGTGAATACTAATTTGGAAATTTTCCTCGGTGAACCGTACCTTGATAGAATACCAATCTTATGCTATGTTTTTTACAAGATAGTAATGCATTGGCAAATAGAAATTCGTTATAGTTATAAGTAAATCATGAAAACCGATCTCAGAAAAATTGTAATTATCGAAGACGAACCTGATACAGCGGAGATGTACGCTGAAATGATGCGCATTTGCGGATATCAAGTTGACATCTTTTTTGGTGGAATCACTGCAGTAAGTAAGATTGCTGAACAAAAACCTGCCGCGGTGGTACTTGACATTATGATGCCTGATTTTTCTGGATTGGATGTCTTAAACGTAATGAAAGCTGATCGAAACCTATCCGAAATCCCAGTGGTTATTGTATCTGCAAAGACTTTGCCAGATGAGATTCAACAAGGATTAAATGCCGGTGCAGACGTGTATTTAACCAAACCAGTTGCTTTCACGGATTTGAAGCAAGCGGTTGAAAGCGTAGTCTCAATTTCAGAAGCCGGTGAGTCATAAAATGTCAGTAATTCGAGCTTTCATCGCAGTGAATTTATCTATGGACATCCTGGATAGAATAAATCAGGTATCTAAAGATTTGCACGACAGTATGAAAGGGGTTCCGATCAGGTGGGTGCCGGTCGAAAATATTCACTTGACGCTAAAATTTCTCGGCAATGTCTCGACTTCGAATCTGGAAATTCTGAAAGATATTCTTGGTAAGGTAGTTTCAGGTCACCATGAATGTGATATCAGTGTGGGTGGTATTGGGGCATTCCCAAAACCACATAATCCCCGTGTAATCTGGATAGGTATGGAAGTCCCCCAGGAGCTGGTCGCACTTCAACACAATATTGAGGTTGAAACAGCTCGGTTGGGATATTCCCGGGAACACCGCCCTTTTTCCCCACATCTGACATTTGGACGAGTATCACGAAATGCATCCACCGAAGATGTGCATGCGATTGCAGAAGTATTGGACACATATAAAGTTGGTTTTCTTGGTGCAACACGGCTTAAAACCGTATATTTATACCGGAGTGATTTAAAACCAGATGGTGCGGTTTATACACCGATTTATTCAGCAGAACTTGAAGAATCTGAGCAAATAAATTAACCAAAAAACAATAAAGTGAGGTGAAATCTGGAAAAATTAGACATTGCCCGTACAATCGTTACTTCTTTGGAAAATAAGAAGGGGGAGAATATCGTCCTTATAGATCTTCAAGATATCGCCATTTTCGCTGATTACTTTGTTATTTGCTCTGGAAACACAGATCGTACGATACAAGCCTTGGTTGACACAGCAATTGACCAGGTAAAAAAGGAATACAAGATTAACGCGCGTGTCGAAGGCCGGTCAGAAGATGGCTGGATGTTAGTAGATTATGGGGATATTATTCTACACATTTTTTCCCCGCAGCGTCGGGATTATTACCGCTTGGAGGAATTATGGAGTAATGGAAAGATATTACTCCATGTACAATAGAAAAAATTGGATTTATACACTCTAGTGCGTCTTCAACCAGTTTAAAAGCTACCCACAATTTCAGCAATAATTTCTGGGCGGGATATCCCCGCCCAGTTGAGTTTAATAGGTGGCTTTATACATGCCGCCATCCACCAGGAAAACTCCTCCTGTCAAGTATGATGCAGCTGGGGAGACAAGGAATGTGGCGACATTGGCAAATTCTTGGGGCACACCAATTCGACCAAGTGGGCTCTGACTGGATTGCTTAGCAATTTCTTGATCGACTGTGGTTGAGTTTGCCTCTGCCCTTTGCGCCAATAGGTCGAGCACTCGTTCCGTTCGAATAAACCCTGGCAATATCGTATTAAACCGAATCCCCTCACTCCCCAGTTCCAACGCCAAAGTTTTCGTTAACCCAATTGTCGCTCCCCGAATGCTGTTCGAAAGGAGCAAGTTAGGGACGGGTTGTTTCACTGACATTGAGGTGATGGTGAGCACGCTGGCGGCATATGAAGTTTTTAAGTACGGCAGCGCAGCTCGAATCAGGCGCATATGACTCATAAAGCTTAATTCAACCGCCATTTGCCAAGTTTGATCGTCGAGGTTATCAATACTCCCGGTAGGTGGACCACCTGTATTTGTGATCAGAATATCCAGCCCACCAAGTAAATCATTCGCCTTATTTACGATCTCATTCGCTTTTTCAATTTGCGTGACGTCTTCTACTACCGGGAAGATTTTAGCACTCGAGTCCGCGGATATCTCCTGCTCGGCTGCATTCAAATTCTTACGGTCCCGGCTATTAATGACGATATCGCAGCCTTCTCTTGCCAGTTGATGTGCAGTTGAAAAACCCAATCCTCGACTGGAACCTGTCACCAATGCTTTTTTACCACCTAAACCTAAATCCATGTAAATATCTCCAATTGATGTATTTGTTGTTATGTTTAATAGCTGCTGTTTTTTTTGACTTGATATTTTATCAATACGGACGAGTATTTCCAATAATTAATTATCCTCGATTTGTACGATAGCGATTTAACTGCTGCATGCCAACTGTGAAAATGTAAATGCCAAATATCATAAAGAATAATCCGAAGATGATCGTGATGAAGTTTCCTGGGATTGTGCCTGGATTGTTCAGCTGGTCCAGTACGAGTTGCCGGTAGAGGGCCTGGTAGACTGCGGTGTATAGCAAGGCTGCCAATGCGGTCACAAAAAGAATAATGGAAGGGACCAGGGTCCATAAATAGGATTTCTCTAACTTGACTAGCCAGGCTGAGGCTAAGAGCAGCACAATCGCAGCCAGGAGTTGGTTCGCACCGGCAAATAGAATCCATAAGGATTGCCAAAAACCAAAGAGGATAATAATCATAGCCAGTAGGATAATAAATATGAGACCAAATTTTTGATCTGACAGTAATTTAAAGCGTTTGTCGAACAGGTCCGCCGCTACCATCCCCGAGAATCTCAGAACTAAATGGAGGATCGTAATACCCAGCATCGTCAGGAACATTGCACTGAGTGATCCACCAAAGGATTCAGGAAGACCGATTGCATTCCAAGACCTGGCCAATCCAACTGCGAGGATACTGGCGGGACCTGCAGTTAATGAGAAATTTTGATCCGGATTAAATATTCCGGACGATACTCCATATGAAGCAGCAAAGATGATCACGATGATCACCATGACTGTCTCGGCGAACATACTTCCAGTTGTTATAGGCAATACAAAGGGCTCTTTTTCAATTTGGCGGGAAGTCGAATATGACGAGACCAGGGAATGCCAACCTGATACCGCACCACTTGATAGAGTCACGAAAAGGATTGGCCAAATAGGTCCTAAATTTGGGTGGAAAGTCGTGACCAAGGGTGGGAGTTCAAGAGTAGAATCGACCGAACCAGTCAAAGTGCCAAATAGTAAACCCGTCACAGCAATCCCTAGCGTAAAAATCACCAGCCACGAAGAAACATAATTCAATGGGACTGCAATTTGCCACATTGGAAGCACAGCAATCAGATAGCAAGTCGCAAATAGAATGAATAACCAAAAAAATGACTGCCAGGATATCTCGCTTGGATTAAGATACGCTGGCAACGTCAATGAAGCAATCACACTAAGATTTTGGTTTAGAGATTGAATGATGTTCTGGATGGAGGTAGAGGTGGTGGTCCAAATACCTATAAGAGCAATCAGGAAAGAAATGAAGGTTGTGATGTAAAGATTGACCCGCCAGCGGTAAATCATGAGACCAGCGATGAACCCCGCGAATACCAGGATCAAAATGCCGGAGACAACATTCTCCCGACCAATCAGAGTAGACAAAAGCAAACCAAACTGGCCAAGAATGATCAATAAATACACATACAGGAATATCAGAATAAATTTCCGTGATTTGGGATTAAAAAATTCGCCGATTAGATCTCCAATTGGGCTGCCGCTGCTGCGGATTGGAATAATTGTGGAAAAATAATCGAGAACCCACCCGAAGAATATCGCCCCAAATAAAAGCCACAATATGGCTGCAAGCCAACCAAATTGGACTGCGATCACAGGACCGATGATTACATCCAACGATATAGATTTGAACTGAAATCCGGCCAATATTCCAGGGGGAGAAGGTATAAAGTTCACCCCATCCATTTTTCGCCGGGCAGGTGTTGATCGGGACCACTCCGGTTTGACAGTTTGATTTACCCTGCGAGTCGCGTAATATCGATAACTGACCAGCAACAGCAAAACTGAAAATATGAGGATCGCGATGCCCATTGATATTTAGCTGAGGATTGGTATTAATCCTGATTGCAAAATTAGACGATTTCTAGGTGGTCATCCAACAAAGTCACATCCGGCCAGGACCTATCGATCCAACGGACAACGTCTTGTAAGCTGCGCTGGGTGTGACCATTATCGTTGCTAATTAATGCACATGCAATGATTGCTTCCTGCCATTTATCCTGGCTGTCGACCTCAGCGACGGAAATATTAAATTCGCGATGTAATCGATGAATGAGGGGTTTTAATCGCCGGCGTTTTTCCTTCAAGCTCGTGCAGCCAGCCAGGTGCAAATGAAGGGTTAATAATCCGAGGCTCATTGTTGTTGAGGTATTTTTTTGAAATAGCTCAGTTCTTCACGCAAAATGTTCTTGCTGGGAAGATTAAAGATGGATATTCTATCTGATTTATTTTACATCCATAGACACAACAATAACGAACAATCAGCGTTCAGAAGAATGTATCGCCGTATCTCAATACTTTTCCGTCCAATCAGGATTGTTATATTTTTCAGAATATAGTTCCATTGCTCTTTTACCTTCCTCAGCAATCAGGCCCATGGGTTCCAGGTTTACCTCCAAAACTGTGCTGAAAGCTTTACGGAAGGCGTGGGCAGCAACCCACCAATCTCCGGCGTATCCAAGAACATTTTCAACCGTGGTGGCGTGATCGAGTAATCGATGACCTGCTTCGGTACGGCTGGTATTGTCTGGGAAGTTGAGCACCTGGACGATTCTGGTTAAATCTCCTCTCAGAGGTAATGATCCATGTTGGAGGACGCTATCTTTCTTCCTTGCCTGAGCGCTACCAATCAATTTCTTGCCGCGTACCGTGATCTCGTAATTTGATGGCACCTCGAAGCAAACTGGATTGTTCTTATCATCTTGGCTCAATTGAACCATATTCTCTTTTGAATCGGCATTGATACCCATTAGTTCTAATGCCATTAAAAGGGCACGCGAAAGCTTTTGGTAGCTTTCCAATACTCCTCCAGACAAATGTGGTTCGGTATTAGGACCACAAATACTGTAAGTAATTTCATCAGTGTGTAAGATTGCTCGCCCACCTGTCGGTCGCCGGACGATTTCCCAGCCGTTAGAGAATAAATTCTCCAGATCAACATCTTGAATAGGCTGGGCATATCCGAGAGACAAACAAGCAGGAAACCAGGAAAATAACCGCAGCGTTGGTGGGACGATCCCTTTTCCTGCAAATTCTAATATCGCCTCATCGACTGCCATATTCCATGCCCCTTGGGAGGGTGGGGTTTGAATTAATCGCCAAGTTGGACTCAATTTTGTCATGGGTTAATCAAATCAGGAATCAAGAAAAAAGTTGGAGAAGCAGAGGAATAAGTTTTTATGGGGTTGGATATCCAGATTGGGTGCTCGTAGGGGTATCACTTGGGGCAGGATATCCAGGTTGGGTGCTCGTAGGGGTATCACTTGGGGCAGGATATCCGGGTTGGGTGCTTGTTGGGGGGATGGTGGGTGCTGGATACCCTTCCGGTGTATTTGTGGGAACCCCTGGAGTAATTGGCGGTGTTGGTGTCTCACTGGGCTGGACGGTT
>CALBUI010000053.1 GCA_937968125.1 uncultured Anaerolineales bacterium | reverse complement strand
TGCAGCAAAGAAATACCCGGACTCTCCATGCACTATTTTTAAGGGGGCGCAAATCACCTATCGAGAAATGGAGGAGATTACCGACCGCCTCGCAGCAGGTCTGGCCAGCATCGGAGTCAAGAAGGGCGATCAGGTGGGAATATTTATGCCCAACACACCACAGTTCGTCATGGCATATTTCGCAGTTCTCAAATTAGGCGGGATCGTGGTGGCAACAAATCCTTTGTATTCAGCACGTGAAATCGAGCACCAAACGAATGATGCCGGCATTGAAATCATGTTGGTGATGAGCAACTTCTATAATTTGATTAAAGAGGTTCAACCGAAGACTAAGATCAAGACAGTTGTGGTCACCAATATTAAAGAAACCCTGCCCTCCATTCTCGCCTTTCTATTTACTTTGACCAAGGAGAAAAAGGGCGGCTTCCGCATCAATCTAGCCGAGGGGGATCACTGGATGCAAGATTTGATCAATAATTTCCAGCCTGAAGATCGCCCAGAAGTCGATGTCTCACCGGATGATAACGCCTTGTTCCAATACAGTGGAGGGACGACTGGGTTATCGAAAGGCGCCATCGCCATGCATCGCAACCTGGTCTCCAATGCGATGCAGATCCGCAGCTGGATGGTTGCCGCAAAAGATGGTGAAGAGACAGTATTAATGGCGATTCCTCTCTTCCATGTCTACGGCATGGTAGCCGGGATGTTGTTGGGAATCAATACCGGGGCTGCATTGGTGATGATTCCTAATCCACGCGACTTGGACGATCTCTTGAGCAACGCACAAAAATATAAAACCACCATTTTCCCCGGAGTCCCCACCCTCTATAATGCCATCAACAACTACCCGGATGTCAAAGCTGGAAAATACGATTTGAGCTCAATCAATGCCTGTATTTCTGGTTCAGCACCTCTGATGAGGGAAACTAAAGAGAATTTCGAAGCTTTAACAGGTGGGGTTGTTTTTGAAGGGTACGGTCTGTCCGAAGCCCCAACAGCCTCCCACTGCAATCCTCTCCTGGGTGAAAACCGGACCGGATCGATTGGTCTCCCACTACCGGATGTAGATTGTCGCATCGTAAGCCTGGACGACGAAACGACTGATCTATCGACAGGAGAAATTGGCGAACTGGTGCTCAAGGGACCCATGATAATGAAGGGCTATCACAACATGCCGACTGAAACCGCTAATGCCCTGCGCGAAAACTGGCTTTACACTGGCGATATCGCCCGAATGGATGAGGATGGCTATTTCTATATCGTTGATCGCAAAAAAGAGCTGATTAAACCGAGCGGCTACCAGGTCTGGCCGCGGGAAGTTGAAGAGGTGATCTGTGAGAATCCAAAAGTTTTGGAGGTAGGAGTAGCCGGAGTCCCCGATCCCTACCGGGGTGAAACTGTCAAAGCATGGGTGGTGGTAAAACCGGGCGAATCATTGTCTGAAGAGGATGTTAAAGCATGGTGCAGAGATAAATTAGCCAATTACAAAGTCCCCACTCAGGTAGAATTTCGTGAGGAGCTGCCAAAAACCACTGTTGGTAAAATCCTGCGCCGAGAATTAGTTCGAGAGCATGAGGAATCTCCGCTAGAACCGACAGAATAAACCGACATAGTCACTTGCCACTTACACTGGTGTGTCGCGTGCCATTTTCAGGCTGCGACGCACCTTGCATGATAATTAGGAGAGTGCCTTATTACGCACAAAGCTGCCTTTTTTGATTTGGATGGCACCCTGACCACAGCCCATGTCTGGCATGGAATTCTAGATTACTTCAAAGTCCATCACCTCCGCCAATGGACTCACCGGGTCTACATGGCGTACCATTTTCCGTTCTACATCGCCTACAGACTAGGAATTATCTCAGATGGCACTTTCCGAAAACCATGGCCAGCTCACCTTGGCTGGTATGTTCGCGGCTTTACAGTAGAGGAAGCAGATCAAGTATGGTCTTGGGTTGTAGATACACAGGTGAGCAAGAACTGGCGAGATGACATCTGCCAGATACTAAGTCACCATCGGGAGGAAGGATTTCTTACTGTGCTCGTATCCGGGACCCCAATACCTCTCTTACAATGTATTACAAATGAGATCGGCGCTGACCATTGTGTGGGGACTGTATTAGAGATTAAGGATGGAAAGTATACCGGTCGCAGCAGTGGTCCGGCTTGTATTGCCGATCAAAAAGTCACCCTCACCAGAGAATACTTTAATTCCATTGGGATCGAGATCGATTATGATGCCAGCTACGCTTATGCAGACTCAGCTTCAGATAAAGACTTAATGGAGATAGTTGGACACCCTGTGGCAACCTATCCGGATGAGGGATTAAGCGATATCGCTACAGAACGTAATTGGCAGATATTCCCTGCTGAATAACCCATCCTGTTACTTGGTTATTTATTAAACACTCAACTTGAATTTCTGAGCAATTGGGTACCGATCGAACAGCCACCGAATGAATTCGGTGGCTGTTATGGGTTCTAGGTTATCATCCTAAAATCCTTTCCATCCCTGCCCAATCCAATGAAATTGGATTTCATTTTTCATATCATGAATTTATTCATGGTGGTTAAAAATTCATTCTTCCCTTCTACAATGTCCTTCTAGGTCAATCATTTACCGGGAAATAACACAAACCAGCGGTTCCCGGTCCGGTATGAACACCCAAGGCAGGCGAAAGTTCTGAAACGATCGATTCCAGGACAGTAAACCGCGTCTCAACCAGGTGTTTAATCTTATTAACTTCTTCCTCAGCAACTGCGTGTACATAAGCAATTTTGATCTTCCCCATATGGCCAACCGCTGATTCGATCTTGTCAACCATTAGCTGGTATGCCTTCTTCCTGCTCCGAGCAGTGCCAACTGGTACTACAATGCCATCCTCCATACTGATCAAAGGTTTCAGATTTAACACGCTGCCTACTAAATGTTGTGCTCTTCCGATTCTGCCGCCCATATAAAGATATTTCAATGTATCCGCTGTCTGCAGCATCCGGGTCACCGGGATCATTTGCTGGACTCGCTCAACCACCTCAGCCAATGATTTTTCTTCCAATGCTGTCCGGGCGGCTTCGATAACCATCCACCCATGGCACATGGAGACATTGAGCGTGTCGACCACCTCTACGACTAATTCGGGAATCTTTTCCTTGATCATTCCTTGGGCAACGCGGGCTGCCTGGTAGGCGCCGCTCCCTTTCGAAGTCATATGAATGCTGACGATCTCTTTATATCCATGCTCGGCCAATTCCGAATATTTTGTTAGATAATCTCCTGTACCTGGACAGGCTGTCTTCGGCAGTTCTTCAGCGGTCTCCATCCAGGTGTAAAACTCACGGGGAGAAATCGTCAACATATCAAGTAATTCTTCATCTCCGCGATGGATATAGTACGGGAGCCAATGGACTTGCAGATCGTTTATGATTGGTTGTGGGATGCAAGTCGTGCTGTCAGTTACGATGGCGACCTTGGTCAAATTACGCTCCTTGAGACGATGATGAATTATTTTCCTTTTGGATCAAGTTAAGGATGGCAGGTGTTACGCCAGTGATATCCTCCAGCCCAGCGATGAATTCTTCTCTGAGCTGCGTGTCGCCCACAACCAGGGCTGGGACCGGATTCGCCGTGTGACGACGGGTGGATAAATCCTCCATGTTTCCATGATCGGAGGTGATCAAGATCAATCCCTCTCGATCATTCCAACTTTTAAGCAGGCCTCCCAGCATCTGGTCGAATGTAGTTAACAGGGATTGAGCCCCCTGCATATCCTGGCCGTGCCCGACATAATCGCTCAACCAATATTCAAAAAATGCTAAATGGTATGCTTCACTTAATTCTGCTAATTTTGCCCCGGCTTGCAGTGGTGTCATGACGGGCGTATCCGGAAGCTCCAACCTATCCCGCCAGCCTTGAGCGGTAAAATCAGCTGATAGCGCCTTGCCTTCCATAAGGTCATCAAGAGTTTTCAACGGGATCCCGGCACTGGTAACTGCCAAGGGGATCGCTGAAAATAACCTGCGACCGGATTCAATAGCGGCGAAATATCCAGGAGGGTAGGCGTTGAGCAAGGCGGATTTATATCCCTGCTCGTCCAATGTGCAGAAAATATTGCCATTGCGAAGGTAGGCAGCAACCTCTTTATTCGGTTTCGGCCCGTAGTGGTAACCAATTTCCACAGATACATTTATGCCGGTTAATAAGGCTGCCTGTCCAGTTGCAGATTGTGGCAAACCATCCACACCCAGACCAGCATCGAGGGCAGTCAAGGTGGCGCGCTCGGTGACTAATCCACTCCCGTTGGAAGAATTCTTGGAGATCGTATCCATCACAAGTTTATTGCCCGCCAATAGATTTTCCAGGTTGGGTAAATTCGCCTTAGCAAATGGATTTATCTCGGGATCATTTTTACCCAAGCCAATTCCATCAAGAAACAAGAACAATACCTTCATAAGATTAATAATTTCCCTAAATCAATTTATTCGGCCGGTTTCCTCTGGTAGGTAAACCAGGCTGACGGCCGCTGTCCCCGGTCGGTCCCATCCTCTCGATTGGATAAGATGAAGTTCACCTCGAATGCCTTCAAATCTGGATCCCTAAGGCCAGGACCTCCTGTGTCACTATCAGAAATGAACCCGTACATCAAATAAAAGGATCCTGGACTGGTCAATCGTTCGAGATTGGTAAGATAAGCTAACTTCTCAATTTCACTCAAGCTGTGAAAACAACCGATATCGAGGACTAAATCGAAATCCTCTGAGATCCCATCGACATTGGTGACGTCCTCAACCAGAAAATCGACAGAAACTTGAGCTCTCGTAGCTTTTTTTCTCGCCTGGGTAAGAGCCCGTCCAACAAAATCTACACCGGTGACATTCCAGCCATGCTTAGCTAAAGTGATGACATTCGTACCAGTTCCACAACCTAGATCCAGAGCCCGACCAGGTGGGTTTTCTGCGATAAATTCCAACAATTCTGGTGGAGATTCCTGGGTATCCCAGGGAGGTTGACGAAAATATAACAGCCCGAAGTATAGCCGTCTCAGCCAGCTCATTATCCAAGGTATTCTACTCGACAATCTATATTTTGAGGCATTCTTCCAGAAATAATATTGGATTCTGTTTTGATCTTTGACAATAGCACCGTCTTACCGTAAAATCAGTCAGTCAGACAACTAAATTAGGAGAAATTCGATTGATGAAAGAATATACTACTGATTCCATCCGCAACATTGCGCTGGTATCCCACAGCAGCGCGGGCAAGACGATGTTGGCGGAAGCATTTTTGCACTTTACGGGGGCAACAACACGCCTGGGGAGGATCGAGGATGGCACATCTGCCAGTGATTTCGAAGAAGAAGAGATCCGTCGCGGAATTTCGTTATCTACAGCTATTATTCCTGTTGAATATCAAGATCATAAAATAAATATCCTGGATACGCCCGGCTACAATGACTTCATCGGTGAGATGATTTCAGCCCTGCGCGTTTCGGATGGCGCTTTGGTGGTGGTTGATTCTGTGGCTGGCGCTGAAGTTGGAACTGAAATCGCCTGGAATTATTGCGATCAATTCAACATCCCGCGTTTTGTACTGATTAATAAAATGGACCGCGACAATGCCAATTTCCGCCAGGCATTAGATTCCGTTCAACAACTTTCCGATGTCCGTTTGCTGCCGATTCAGCTACCATGGGGAGAGAAACAAGACTTTATAGGTGTGATTGACCTGCTGACGATGAAAGCCTACCCCGGCAACGGGGAGACAGCCGAGGATATACCAGCCGAATTCACAGATGAAGCCGAAGCCGCACGCAGTGAGCTGATCGAGGCTGCAGCTGAGGGTGAAGACGAACTCCTGATGAAATATCTGGAAGGTGAGGATTTGGATGCAAAAGAGATTATGCGCGGTCTGATGGGCGTCTTCCGGTCGCATTCCTACGTCCCTGTTTTTGTTTCCTCAGGCACGGCAGAAATCGGCTTGGCCCCATTGCTGGAGGCCATAATCGGCTTGATGCCCTCCCCGGCTGATGCACCTCCGGTGATGGCAAATGGCAAAGAAGGTGAGGAAGAACTTTCCTCCTCCGATTCAGGACCACTCGCGGTCTATGCCTGGAAAACGACCGCCGATCCTTTCGTCGGAAAAATTACATACATGCGAGTTTACTCAGGTGTACTCACCTCAGATACGCGCGTGTGGAACCAATCTAAGGAGACCGAGGAAAGATTTGGCAATATCAACCTGCTCAGAGGCAAAGATGCTATCGCTGTAAAAACTGTGCATGCTGGTGATATCGCCACGGTGCCAAAATTAACCGTCACTTCTACAGGAGACACGCTCTGCGACCGGGCTCATCCACTCGAGCTGCCGGTCCCCGATTATCCGACTGCCCTTTTCCGGGTGGCAGTTTCACCAAAAACCCAATCTGACTCGGCAAAGATCAGCCCCACTCTCACCCGATTGTGCGAGGAGGATATGACTCTTTCCTGGTTCCAGGAACCGAGTACCAACCAGACTATTCTTCAAGGGATGGGAGACCAGCACATTGACGTCGCCATCCGCAAAGCAGAAAAGAAATTTCAAACTGGGCTCGGGATCGATGAACCACGTGTCCCTTACCGTGAGACGATCACCAAGTTGGGCTCATCCCAATACCGTCACAAAAAACAGACCGGTGGTGCAGGTCAGTTCGCAGAAGTTTATATGCGGGTGGAACCTCTCCAAGATGAGGATTTTGAATTTGTCAACAAAGTCTTTGGTGGCGCCATCTCCCAAAATTACATGCCGGCAATCGAGAAAGGTGTCAAAGGTGTCATGCAGAACGGAGTTATAGCCGGTTTCCCTGTCGAGAAAGTTCGCGTGGAAGTGTTTGATGGCAAAGAACACCCGGTTGATTCAAAACCCGTGGCATTTGAAATCGCAGGTCGCGAAGCTTTTAAACTAGCTGTCAAAGACGCTTCTCCGGTCATGTTGGAACCAATTATGAACGCGGTGATTACCGTCCCAGAAGCAAACATGGGCGATATCATGGGAGATCTGAACACCCGTCGAGCGCGAGTCCAGGGGATGGATTCCGACAAAGGACGATCTGTTGTGTCCGCCCATGTGCCTTTGGCAGAAATGCAGCGCTACACAACTGATCTACGATCCATGACTGGCGGACGCGGGATCTTCACCATGGAATTCGCCTTTTACGAGACTGTCCCGACACATATTGCCCAAGAGGTGATAGACGCGAGTCAGAAGGAGCTTACTGCGCAAAAAGAAGATTGAGAGAAATGTTACTTGAGAGACTCCGCCGACATAAGTGCGGAGTCTTTTAGGTTACCTGGCTTCAGCCAGACCTAGGCGGATGAATAAAAACGGAGCAAGCGCGGAAACCCACAACCCAATCAGTGCATACTGGAGGTAATAAAGGACAAATCCCACAAAGGAGTTTGGCTCAGGAAGTATCGCTCCCAAACCCATCCACAGGACTACTACTCCAATAACACCGATCACAAAGCGCAGAATTCTTTTCCACCAGATTCCTTTGGCATTAAATCCACCCCGGGTAAATAGCCAGAATCCACCCGCGCCTAATCCAAACAAAACACCAGTGGTCAATATTAAGGGAGAAAGTCTGAAGGGATCAATCAAATCTTCAAATGGAAATGCCAGGTGAGCGTTTTCAACCCAGGTTTGCGGGAGCTGCCAGCCACTGGAGATCTCTCTCACAAATACGCCGATGATCAATATCCACAATGAAAATGCGAATATCACCACGATACCAGTTCCCAATTTCTGTTTCGCGAACCAGTCCGAAACCGGTCCTTCCAATTTAAGAAATATCCAAACCAGGATGAAGCCGATGATCCACCCGACAATCACATCCTGGGGGAAATGGACTGCCAGGTAAACCCTTGAGAAACCAATCAAGAAGATCGCAATCAGGGATACCACCCAAACCCAACCCCGCTTGAGGCTGGCAGCCAGGAGGCCAAAAACAGCAGCCGAATTCTGGGCATGTCCAGACGGCATTCCAAAAGATGATTCATAAGAATAACTCGTCACCTGGCGGCTGAACCAAAATGGGCGCGCGGTGTGAAAGGCTGCTTTCAAGATGAAGTTGAGTGCATCACTGCTAAGTAAAATGATCCCAATCCGCAAACCAAGCGTGGCATCGAAACACCAGTACAGGGCTGGCATGATCAGCAAGTAAAACTCAGCTGTACCGAAAAATGAGATGAACTGGATTGGGCTGACCAGCCATGTGCCCAAGTTTTGAACAAAAATAACGATATTTATGCCGATCTCATAGAGAAAATCCATTGCAGTAGCCCTCCTGTTGACTCAAACCATCCATTTTCCTAACTCTGCAAATAAAAAAACTACATTCTCAACCTTTAGGCTCACCAGGGAGATTGCCCTGTGGGTTAAGCGTACCACCTATAGCTGACATTTCATACTCACCAGGTTTTGGAGAAAATTGAGCACTCACAAATATTGAGATAATGAGCAATCCAAAACCGACTGCATACATCGACACTGGATTCTGTGAGTACAGAAATCCAGCTGCAATGGGCGCCAGAATGACAGCTGAAGCACCAACCGTTTCAGCGAATCCATATGCCAGGCCCATCTTGGCAGAGGGTACTAATTCGCGCACCTGCGCCATGCCCAGGTTGCGGGCGGTCTTATATCCACCCAACATGAAAAAACCAATCAGGTACCAGCCTAATCCGCTAGCCCACCACAAAATGAGCGTGAAGACGATAACCGCGGCTTGCCCCAAGAGAAAGCCCGTTAGAGCGGGCATCGACCCAAGCGCCAGGTTCAACACTACGACTCCAATGCTGGAAACAGAGAACAAAATGCCAATTTGACTCAGGTCATAGCCCCCCTGATTAGAGAGGTAATTTGGAGTCAACACCTGAGGGAGGTACATGGCGAAAACCGACAAGAAGATGACACCCATATAAACAAGGTAGCGTGGTGAGAAAATCCTCCGGTTCCCACCTTCTAGTGAAGTAATTTGTTCAACTGGCTGCGGTCTGATGAAGGAGATTACAATCAATGAAAGGAAGAAAATCACGGCGGCTACGAAATAAGCCTGTCGCAGGCCGTATTGATCTCCAATCCAGCCGCCGAGTAATGGTCCGATCACTGCGCCCAGATTGAAACCAGCCGACATCAGGGTTATCACCCTTCCGACCGATAAGGTCCCCCGGGCAGCAGTCAGATAGCTTTGCAGGGGGGACATAACAAACAAGGTCGTCCCGTAGATAAATAATCCAACCACAAAGACCGACAATGAAGGCGCCAGTGCCATGATCGTGGCTGCGATTGTACCCGTCGTCCAGGCTGCAATCATCAAAGGTTTACGCCCTATCCGATCGGCGAGGTAGCCAGCAGGGATATGTGAGATCGTCATCGCCAGACCGAATCCGCCCAGGATGGTACCAATCATGATTGGATCAGCACCCAGCTGTTCTAAATAAATTGGTTGGAAGTAGATAAATAAACCTTCACCAAATCCCCAGGCGAACATTGCAATCCCGATCAGGATCAAATCACGCTTCATGGCAGGCTCGAAGGAGAACTTGATTAGCCACCCAGGATTATTAACTCGCGCGGCATATCACTGAAGCTCAATAATCCTTCATTCGTTACCACTACATCGTCTTCAATGCGAACACCACCCTTACCTGGCAGATATATTCCCGGTTCAATGGTGAATGTCATTCCTGGAATGAGCGGCACAGGATTTCCATCTCGGATATAAGGTTCTTCATGCCCCTCAATACCCAATCCATGCCCCGTTCGATGAGTAAAGAATTCGCCATAACCTGCCGATTCGATTACCTTCCTGGCTGCCTGGTCGATTTCTTGTGCAGGCACACCAGGTCCAGCCTTACTCCTGGCTGCTACGTTGGCATCTAAGACAATCTGCGCAATCTTCGACATCTCTTCATTAACTCCACCAACGGCAAAAGTCCGGGTGAGATCCGAGAAATAACCTCCGACGTTAGCTCCCCAATCGATGATCAGCATATCCCCCTTTGATAATTGGCGGTCGGTCGGAAATGCGTGCGGGTTTGCGCTGTTTGGTCCAGAGGCGACGATCGGCGAAAATGGCATCTCTGGATCTGAGCCATTCGCCAATAATGCAACGACTAATTTCCCGGCCAATTCTCGTTCGCTTATCCCCGACTCTATTTCGGGCAAGGTCTCCTCCAGAGCCTTCTGAGCAATATAGACCGCTTCTTGCATCTCACCCTGTTCAAATTCATCTTTTTGCATCCGCAACTGAGCCAGTACCGCCTCTCCCGAGACAAGCTTGAGATCTTCATCAGCAGTATTAATTAAATCCAATTCCAGCACTCGAAATACACGTGGCTCAATACCTATCCGCTGCCCATTGAGCCCAGCTGCCAGAATCCCTTCCCTAATGGAAGTTCGCCAGGTTTCGGGATCTTCTCCATAGGCAAATGATAGCGTGTTGTAATCCAAATTCGAAAGCTTACCGGATTCCAATTCTGGGAGTACGATTACCGGAGGTTTATCCAACGAAAACAGACCCAAAACCGGTCTTTCACTGAGATGGAAATGAAGACCGGTCAAGTACGTTAAACTGGGTCCAGCATTGAGTGCTATTCCATTCAGGTCAGCCGCTTCTATTGTATTAACCAGGCGCTCTTGCCTGAGGTGATAATCCACATCTGACGTCGGTGTTGGCATTTCTCCTCCTTGGTGAATGGTTTGAGAAATTATAGCCTTAACCAATCAGTTCAGGAGGAGACTCCTCCCCAAATCTCAGTATTTGATAAGTGAACTGCAAAAAGGAGCTTACATTCACCGGTGTATAATTAATCCACGATGTTCCATATACCACTTTTCCCCCTTCACACAGTTCTATTCCCTGGAATAGCTCTGCCTCTGCATATTTTCGAATCTCGCTACAAAAAAATGATCAAAAAATGCCTTGAGGAGGACAAACAATTTGGTGTGGTCCTGATACGCCAGGGAAGCGAAGCCTTAGGTCCCCTACCAGAACCCCATCTTATTGGATGCACTGCTCGCATCCTAGATGTCCACCCTATCGATGAGGGTCGGATGAATCTCACCACGATCGGCGAGCACCGCTTCCAGATCAAAAGCATAAGTGAAGAATTACCATACCTGGTTGCTCAAGTTGAACTTTACCCATTTGATAAGAATGATCATGAAGCGCTGAAAACTGCCGCTAATCGAATTACCACCAAAGTTATTCAGTACCTTCATCTGTTAAACGAAGTTGAAGAGGTAAAAATAGATGAAGGCAGCATACCGAATAATCCAATATCACTAGCCAGTTTTGCTGCCACCCTGCTTCAAATGCCGCCAGATGAAAAGCAGATCTTACTTGAATCCCAATCAATTCTGGACTTATTATCTGCTACAGATAAGCTGTATCTCAGGGAGACAGCTTTCCTGCGAGCTTTTATCGACCAGGGACAGGATAAAGCTCAAAGCCGAATTATTGAGAATTAGATGTTTCTTTGATAGGAGACATACGAAAATTATCCAAATCACTTCTCAGCGATCAATCTAAAATTCAATAATTCGTAAGGGATTTATTTAAGAAATCGTCTTAATTTTGGAATCCGGAGAGTTAATCACTATCGAAATCTGAACTCTCAAATTGGGGTTGATAAATCATAAAAAAACCAGATATACTGAGAATTATTGCAGTTGTTGAGACTGATGATTTAATTCCGCATTAGTAATTCTGCAGGAGGAGATGAATTTGTACGCCAAACTATCAAATCATAGATTTCATTTTCCAGTGCTCATTATTGCTCTGGCTTTCCTGCTGCAAGCCTGCGCTGGGAATACCCCAACCCCGACTGAACCGGCAGCTCAAGGTCGTCTGGGTGAATTGAGGGTAGCTATTCAACCCATCGTACAAACCGATCCTGCCTTCATCTCTTCCGATCCGGAGATCATCATCGCCAGCAGTATTTATGACTATCTGGTTGATGTGACGCCTCAGAATACCATTGCACCCCGGCTGGCCCGTGAGTGGACTGTCAGCGAGGATGGCAAGACATATGTCTTCTCCCTTGTCAATAATGCAACCTTCCACGATGACACACTTTTTACCGCCGAGGATGTCGTCTGGACATTCAACCGCTTGCGCGATCCGGAAGTAGATTCACCCACCAGAGATCTATACAGTAATATCGAAAATATTGAAGCCACTGACAGATTTGAAGTGACGTTTACCTTGATAGATCCCAATCCCTTCTTTCTTTACGATTTGAGTGACAATCATGCCCTGATCCTCAAGGCAGACACTGAAGAGCCAGGCAGTGATTTCATCGGCACTGGTCCTTTCAAACTGGTCTCATATAATCCTGAAGACCGGCTGGTTGTGGAAGCCAATGAGGATTACTTCTTGCCGGATAGACCAAAGCTCGAGGGGGTTGAATTTATCTTTTTCAACGATCAAGTTGCCCAATCTGAAGCTCTACGAAGCGGTCAGGTCGATCTTGTGATGCTGTTATCCGCGGATTTGTTTAATACCCTCGTTGGCGAACAAGGAATTATCCCTCTCGAAGCGAAAACCAATAGTTTCGATGTGGTTCGCTTGCGGGCCGATCGCGCGCCTGGAGATGACCCGCGCTTGATGCAAGCGTTAAGACTGGCGACCGATCGCCAGGCGATTTTTGACCTGGTATTGCAGGGGTACGGCGCCCTCGGTAAGGACACCCCGATCGGCCCGATGTACAGCCAATACTTTGCCGAGGATTTACAACCACCTGCCCGGAATGTTGATGCTGCCCGACAGCTGCTATCGGAGGCGGGTTACCCGGATGGAATCAGTCTTGAACTCCATACCCCTGACACCGGCAACCGGCCAAACCTGGCCGTGGTGCTGAAAGATCAATGGGCCGACGCCGGGATCGATGTTGATGTGATCGTTGAACCAGAGAGCGTTTACTATGGAGAAGATGGCTGGTTGGAGGTGGATTTGGGGATCACCGGCTGGGGTTCCCGCCCGTATCCACAATTCTACCTGGATACCATGCTCGTTTGTGATGCTATTTGGAATGAATCCCACTTCTGTGATGCGGAGTTTGATGGCTTGGCAGGTGTCTCTGGGACGACGATGAACGAAGACGAGCGTGTGGAGGCATACCGCCAAATCCAAGAATTACTCATCGAACGCGGCCCAATTCTGGTTCCATACTTCTTCTCCCAATTAGGCGCCATCAACGAAGATTTTATCGATTTTCAGATGAAACCCTTCCCTGGACGATCTGATCTTTCAACAGTCCGTCTAAAACAATAACCTTGACCTCATTCCCGGAAACAAATTCCATTGAAACTGGCGCCGCTCCCTCCAGGTGGCGGCGCTTGTCTCTAGTGGTGCGCAAGCTCTATTCCAAACCGGTAACTGCTATCGGTACCACGATCACAGTCATTTTCATATTAATAGCCATATTCGGACCATTGATTGCCCCATACGGTGAAAATGAGATTCTCGCTTCCGAGGCCCGGCAACCACCATCAATCGATCATTGGTTCGGTACTGACAACCTGGGTCGAGATGTGTTCAGCCGGGTCGTCTTAGGGGCCAGGGAGATCTTGGTCCTCGCAGGTGTAGGAACTATTCTGGCAGTGATCAGCGGAACAATTTTCGGTTTATTGACCGGGTACCGAGGCGGGTGGTTCGATGAAATCACCATGCGTACTTTTGATAGTTTGCTAGCCCTACCAGCTTTACTGCTCGCCCTGCTGCTGCTCGGGACTGTTGGCCAATCGAAATACAGCATCTTGATCGTGATCATTATCGTTTACACACCCATCGTGGCACGCGTGGTGCGCAGTGTCGTGCTGGCGATAAAACCCCAGGGATTTGTTGAAGCGGCTCGCCTGGGGGGTGAATCCCAATCCCGCATCTTATTCCGGGAGATATTGCCATCGGTTTTGCCGACATTGTCAGTCGAATCCGCCTTGCGCTTCTCGTACGCCATATTCCTGGTCGCCTCCCTGGGTTTCCTGGGGGTTGGCGTTCAGCCCCCCAGTCCCAACTGGGGCTTGATGGTCAAGGAGGCGCGCGTATATGCAGGCTTGGTTCCCTGGGCTCTGTTCTTTCCTGCCCTGGCAATCTCGCTGGTCGTGATCGGAGTGAATTTAATGGCGGACGGGGTTAAGCGCATTATTGGTTCACAAGGCCAGGGTTAATCATCCCCGATTTAATTATGACCAATTCCAGTGTACTTGATATCCGAGATTTGACGGTAGCCTACCACCAAGACGGGCAATGGCTAAACGCGGTTCATGATGTCTCGCTAAAAATTCACGCGGGCGAAACCTATGGTCTCGTTGGGGAGAGCGGATCCGGAAAAACTACGCTGGTATTGGCTGCCATGAGGTACTTGGGAAGCGGTGGATCAATCCGCAGTGGGGAGATCCACCTTGGTGATATTGACCTGATGTCGTTGACCGAGGAGGAACTGCGCCAGGTATGGGGGAGAAAGATCGCTTTTGTCCCGCAGAACCCTCAATCATCCCTGAACCCCTCCCTTCGGGTTGGAGAGCAGCTGGTCGAATCAATTAACCCGCAGGGAGAACTTTCACCCCGAGAAGCCGAAAAGCAAGCCCTCGAATGGTGCGCAAAGGTCAACTTACCTGACCCTGAAAGGATGGCGGAAAGTTATCCTCACCAGATCAGCGGTGGAATGCAGCAGAGATTATTGATCGCCATGGCTTTGAGCACAGATCCTGACCTGCTTATTCTTGATGAACCTACGACCAACCTGGATGTCACCACCCAGGTGGTCATTCTGGATTTGTTAAATGATCTCATCCGTGAGAATGAGGCTGGCGTCTTGTATGTCACTCACAATTTGGGTGTCATCGCCCAAATTTGCGATCGGGTAGGAGTAATGTACGCAAGCGAGGTGGTTGAGGAGGCTCCCACGCACAATTTATTCTCCCAGCCGCTGCACCCTTACACCCAGGGATTGATCGACAGCATACCCCAGCTGGGCGATACACGAGAAAGCATTCAACTAAGGGCAATATCCGGTCAGATCCCGTCGATCGGTAAAAGCCCTTCTGGATGTGTCTTCCGCGACCGCTGTCCTGTTGCGATTGAAATTTGCAGCACAAGACCCCCACTTTACCAGGTTGGCGAATCCCGAACATCTCGCTGCCATCGGTGGGAGGAGATCGTTAACTCCGAGATCGACATCCACCAGCCCTCGCCGGGACGTAAACCAACCCAATCCGGTGACCAGGATGGACCATTGACATTGGAGACGAATGACCTATCCATTCATTTTCCGATCCGCAGATCGCTAAATGAGGTTTTCAGCCGGCAGCCATCCAAATCAGTCAAGGCTGTGAACCAGGTCGACCTTGGCATTTCTCCAGCCAGCACGGTCGGGTTAGTCGGAGAAAGCGGTAGTGGTAAGACCACCCTTGCTAGGGGAATCATGGGATTGGAGAAAAAATCTGACGGATCAATTGAGTTGTTACAGATCCCGCTGCCAGAGAAACTCTTCCAACGAGATTTAGAGACCTTACGCCTCATGCAAATTGTCTTCCAGAACCCTCATGAAGCGCTCAATCCCTACCTGCCCATCGGAGAAACTTTGCAAAGACCGCTGATTCGTTTGGCGGGATTATCAAATGAAGAAGCCGATATTAAAGTCAGAGAACTTCTTGAATTAGTCCGTTTATCTGCTGATTATGCAGGGCGACTTCCCAGCCAATTGAGTGGTGGTGAAATCCAACGCGTGGCCCTGGCCAGGGCGTTTGCAGCTAATCCCGAGCTGTTGATCCTGGATGAACCGATCTCATCCCTGGATGTGTCTGTTCAGGCTGCTATCCTAAACCTGGTCAATGAGCTGCAGAGCGATCACCACAACAGCATGTTGTTTATCTCCCATGATTTGTCAATTGTCGGGTATTTAGCAGATCAAATCGTGGTGATCTACCTCGGCTCCCTGATGGAGATCACTGGTCCTGAGGTCTTGTTCCAACCCCCTCACCACCCTTACACCGAAGCCTTGCTCAGTGCGATCCCGCAAGCGGATCCAAATATCAAAAGCTCCCCCATTCACCTGGCAGGTGAAATCCCAAATCCAGCTGACTTGCCCAGCGGCTGCCCCTTCCACACGCGCTGCCCGCGCTACCTGGGTGAAATTTGCGCCACAACTACGCCTCCCTGGCAGGTCGATCAGAAGACGGGAAAGCGGATATTTTGCCACATCCCGCTTGAAGAACTGGTCGCGAACCAAATTCAGATTGATATATCATCTGCTGCGAAACCTTAAACTCAGATGTCACGATTCATTCTCCGCCGCTTGGGTTTTCTCACCCTTACAGTCCTGTTGACCTCATTATTGGTCTTCATTGTCACCCAATGGTTGCCAGGGGACGTATGCCGCATTATTTTGGGACGGGAAGCAGGTCAGGGAGCCATTGAAAATTGCCGCCTTGAGTTGGGTCTTGATCAATCTCTTCCCGTGCAATATCTGACCTGGCTGGGAAATTTCTTGACCGGCGATTGGGGGATCTCGTTCAGTACAGGTTTACCTATTTACCCCATCGTTATGGATCGGCTGCGAAATTCATTAATGTTAACCCTGGTCGCTTTGATCATTTCTGTGCCGCTGGCGGTAGCGCTCGGAGTTGCAGCTGGTTTGAACGAGAATAAACCCATCGACAGTACTGTCAGTGTGGGCTCACTTTCTGTAGTCGGGTTACCTGAATTCGTCACCGGTTTGGTGCTGATCCAGGTCTTTTCTTTTGGTCTGCGGGATTTAGGATTGCCGTATTTGCCAGCCAATTCTTCCATTCCGCCTCAATCGACATTCCTGGAAGCCCTGCCCATGTTGATTCTGCCAGCCTTGACTGCGATGCTGGTCTTGCTGGCCTATATCTCCAGGCTTACCCGGGCAGGTGTCCTGGAAGAATTAAAGCAGCCCTATGTCCGCACTGCGGATTTGAAAGGCTTGCCCCGCCGCAATGTGATCGTCAAACATGTGCTGCGCAACGCCCTGCTGCCCACGATCACGGTCATTGCAATCAGCATCGGATGGCTGATTAGCGGGTTGGTGGTGATTGAGAATGTATTCAATTATCCGGGACTGGGCAGATTGATGATCTTCGCCATAGATCGCCGCGACTTACCGCTGCTGCAGGCCGTAATCATGGTCACCGTATTGGGCTTTGCACTGGCCAATCTGGCGGCAGATTTACTGTATGGGTGGTTGAATCCCCGTATCCGCTTGGAATAACGATGGCAGACACTTCCTTTTTACAACTTGCTGACTATCGCCGCCAGGTTGTTGAGAGTTATACTCGCGCACGGGA
Source organism: uncultured Anaerolineales bacterium (assembly GCA_937968125.1). Taxonomy (GTDB): domain Bacteria; phylum Chloroflexota; class Anaerolineae; order Anaerolineales; family UBA4823; genus PFL25. The sequence continues at coordinate 2,574 of CALBUI010000053.1, read as the reverse complement.
GAGCGAATTGCCTCCCAATGTTCGCTGGCAGCGTTTCCGGGCCGATCAGGACAGGTTATTCAAAACCCATTTGCAGACCGCCCTCACTCCTGAACAGGTGGCTGATTTCACCTCCCTCAAGTATTACCCTTACGATCCTGCATACCGGTTCATTCTTCCGGTTGAAGAGATCAAGGATCAAGATTCTGTCACCATAAATCTTCACGATGATGGACCAACCCGATTAAAGCCTATTGGACGCATAAATTTTGAGGTTACCGGCCAAATCGTCTCCCTGACATTGTTTTGGATCATGGGTTATGGTGGGGGAATTTTCCTACCCTTCAAAGATTTGACCAGTGGAACTGAAACTTATGCCGGTGGACGCTACCTGTTGGATACGATTAAAGGGGCTGATTTGGGTTGGGAGAGTGACCAGCTGGTCCTCGATTTTAACTTCGCCTATAACCCCTCCTGTGCTTACAATACACGCTGGCACTGCCCACTTCCACCTGCTGAGAATCATTTACCGGTCGCTATCCCGGTAGGTGAAATGCGCTTTGAATGACTTCCAAGATGGTGAAGTTGACTTACCCACCCTTAATGGTTATAATCTTCACACAATCTTTATATGACAACTCTCTCTGGGAGGAGTAGGTGCTGGAGACGCTGACAGAGAAGGTGCGGCTAATAGCTGAGAGCCCCCGCAGACGTCTCGCTCCGAATGTCGCCTGGAGTTCCTGCCGAAGAAATCAATTATCCTTGATACACAAATTGAATAGTTGAGAGTAGAACGGCACGGGTAGCCCGTTACAGCGAAGCCCTGTCCATAGTCGGACAGACAGTGGGCCTGATGCTGGTCGGGGTGATGAGCGTGCTGGTTAGCAATAATCAGCGAATAGAGGTGGTACCGCGGAAGCAATCCTTTCGTCCTCATTATGGATGAAAGGGTTTTATTGTTTAACCTTGAAACTGAGTCTGGTTACAACGCTGGAGACCCGTTCAGACTGTACGGGACAAGCTTTGTAACCAGGTAAACAATTATCCTCATGGATGGAGACCTGCAAAGCACTAGTCAAACATTGCCAGCCAGGAGAGACGGAATCCAGGCTGATGTAGACGGTAAGGAGATTTTCAAAAATGCCAACATTTCCTTTCATGCAAGTCGATGCATTCACCACACAAAAATTGGCGGGTAATCCTTGTGCGATCTTATTCGATTGTGATGAACTGGACGACGATACCATGCTGGCAATCGCCAGTGAGATGAATCTTTCAGAGACATCATTTGTATACAACTCAGACTCAGCAGATTTTGGTGCCCGGTACTTCACCCCGGGTGGGGAAATCCCTCTAGCCGGTCATCCGACGATCGCCACTGTTTACGCGTTGGTTGAATCAGGTCGCCTGTCTTTGACAGATGACAAAACTGAGATCACCTTGGAACTACAGGCTGGATTGATCCCCATTGAGATTCATGCAAAACAGGGAAAGATCGAGAATATCATCATGACCCAAATCAAGCCGCAATTCATGGCGAAATACGATCCAAACCAAATCTTACCGGTTTTCGGCCTTCAGGAAAATGACTTGCTGGAAGGATCAACGATTCAAACAGTGAGCACAGGCACTCCCCAATTAATGATCGCCGTAAGTGACTTGAAAGTTCTCAAACGCATTGCTATCGATATACCCGGATTTACACAGTTACATGCTGAAGGTGATTTTTTTAGCGCTCACCTCTTCTGCTTAGAGGGAGTCACACCTTCTGGAAATACTTTCGCCCGTCACTTCGCCCCCCCTCCTGATCTCTTCGAAGATCCTTTTACCGGATCTGCCAGCGGTGGTATGGCTGCTTATCTCTGGTATTATGGATTGATCGAAAAACCAGAGTTTGTTGCCGAACAAGGTCATTGGATGAATAGACCTGGACAGGCAATGCTAGAAATCGTCGGACCTCGGGAAAACATTCAATCTGTCAAGATTGCTGGGCAGGCAATAACTGTAATTCGTGGTGAATTTTTCCTTTAAAGGTAAGGTTTCCTAATAAAATTATCGTGAAAAAACTCAAGATGTGGAGATAGAATATGGCCTCATTTTCCCTTCCTAAAACTTACGATTTCAAATCCACTGAAAATCGAATCTATGACTGGTGGGAACAAGAGGGCTTCTTCCAGCCATCCAACGATCCCAATAATCCAGATTTCGATCCGCAGGTGAAACCATTTGTGATCTCAATCCCGCCTCCCAATGTGACCGGCGAGCTGCACCTGGGACATGCCATGTTTGTTTCGATGGAAGATCTGATGATCCGCTTCCATCGCATGAAAGGCATCCCAACCTTATGGGTACCAGGAACTGATCATGCGGGAATTGCGACGCAGCTGCAGATCGAAAAAGCCCTAGCGGAAGAAGGTCAAACCCGGGAGCAGGTCGGGCGAGAAGAATTCCTGCGCCGCACATGGGAATGGAAAGAGAAATACGGCGGAATCATAACCCAGCAAATACGTCGCCTAGGCGCCTCGTGTGATTGGGAAAGAGAACGTTTCACCCTCGATGATGGTCTTTCAAAAGCCGTCCGGGAAGCATTTGTTC
>CALBUI010000052.1 GCA_937968125.1 uncultured Anaerolineales bacterium | reverse complement strand
TCTCAGCCGGAAGCCAGCCTTGCCTGGGGCATAGCGCTATTGTTTTCTGGTGGGCTGATTTTTTTAGCCTCTGTTCGGAAAAGATTTTCTCTGTGGTTAACCTTGTTAGGATTAATTGGCATTGCGACCTTGCCATTTACGCCAGCCTGGAACGGATTAGGACTGTTCTCCCTTCCATTGAACCTGGCTATGATTCTCTACTTAGCTGCTATTGTGCTCATGGTTTGGGGTTTCGCCAGGCATGCCTTCCAAATCAATGTTGAACCACCGGGGCTTGAACGCTGGATAAGAGTAGTATATCCACTTGGGTTGCTCATAATCCCGGTTGTGCATTTTGGTTGGGGTTTGTTATATCGACCTGCTATTGGTGAAATACCGCTTTTAGGATGGATCTTAGGGATTGTGATCTGCGTACTTTCATTCCTGGGTTTCATGTGGCAGCGTAGGGGAGGGAATATCCCCCAAAACTTTTCAAACGGGATTATCGCATTCCTGGATTTGGGTTGGTTCTTTGGAATCCTAAGAATTCTCTTTGCTTATGTCTCCCGCCTCATCTTCTTTATATCGAGTGTTTTAGAGGGGGAGGGTGGGATTCTTTGGGTATTACTTTGGGTTGTTCTATTTCTCGCAATATTACTAATAAGCCTTGGAACCTGAGCAATGATTCCAGAATTCCTGATACTCCCCATAGTGATCCTGGCCTTCTTAACTGCCTCTATACTCCTCATCAGTTGGGATTGGCGGATCAGCATCTTCATTTTGGCGCTCCAATACGTGGCTGTCGTATTTTTAGTATCCTCAAGCTGGCCAATCGAAACAGCTGCTGTCAAGCTGGTTGCAGGGTGGATGGCTTGCGCCGTAATGGTCCTTGCATTGCGTAATCTCCACAGCAATCGGATAAATGGTGGGGTAAAACCTATCTCTGAAATCGTGTTCCGCTTAATATTGGCAGTGATGGCAGGGTTATTTGCTTTTACCGGAGGAGCCAGATTAGTCCTCTGGTTACCGGAGATCAGCGTGGAACAAGCTTATGGATCCATGATCTTAATTGCATTGGGTCTGCTTCATTTGGGGTTAACAAATCATCCTTTCAGAGTTGTTCTGGGACTGCTAACAGTACTCAGCGGATTTGAAATTTTATATGCCGCGCTGGAGAGTTCAATCTTGATTGCTGGATTATTAGCACTGGTTACCTTAGGGCTGGCGATAATCTGTGCTTATCTGCTTACTGCTCAGACCCTGGAGGAAGTAAGTTGAATTCTGCGTTCATCTGGATCATTTTCCCAAGCCTGGTTGCAGTTATTTTGCTCTTCCTCCAAAACCGAGAAAGGCTGGTCGCAATCCTGGCAACAATTACCGCAGCAGTATTGGCATTGTTGGCAGTTTGGCTTCCATTACAAGAGCAAATCATCCTTTGGCGATGGGTGATTCCATTCTCGGATACATTCCTCGTTTTTGGGCGGCGGATCGTTTTGTCTGCTGCAGATCGCCCCTCGTTGATCGTCATTTATCTGGTTGCAGCGCTTTGGTTCGGGGCCTCCCCGCTCGCCAGGCCAAATAAATTATTCGTTCCCTTGGGATTAGGTATAACGGCGCTATTGACTGCCGCAATCGCAATTGAACCCTTTCTATTTGCAGCTGTGTTAATAGAAATTGCTGTTTTGGCAAGCATTCCTTTCCTATCCCCCCCTGGAAATAAAGCAGGCAGAGGTGTATTACGCTACCTAACTTTTCAAACCATCGGGATGCCATTCATATTGATTTCTGGATTTATGTTCACGGGTTTTGAGGTTGGTCCAGGAAATCCAGAATTTGTCGCCATAGCGACTGCATTATTGGTAATTGGATTTGCCCTAATGCTGGCGGTATTTCCTTTCCATACCTGGATTCCGATGTTAACCGAGGAAAGCCACCCCTATTCGACAGCTTTCATCCTTCTCATTCTGCCCGTGGTGATCTCGATTTTTGGCTTGGGGTTTTTGGATCGCTTTGTTTGGTTGAAAGATAGTCCCAGTACCGGATTGCTCCTGCAAGTTGTTGGTGTGGTTATGATTCTCACGGCAGGAATTTGGGCTGCAGTTGAAAAAAACCTGTCTCGAATCATGGGATTTGCAGTGATTTTGGACGTTGGGTTTTCATTAATTGCTGTCGGTCTGGCGGTTGGATCGGAAAATGAGTTCTTTAGGGTCTTGTTTATTGCTGGATTATTACCACGGGGATTAAGCCTTGGAGTCATGGCACTGGCATTATCAAGTTTGATCGGAAGAGTCGATAACCTCCATATAGCTGATATCAGGGGAATTGGAAAAGATTATCCCTTCATTTCGATCAGCATCATTTTAGCTCTGTTCTGCCTGGCTGGGATGCCACTATTTGCAGGTTTCCCTCTCAAGCTCGGTGTTGTCGAAGGATTGACTGGTTTGATGCCCCAGATATCCGTGTGGGTGATAATTGGTAGTCTTGGATTAATAGTAGCCGGAATCAGAATTTTGACAGCCATAGTAGCTGGGGAGCGTGAATCTGAGAATGAAGCACCTGAACCAAGGATTTTGAAGATTTTCCTTGCTATTGGCTGGCTGTTGTTGGTACTCCTGGGAATCCTACCAAATTTCTACATTCAAATGATTTTAAATTTACCAGCTGCGTTCACTCAGATTGGCCCACTATCTTAATGCTATAATTCGCAAACCCTCGAGATAATTCCTCATATGGAGGTCAGCGATGGATTTTGACCAAGTACTTAAGCAACTTGAATGGTTGAATGAAGAACGTCGAAAGGATAAAGATATCATTTCCAAGCAGGAAGACCGCATCACTGCAATGGAAGGGAATATCTCTGGTGCGAATCAACAGATAAAGGATCTGAGCAGTGAAATCACCAGGTTATCGACAGTTGTAAACCGCATGGATGAATTTGATTCTTCATTACTTCAACAACGCCTCGAAATTAACAAGCAGGTTGAAGAGGTGGATAAACAAACAAAAAAGCGTGAAGAAGAAATGGAAAAGGTTCGCCGGGTGGAAATGCGCTCCGTAGATACAAGCATTGCTGAAATGCGCCAGGAACTCGAAGCATTTTCCGGAATTAATCGTAGCCTTCAGGCGAGGGTCGATGAGGAGGCAAGATTAGGGCAGCAGATCGATGATATAAGGGTGCAGATTCAGGATATTCAACGCAGCGAAGAGGAATATACCCGCACCTATCGATTGATCGAAGATGGTCGCCGACAAGATTCAAAACGTCTGGTTGACCTTCAGGGGGAAGTGACGGCCTTGAGAAAAAGGTCCGATGAGCATCGCGGGCAGATGGAGCTGGTTTCCTCAAACTTGCGCAAGGTGGAAAGCCGTCTTACGGAGACTCTGGCACAAGATTCAGATCGTCAAGAAGCTCAGGATGCTTTCATTGAAAAACAGGCTTTGCAAAAGGTGGAATTTGAGCGCACATGGAAGGAATGGCAGGCGCAAATCGAAAAAATTGACCGCCAGTCAGAAGATGTAGAGAGACAGTTTACTTCTTTAGATAGCACGCACAGCGAAGTGAAAAGACTTAAAGGTATTATTGAAGATCTTCAGGGCCGGATCGAGAGGCGAACAAATGAACTCACAGAAGTACAGCGTCTGGCAGAAGAAAGATTTCGGCAGGAGTGGGTGACGTTTAAAGCTGACGATCAAAAACGCTGGACGAACTACACATTAACTCAAGAGGAACAGCGGAATGAGTTATCCAGGAACCTGGAGAAGATGGGGGACCAGCTGATTGACCTCAAGTTAAATTTGCAAGAAGTTCAAGATGTCATCCAACAGATGAATGAAGAAACAGAAAGACGCCTACAGTCATTGCTATCGATGACCCATGATTGGGTGGCGGCATACGAACGGATCGCAGGAAATATCCGCTGATTTTTATCATTAAGCAGGGTTTGTAATCCCACTTCACGAGGCAGCTGCATGCGGGTAATTGGCACAGCAGGACATGTAGATCATGGTAAATCGACCCTGATCGAAGCCTTGACAGGTATGAATCCCGATCGCCTGAAAGAAGAGCGCGAGCGGCAGATGACGATCGATCTTGGATTTGCCTGGATGGAATTACCCTCAGGTGAGCAGGTAGGTATTGTGGATGTGCCTGGTCATAGAGACTTTATTGAAAACATGCTGGCTGGGGTTGGTGGCATCGATGCAGCTTTATTTGTTGTCGCCGCTGATGAAGGTGTAATGCCGCAAACTCGCGAGCATCTTGCCATCCTTGATATTCTCCAGATCCGAGCTGGGTTGGTCGCATTAACCAAGATAGACTTGATCGACGATCCTGATTGGCTCGACCTGGTCGAAGAGGATGTTCGACAAGTCCTGGTAGGCACGGTTTTAGAGGATGTGCCGGTCGTACGCGTCTCCGCCAAAAATGGAACGGGAACCTCAGATCTGCTTGAAATTTTAGATGAAGTCTTGGCCGAGAGACCGCCTCGCCAGGATTTAGGAAGACCCCGTTTACCGGTGGACCGCGTGTTCTCAATCGCGGGATTTGGGACAGTAGTTACCGGGACTTTGAGCGACGGGCATCTGCAAATCGGGGAAGAAGTGGAGATCCTCCCAAATGGGACACAGGGTAGAATTCGCGGTTTGCAAACTCATAAACAAAAGGAAGATCTGGCTCTACCCGGGAGTCGTACTGCGGTTAATATTTCCGGGGTCACGCTTGAGGAAATCAGGCGAGGGGATGTCGTCGCACACCGCGGAGATTACCAACCAACCCGACGCATGGATGTAAAATTTCGCTTGCTCAAGGATGCCTCCCTTGCGCTAAAACATAATACTGAAGTTAAGTTGTTTGTCGGCGCCGCAGAAGTTTTGGCCCGGGTCCGCACTTTAGGCAGCGAGGTGATCAATCCCGGAGAACCAGGCTGGCTGCAGCTAGAAATGAAAGCACCGGTGGTGGTGATGAGAGGTGATCACTATATCCTCAGACGGCCTTCTCCAGGGGAGACCATGGGAGGAGGGACGATCATCGATCCGAATCCCGTTGGACGCCATAAACGCTTTACCCATGGACTCATTGAGCGGCTGGAGTCATTATCCGCGGGCGCCCCGACGGATGTCCTCATCCAATCTCTGACGACCTTGGTTGCAGCCCCAATGAGGGAGGTGATCTTACACTCAAATTTAGATGAGGAGGCTGGCAAAAATGCAGTCGAAGAGCTCATCAATCAAGGGGAAATAGTTATCCTGGAACCCGATAAAGGGAATCTGGAATTTGACAGCGATATTCTGGTTACCACGAGAGGGTATTGGGAGCAGCTCTCGTCAACAACTTTGCTCATTGTTGAGGATTATCATACAACTTATCCCCTGCGTAGGGGAATGGCCAAAGAAGAGCTGAAGAGTCGTTTAAAAATACAATCCCGTTTGTTCTCGGCAGAAATCAGGATTCTAATCTTAGAAGGACGATTGGAAGAAAACGGACCACTCGTCTTAAGTCCTGACCATAAGATTAATTTCTCTGCCGAACAAGAACAGGCGGTTAAAAGCACGTTGAAACGCTTTACTGCTTCACCTTTTTCACCCCCGTCAGTAAAAGATACTATCAAGGATGTTGGGGAGGATGTTTTTCAGGCAATGGTAGATCTCGACCTTCTTGTCCCTGTATCACCCGAGGTGGTCTTTCGGCGAGAAGATTATGACCGAATGGTGGGGGAAGTAAAAATTTTACTCGAGAATAATGGAACAGTGAGCGCGGCACAAGTGAGGGACCACTTCAATACAAGCCGCCGCTATGTGCTAGCATTGCTGGAGCACATGGACGAGGTTGGTATAACAATGCGGGAGGGTGATGTCCGTCGTCTAAGGTAAGAACTTAGCTGTGGGATCGAGGTAAACCCATTCACCACCGATCATCGTTCCCAAGGGGGTGATATGCCTGATCTCATCAGGATCGATTTGAAATAAATCTTCATCCAGCACTACCAGGTCAGCGAAGAAACCCGGCGCAAGCTGCCCTTGCCGGTTTTCCGTCTGGGCTGCATAGGCTGCACCAGTGGTGAAACCTCCTAAGGCTGTTCTCAGCGAGATTTTTTGCTCCGGAAACCATCCATCAGGTCCAGGTGAACCATCTGGACTTTTCCGAGTAACCGCCGCGTGGAGTCCCCAAAAGGGGTTGGGAGATTCAACCGGGGCATCAGAACCGAATGCGAGATGCGTCCCAAAATCCTGTAGTGAGTGCCAGGCGTAGGCAAATTTTGAGCGATCTCCCCAATACTTATCAGCCACGGGATAATCTGAGGTGGCATGGATTGGCTGCATTGAAGCGATTACTCCAAGCTCAGCAAGACGATTGAGATCGTCTGGGTGAATGACCTGGACGTGTTCGATGCGGTGGCGTAAGGGGGAGGAACTACGATTGTCTGAAATTGTCTGCCCTTGTTGGCTTTCGTACTCCCTTAGCTGGGCAAAGGCTTGCAGGACTTCATGGTTGGCTGAATCGCCAATGGCATGTATCGCCAAACTGAGACCATTATCGACCGCCAACATTCCCTGCTCATAAATATCTTCTGCGTCCAACATGAGCAAACCGCGGTTATCTGGTTCGCCCTCATAAGGTTGGAGCATGGCCGCGGTGCGCGGTCCAAGGGCACCATCCGCAAATGCTTTAATAGATCCAATCCGCAGCATATCATCCCCAAAACCGGTCTGCAGACCCAGATCCGTGGCGAGAGATAGAGACTCAATCGGAAGACTCTTCGTCACTCGCAATTTT
>CALBUI010000051.1 GCA_937968125.1 uncultured Anaerolineales bacterium | reverse complement strand
TCAAGAACACGACCGGGAAGTCCTATACCTTTCTCGAAAGTTGTTATTTCTGTCACCCTGACAAACTCGGTAAACTCCTCCAAATCGTCCAATGACCAGATATCTGTTGGCTGAAGTTCAAGCGTTTGACTTCCATTCTTGTTCAAGACGTACACATGACCCACCGGCCAGCCAGTTAATTTACAAATTTCGTCCAGCACCATTTGCAGGGCATCCTCTTCAGTTTCGGCTGAAGTCGCTAACTCTGAGGAGCGATACATCAACTGAGCAGAGAGCGCATTTTCCTCCAATTTTTCTTCCAACATTTTCCGCTCGGTAATGTCCATGATGGAAACAAACACCTTCGACCAGGTTCCCTCTGAACCGGGTGCAACCGAAAAACCAATGATGCAATCGAAGAATGTCCCATCCAGTTTGCGATTAACAATCTCCCCTTCATACCAGGTGCTGCCACCTGCCAGTGTAACCAATTCATCTATTAAAGAATCGGATGACTCTTCGGTAAAAATTCTATCCAGGCTGCCGAGTAATTGATCTTTACTCTCAGCCTGATAGAGATCTAGTGTGGCTTGATTTACATCTAATACCTTAATCAGGGAAGCACATTTATTTAAATCGCTTGGATGGCTCTCGAAATGTACTCGTAGATCAATAACGCCTGAATCGAACAATTCATCGATAAAAACCTTCACCGCAGATAAATCTTCTTCCCAGAGGGAAATGGGAGAATCTTCGAAAAGACTGCGAAAACGGGCTTCGTTTTCACGAATGGTTTCTTCTGCCTGTCTGCGCTCGGTAATGTCGCGGAAGAAGGTGGTGAAATAATCCTTTCCATTTATCACCATCTTGGAAATTCCTGCTTCTGCGGGGAAGAGAGTCCCATCATTTCGCTGCCCGATAATATCTCGACGAGCGTCCATATCTCGCCCAATAGAGGTTTCTTTGCCAAACTTTTCTACTTCCAATCCATGAATGCCGCGTGATTTTTCGGGCATCAACATTGTCAGGGATTGACCCAAGACTTCATCTGCAGAATATCCGAAGATTTGTTCAGCTGTTGGGTTGAACAGGGTTATGGTTTGCTGTGCATCAATGGTAATAACAGCATCCGGAGCCAGTTCTACAATAGTTCGAATCCTTTCTTCGGCCGCTTTCCGTTCCGAAATATCGCGGATGATGCCGCTGATAAATGTCTCTCCAGCGATTGACCAAACCGCGAGGGTTAACTCTAACGGAAATTCACTGCCATCCTTGCGTTTACCAGCCAATTCATGCGTTACGCCAGGCTTAGCAAGTTGACCCGTATCAAGCGCTCGCATTGATGCATCTTCGTGTTGAGAATCATATCTTTGCGGGATCAACCTGGAGATAGAGATACCGATCATTTCATCGGCAGTGTAGCCAAATAATTTCTCAGCCGATCGATTCCAAAGGATGATATTCGAATCGTGGTCAATGACGACAATACCTTCACCCGCTGATTCGATGATCGAACGCGACCTGAGTTCGGAAAGCTCCAGTTCTTTGGTACGTTCTTCAACCAAATTTTCAAGATTTTGATTGACGTCTTCCAGATCGCCAATCAGCCCTTTCATCGATACACGCATCATGTCAAAGCTGGATGCCAGGATACCGATTTCGTCACCCTGCTCTTTAAAGGCTACTTCCACATCCAAATTGCCTTTTGCCAGATCGTCCGCTGTCTGAGTAAGCCTATCCAACGGTTTTGTGATCGTCCTCGAGAAAGCTATCGCAAAGACGATAATGGCTACTATCAGGATCATTACCCCAACAAAGGTTCTGATTCCCAAAGATCTAATGGCAGCAAAGGCCTCCTCCTGGTCGATCTCGCTCATGATGACCCAGTTTGCATCCCGGATATTGAGCGGCTTGTATGAGGATAGAACGGGAACACCGCGATAATCCGGGAAAATATCCGTGCCAGTTAAACCACTTAAGGCGGCTTTGGTGCCATCTGTCCTGACTTCCTGGAGGCCAATGGTGCTGTTGAGATTCCTGATGCGGGCGATAGTGGTGAGGGGGGTGCCGATCTCCTCGATCAGCCTGAAATAATTTTCGCTGTCTTCGATTAAGAATCGAGATTGGTTGCGCAGCAAAAAGTCGTTGCCAACGATATAAGTTTCACCACTCTCCCCCAGGCCAACCGCGGACCAATCCTGGTTGCTGGTCATCACTGCATTAATTTGATCGATAGGGAATTGGAATACCAATACGCCGATTTTTTCATCACCATCAAATATTGGGGAAGCGATGAAAGCTGCCGGGGCGTTGTAGGAGGGCACGTAGGGTTCGAAATCGACCACATTGACGAAATCTTTGTCACTTGCAGCCCTGGCCGCGTTGTAAGCCTCAGCAAAATTGGTATCCTCATAGGGACCAGTTAATAAAGATGTCCCGAAATCCACTTCCTTGAAAACGGAGTAGGCAATATGCCCCTCGGTACCGACATCCACCAGGAAGATGTCATAGTAACCAAATTTATCGAGATAATCACGAATGATTGGATGGTATATGCTGTGTGCCTCGCTGTAACTGCTGCCATCATCAGCTTTATTCAACTGGTGTTTCTCACCGGTTTGATGTGGATTTGAAGATATATAGAAATACTGCAGGATTCTAGATTTTTCATCCTCCGGCCAAAAGTCTTCGACGGATACATCTTGTAACAAATTGGGGATTAATCTGGGAAGAAATTGATTTTCGTAATAGCCATAATTTGCTATATCCATACTTTCCAATTCGTCGGCGGAAATATCTAGTTCTTTTTGCATCCCATGCAATCCATCGTCAAAATCCCGCATGGCATCAATGATCATGCGATCCTGGGACAAAGTGATCACCTGGTTTTCGACCAGTTGAAAGTAGTCTTCGATCTGGCTGGCTTTCATCTCCCGCACGGCGGTGAGCTTATTAAATGACTCCTCTTCCAGGGTGCTGCTGCCGGAGGTAAAGGCAAAGAAACCAACCAGGCCTACCGCCACGATAGCCACAGTAGTGAAGGCGATGAGGATTTTGGTCCCAATTTTCATGTTTTTGAACATAGTATTTCCTTGCCCAATATTATATTCTTGTTTGGACTAAAAAAATAATGAATGCTATTTAGCAGCCGACCTTGCTGCCGACAACCATTGATCTACGAGTTCCCGGTTGGATTCGATCCACTCCGCAGCGTGCCTGCTAATATCATCCAAGTTATCCTCTCCTGATCGCATCCGGCTGTTTTGAGCGGCGATATCCTCTAACGGGATTTCAACCAGCTCAAACAGCTTGGCCGGGATTGGATGGTCCGCCAAAAACTCGCTGTTCGCCACGACGCGAATATCACTGGTTTGAAAACCCAAATTGCAAGGTGTTTCCAGGCAGCCAGCCATGGTCTCGAGCTGGGTATCAACACCGGGTTCATCTGGTAAGGACGAGAAAGGCACACTCAGCCACATCACATCCTCGCCGATTTTTAACTCCGACACGGTCCAGTTCGGTGTCCACGTGTACAACAAGACCGGATGACCTTCTCTGTACCGGGAAATCGTCTCATCGATCAGCTCGTTGTATTCGCCCTGGATGTGGGATAATGTCTGGCGTAAATCAAAAATATCTAAGTGATGTTCGATCACCACCTCGCAGCCCCATTCTTCATTACATCCGATCAAATCCGCCTTTTCATCCCCATCCTGATCGAATAATTTTGCGATATCGGGATTTTGCAGATCCACCAGGTTCGTGATACCGAAATCATCAGCGGTTTTTTTGTCGATCAGATAACCCTGGAGTGCACCCTCTTTCACCAAGTAGCCAACTGGTTCCACATTCCCGGCAAATTCGCTGATTTTGACATAACGGTCGTGTATGGGAAACCAACCGTTAGCCCAAAAGTCGAGGTCGCCCTGGGCGGTGAATACATAAAAGGCAACGTTGTCGAGTGTTTCGGGATCGCGCACTTCATAACCCAGTTCTTCAAGCATCAATTTGAAGACCTGGGCCTGGAACCAGCCGGTATCCCAGGTGGCCTGACCCATGCGAATCTTCACACCGCTGCCCGGCTGTGACCCACCGATGAATGAAAGGGAATCCAGGGATGAACAACTCACAAGGAA
>CALBUI010000050.1 GCA_937968125.1 uncultured Anaerolineales bacterium | reverse complement strand
ACTGCTCTCAATCGCCTGCCATATTCATTTCGTAATCTGGAAATATTGGCGTCCAAGTTCCCATTTTCAATTAACTCTCGAACCAGGGCAGAGGTGTATGGGTTCATGCCACCACCGCTCTCCAACAAGCCGCTGGCAGCCAAGCGTTGAATGACGCTGGGATGAGCTTGAATCCACCCCAATCTTAATCCAGGAGCCAATATCTTAGAGAAGGAATTGACCGAAATGACTTGCTCATATTCCCTGGTATATCCGGCAAATGAGGCTGGTCTCATTTGTGCGAGCGGCAAGAACTGGTAGGCTTCATCTGCCACCACATAAAATTTATTCTCCCTGGCTCGCTCGACTAACAAGTTTCTCCTGGTTGTTGATTGCGTTATCCCACTCGGGTTTTGGAAGGCGGGAATTGTGTATAAAAATTTTGGTTTGTGCTCCGCTAGCTTCTCATCCAATTCATCGATAAGCAGGCCTTCGTCGTCCATTGAAATTGGGACTGCTCGTAATCCGTGGTCTGAGAAGATCCGCAAGGCCAAAAAATACGACGGCTCCTCAACGAAGATGGTATCACCGGGCTGGGTAAGCAGTGTGCAGAGTAGATCTAGAGCGGAAGATGCGCCTGAGGTCACGAACAGCATCTCAGGATCGACCGGATGCTCATATGCATTCGATAAGAACCTGGCTAAGGCAGACCGAAAATAACTGTCGCCCTGTTCAAGTCCATATTGGAGATAGCGCGAGTCCTCCTTGCTGAAGAAATCTTCTGCGGATTCTTGCAAGATCTTCAAAGGCAATAAATCGAGATCGGGATTGCCCATTCCAAGGTCGATGAGATCAGATGGAGGATTGATTTGGGTTATAAGTGGTTCTGTCATGAGATTATGAGGTGAATTAACAATTGATTTGGAATTAAGTCGCTTGGTAACAATTGTATGTAGGTGTAATGATAATTCAAAATAAGGGATATTGGTCAGTCTATCCAATATTCGAGGATATGCAATATCCACTTCTCATTGTCATGTCTTTACCAGAAGGCAATTCACTGCTATTATTTGATCCTTAAAAGGTAGGTCTTTGTGAATATTTTTCGATATTGAAAATATCACCAGCCAAATTCCGAGGAAAAACAATGTTAGTTAACCAATGTATGAAGAAAGAGATCATTTCGATCCCAGTTTCAGCCACTGTTGGCGATGCAGCGAATTTGTTCTGTGCTCACCATGTCGGTATGCTGCCGATCGTGAATGAAAAGGGTCACCTGGTGGGCATCCTGCAGCTGCGTGATTTGCTGCACTTGGTTATGCCAGCCTTCGTAGATTTGATTGAGGATTTTGATTACGTCGGCGATTTCGGTGCGATGGAGGATAGGGAACCTGCCGAGGAAGATCTATTCCAATCCATTGCAGATGTGATGGAAGAACCCACCTACGTTGAAGAAAATTCTGGACTGGTGCGGGCTTTTGCTTTTATTTATAAACACCAATTATCCGATTTACCGGTGGTGAATGATGAAGGCAAGCTGGTCGGTCTCGCATCTCGGGTCGACATCGGACGGGCATTGCTTGCCACCTGGTGGCAGTGCATGCAGGAGAATGAATCTCAATAAACCATGATTATCGCTACAGTTATCTTTCTCGTCACTTTAGTGGTGATTTTCACCGAGTGGATCCCACGCACAATCGCTGCTATCGTTGGTGCGGGGCTCATGGTCGGCGTGGGCATCTTCGCAGGATTTTATAGCGAAGAGCTGGCCAAAGAAGCCATTGATTTTCACACCATAGGCCTCTTGTTGGGGATGATGACATTAGTGGCTCTGCTGCAGCCGACTGGTTTCTTTGAATACCTGGCAACACTGGTCGGTCGTTTATCGAAAGGCAAACCTATCCTGCTGTTGATCATGTTGGGTACAGTCACTACTGTTCTTTCTATGCTCCTGGATAATGTGACTACGGTGGTAATAATCGCCCCGGTGGCGATATTGATCGGCGAGATTCTCGGCATGAGCGTGGTGCCGCTACTAATGTCCCTGGCGATATTATCAAATACTGGCGGCACAGGAACTTTGATCGGTGATCCACCCAACATTTTGATCGGATCAGCGGCTAGCCTTTCTTTCAATGATTTCCTGGCTAATGCCTTGCCGGTGGTAATCGTCGCCTGGGTGGTAGTATTGGGTTTGCTGTTATTCCTTTTTCGAAAAGAATTACGAAAAAAGCCTGCCAATGCAGATGCTGTTCAGAAACTCGATCCCGCCAGAGCGTTGGATGATCCGGCTACCGCCAGGAATGTTCTTATTGTCCTGGCTGGGACGATTGTGTTGTTTTTCCTGCAGGATCTGCTTGGTTTAAGTTCCTCCTTCATCGCGCTGTTTGCAGCTGGCGTAGCCTTGCTATGGGTCCGCCCAAACACCCAGGAGGTATTCGAACGGATCGAATGGAATGTGCTCATCTTTTTCATCGCCTTATTCGTCATGGTCGGCGGACTAGAACACTCAGGTGCTCTTGACCAGGTAGCTCAAGTAA
>CALBUI010000049.1 GCA_937968125.1 uncultured Anaerolineales bacterium | reverse complement strand
ACCCAGGGTGGAATGCGCGGCCAGGCGTTCCTGGCTGGTATCCACCTCGCTTCCCAATCTCTCTGCTGCTTCCAGGGCTCGTTGGCCGGATAAAATGGCAGTATCGTTGGCGAACTCCCGCTGGGCATTCTGCGCTGCAGTCAGGTTATATTCCATCGCCTTTTGCCAGTCATGCCCTTCATAATAGTGGTAAGCCAATAAGCTGGTCTGTTCGCCGATCGTATCTGCGTGGACCTCTTCAATATAACCGCCGATCTCCCGATGCAGGGATCTGCGGTGCTGGAAGGGCAGACCTTCATACACGACCTCGCGGGTGGTCAGGTGAATGAATCGGTAGAGCTCCGTCTCGATTAGCTGCATCTCGGTCAAGCCTAACTCATTCAGGTAGTTCAATCGCTCCCGCAAGGCAGCTGCCAAATCATCATAAGGATAAACACCATTCAATGTCCGATAAGCAAACACGCGGCCGATCACCGAGGCAACTTGCAGGATATTGCGATCGGAAGCCAACAATCGGTCAATGCGGCTGATGATCACGCCATGGATGGTGTCGGGCAGCTCAATTTCTGACATATCCTGAATTACCTGGAAATTCCCATCTGTGTCCCTTTCCAGGGCACCGGCATCGATCAAAGCCCGGACAACTTCACCGATGAAGAAGGGATTTCCGCAGCCCCGGCTGAGAATGATTTCATTCATAGAATCAGGTGGCTGCAATCCTCCTAACATAGTGTTGATGATCTCTTTGCAGTGCTCATCAGACAGGTCTTCCAATTCAATGTTGACTGAGTGTTTATAAGCGTTCCACTCCGGTAGATCGATATCCGGCCGGTGCGGCAGCATGAACAGGATCGGCTGGCCGGAAATATTTCGGGCGACATAATCGATTAAGTCCATCGAAGCAGGATCGGCCCAATGCGCGTCTTCGATCACCAGCATCAATGGCTTGGAGTGGGCTTTTGCCTTGAGCAGCTTGACGGTCAGGTCGAGTACTCTCTGGCGGCGCAGCTTGGGATCAAGGTCCCTGGTGATCTCATTATCGGGGATATCCAATCCAAGAACAGTACCAATCACCGGAGTCCAGAGGGATTCTCCAATCGCTTGCATCCCACTCTGAACGGCCTCAATTCGGTTTCGACTCTCTTGCGAGGAGTCCGCAGTTGAAATCCCGAACAACTCGCGCAGGACTTCTGCCCAGGGATGGTAAGTCATCGTCTTGCCGTAGGACAGGCAGGTTCCGATCAGCAAATTCATACCTTGCTGATCTCCATACCAGGCCAGTTCCTCAGCCAGGCGTGTTTTACCCATACCAGAAACGCCGCTGATTACCAGCACATTAGCCTGTCCATTGACAGCCTCATTCACAGCTTTACGCCCAATGGTGAGTTCCTCATCGCGGCCGACAATTGGGCTGGTGGCAAGCCGCGTCTTCCAATGCGTTGCTTCCTTGACCCCACTCACGGCATAATTTCGGACTGGCTCTGATTTGCCCTTGACTTTTACAGCCTCTTTTTCCACCAGGTTGAACACATCCTCAGTTTGCCGGGCAGTGCTGTGCCCGATCAGCACCTCGCCCTCCTCAGCAATACCCATTAAGCGAGCTGTCAAGTTAACCTGGTCACCCATGACGGTGTATTCACGCCTGGATTTCGAACCGGTATTGGCCCCAAACACAAAACCGCTGTTGACACCAATTCGTTGCTTGAGGGGAGGTGTGTCGAACTGGTCCCTGAATACTTGGGTCGAGTTCAAAATCTCTTCAGTGGTTTGATTGACTTCCTGCAGTGATTGATTCATCTCCACAGCTGCGTGTACGGCTCGTTGGGGATCGTCATCGTGTGCCTGCAGGGCGCCAAACAACCCAAGGATGCGGTGACCGACTGAATAAGCATCTAACCGGTTGACGGTACCGCCAAAACGGGTGATCACATCGCCCATGGTGATGAAGTGATGGTTGAGGATGGCGGTGATAGAATCTTCATTCTCAGGTCCCAAAGTCTCGATAATTTCGTCAATGCCCAAGAAATTAGTAAATGTGACAGTGACAGGTCGGTGGGAACCATAGACCGCGATTCGTTGAGGTTCGTTGATGATGCGTGTAAACAGTTCCTCCGGAACAAATGGTCTTAGTCCCGCGATAATATCGGCATCCTTGGAAAGGTTTTCCCCCAGGATATCCGCATCAAAACCGCTATCCATGGCTTGAGAAGTGGTTCTTATAGATTCTTCATGAACCTCAATTGTTTTATTTAGTTCCTCAAGCTTCCAGTAATCATCAATCACGGTCGAGTAACTGGCTATATCACCGGTCACTTCACGCAGGGAACTGTGAGCCACAATTTGCCCTGCTGTAGCGTTGTTTTCTGCACCAGCCAGGTGGAACAAGGTATTTCCCATCACGGCATGGTCCATGTTTTCCTTTGTCCCAAGGCTGGCGAGAAAGACCGAACCACAGGCCAGGCCAATCTTCATTTTCAGCGGAAATTCCCCTTGAGAGGTCTGGACTTGTTTGAAAGCGCTCATGGCATCCATCATAGCCCTGCTCGTGGATAGCGCCTGGAAAGGACCTAGATTGCCCTCGAAAAAGATCAATAAGGCATCGCCCCCGAATTTAAGCAAATCTCCCCCGAAACCATCATTGATTTCCAACATCGTGGAAAAGTAGCTGTTTACGATCCCAGTGACTTCTTCTGCCCCTTCCTTGCCCAGGACAGACAATTTTTCTGACATGGCTGTGAAACCAGAAACGTCGGCGAATAAGACAGCACCGTATCTAAAGCCGCCATTGACATTTCCCGGTTCTGGATTCCTGTAAATCGAATTAACCAGGTAATTGGGAAGGTAAGTGGATAGCATCTCCCGAACCGCCCGGATGTGCTTAGATATCGTCATCACTTCCACCAAATCGATATCCTGGGTTAAATGCCGGCTGAGGTGCGGCGGAAGGTAGGGAACTAATTTTGAGAGAGGGTTAATTTGGTTATCCGTCATGATTTATTTGAAGCTAGCCAATTTATTAATCCCCAGGTGGTAATAAATAAGTTATAATAGGGTACTTCGAAAATATTGGATGGATTATTAGTTACCAATTGGATCTCATATTTACTGGTAGGGGTAATCGCTCGAATTGTCCACCATCCAAATTCAATCAAATTTACAAATCGCAGATTCAGCTGGTCGTTACCTGGCTAGTTTTTAGTTTTATTATCTAGTCCATCAGGACCAGAACTTGCACCTGATCATAATCCATATCGTGGTTGTTAGATGGGTGCATTGAGAATGATTATAAACTAATTGGTGTGGAATTGATCTGTCCCGTAACAATCCTTGTACTCAATGCGTTTAAATTAAAGATCAATATTAGTAGATGCCTGAAAGAAATTGATCCAATTTGCCGGTCAACAACGTAGCGGTTAATATCCGATGAGGAGGAATAACATGGCAGAAGATGGACTTCACCTGGATGACGGCTCACGAGTGGGGGTGATCGGAGGAGGACCAGCAGGTTCATTTTTTTCCATATTTTTGTTGGATTTGGCATACCGGATGGGGATGGATATCCAGGTTGATATCTACGAACCACGTGATTATACGCGTCCTGGACCAATCGGCTGTAATATGTGTGGGGGAATTATCTCTGAATCCCTGGTTCAAAACCTGGCCGCGGAGGGTATCAACCTGCCGCCTACCATTGTCCAGAGAGGCATCGATTCCTATATGCTGCATATGGATGTGGGCAGCGTCCGGATAGAGACACCACTGCAGGAGAAGAGAATCGGTGCAGTTTATCGTGGGCCAGGTCCGCGCGATCTCAAAGAAGTCAAATGGGGCAGCTTTGATGGCTATCTCCAGAATCTTGCCATTGAAAAGGGAGCCAATGTAATCAATCAAAGGGTCGATGAACTCTTGTGGGAAGATCGGCTTCCACAGATCAAAATTCGGAAAGAGGAACCTCAACCTTACGATCTGGTGACCATAGCGGTGGGGGTAAATTCTGCCTCGCGTAAGCTGTTTAATAATTTAAATTTCGAGTTCACAGCCCCAAAGACAACCAAGACCTTCATCCAGGAATATTATCTGGGAGAAGAACAGATCCAGGAAATCTTGGGCTCTTCAATGCATGTCTTTCTGCTCGATCTGCCGAGGTTGGAATTCGCCGCAATTATACCTAAGGGGGACTATGTTTCGGTTTGCCTGCTGGGCGAAGATATCGACAAAGAATTGATCTCCAACTTTATGAACGCACCTGAAGTAAAGGGAGTTTTTCCACCTGGTTGGGATTTTGATGCGAAATCGTGCAACTGCTCGCCGAGGATCAACATATCCGGCAATAGTCGACCCTTTGATGACAGGATCGTGTTTATCGGGGACAGTGGTGTTACCCGCCTTTACAAAGATGGTATTGGGGCAGCCTACCGCACGGCAAAATCGGCTGCGACAACCGCCGTTCTGCAAGGGATCTCAGCTGAGGATTTCGAGGAGCACTACTGGCCTGCTTGTCGAAAAATTAACACAGACAACATGATCGGACAGGCTATGTTCCTGGTGACCAGGATCATCCAGGGTCAGCAAATTGCTCGCCGGGCGGTCCTGCGCATGACTGCCGACGAGCAGAAAGAGGCGGATTCTACAAAGAGAATGAGCATGGTGCTGTGGGACATGTTCACCGGCAGTGCACCCTACAAAGAGATATTTGTGCGTACTCTGAGCCCGGTATTTTTAGCACGACTGGCTGGCGATCTGGCAATATCTGTTACCGGGAGATAATATTTACTAGATAAATTGATTTTTATGCTGATAGGATTATTTATAAGGAGGAGGCAATGGCCAGTGGAGAATTAGGGAAGGTTTATCAGGATGGCGAGGTGATTATCTGTGAAGGTGAGGAAGGGCAATGTATGTTCGTCATCCAGGAAGGAGAAGTAGAGGTCGTCATGGATGGAGATGATGGCCAGGAGATTCGTCTCGGGGTGCGTGGCTCAGGGGAATTCTTTGGGGAAATGGCGATTTTCGATCGAGATGTCCGCTCTGCTACTGTGCGATCCTTGGGAGAGGCGCGCGTTCTGACGGTCGATAAGAAGAACTTTATGCGCCGGGTACACGAAGATCCATCATTGGCCTTTCGCCTGGTCGAGACGATGTCGCGCAGGATCAGAGAGCTGGGTGAAGAAGTCGCCCGGTTGCAAAATAATGGGTGATCTGTTTATTGGAACCGCGACAGTCTAATAAAATCCACTGGGGAAATTTAGCTCGTTTATATTCCAACACTTATCAAAAGCCAAAAAATTCGGATTGAGGAGCATAGGCTACCCCGACCATGCTGGGGCCTGTGTGGGCTCCAAGCACTAACGACATGTGGCCTTCTGGAAGCCATGTACAATCAAATGTCTCATCAATCAAATCCCGCAGTTTTTCGGCTCCCTCAAAATTATTAGCATGCAGGACTTGGACCCGCAGGGCAGAGCTTGGTAAGTGTTTTTCTTTGATTATCTTGACCAGACCTTCTAACGCCTTATTAAAAGTGCGAGATTGCCCAAGTTGGACATAGGTCCCATTCACCTTTTCAACACCGATCAAAGGTTTGATATTTAAAATTGAAGCGATCAGCCCCTTCATGTGGCTGATCCGTCCGCCATGAATCAGGTACTGCAGCTCATTGAGAGTATAGATGCTCTCGCTAGCCTCACCAATCTGCCTCATCAAAGCCTTGATCCTATCCAGCGACAAACCCGATTTTACTGCCCGGGCGGCAGCTTCAACCTGCCAGCCAGCAGCTGCGGAAAGGGTCTTGACGTCAACAACAGTGATGTTCGCATCTGGGTGGAGTTCAGCAGCAGCCAGGGCTGAATTGTATGTTCCGCTCAAGCCGGATGAGATGTGGATCGACAGGATATCTGGGTCGGTTTCTAGAATTTTTTGATAGGTATTCGAGAATTCTCCGGTTGATGGTTGGGAGGTAGTTGGCATGTCCTCTGACTTTTCCAGCAGCGGGTAGAAATCTCCTGCTGTGATATCAAGTCCTTCTTTGTAAGTCACCCCGTCTAAACTTACGTTTAACGGCACAACATGAATATTCAGATCGGCCAATTCCTCTTTGGACAGGCTCAGATCAGTGCCGCTGTCGGTTACAATTTGCATGTGGAATTCTCCTTTGGTGTAGAAATAATTTGTGGCTCTCTCTGATCATGCGCTAGAAGAGTGCACCCCCAGGATCTGAAGGAAAATGTGGTTTGAACAAACAGAGCCCACGGAATTGATCAATTGATATCAGGAAGAGTTTATCACTAAATACAGAACAAGAGGATACATGAGAAGGAACTTAAACGCCACCTGGATACTGCCAATATGTTGTCTGGAGAGTGAGAAGGAATCGCCATGAGAATGAGCGAATCTCTTGCAAAGGTGTGTTTGGGTTGACCCACTTTAGTAAATATATTAGAATACCTCGACTTGCCCTCGTAGCTCAGTGGATAGAGCATTTGCTTGCGGAGCAAAGGGCCGTGTGTTCGAATCACACCGAGGGCGCTGAAAAACACCGACCGCTTGAGGGATAAATCAAGCGGTATTTTTTTTCGAATGATAAGGGGTGAATATTGCCACTGCTTTGGACAATGACTGGAGATACTCAAATTGCCCACAGGTTTCTTGGTTGAATGAATCGAATATAATTCGATCATTGGACACGAAAATCCAATCAACAAGTTTTTTATAATCAAATCGTGCTTGGATATGCGACCTATCTGGGATTTCTCTGAATGATATTCTGCTGTTTGAAGAGGAAAAAGAATAGGATGCGAGATAGGCATTATCCTCAATGGGAACGGATATTGAGGATTCGGTGTATTAATAAATGAAAATAACCTCTCCGGAGAGGCGTACTTGGAAGAATTAGAACTCATTTTTTTAGCCCGTGATGGAGACGAGGCAGCCTGGGAAGGAATAATGCGCCAGCATCAGGAGGTAGTATTTCGATTGGCTTACCTTCGCCTGGGGGATCCTGATGAGGCGGAAGATGCTGCCCAAGAGACCTTCATCCGCGCATACCAGGCTTTGCATCGGTTTGACACAACCAAACCCCTGCGACCATGGCTGTTGCAAATCGCCCTCAACCTGGTTCGCAACCGGCAGAGGTCCCTCGGGCGCTATCTGGCTGCCTTACAACGCTGGGCGCAAACCGATCCTTACCCCGATCAGGAGATTGAAGATGTTGCATCTGATAGGCAGGACTCAAGTATGTTATGGCAGGCTGTGAAGCGTTTGTCGCAGCGTGACCAGGAGGTTATTTACCTGCGCTACTTCCTGGAGCTGCCCATTGATGAAGCTGCAGAATCCCTGGCCATCCCAACTGGCACAGTGAAATCGCGCTTGCATAGAGCGTTGAAGCGGTTGGAATTGGTCATTGAAAGCGAATTCCCATCCTTGCAAGAAGGTCGTATGTCATGAACGAGAACAGGCAAGATGATTTAGAAAATAAAATCAGATCTCTGGCCGAGGAATTCCCTTATCCTCAAACGCCGGATATCGCCGGGAATTTCGATTGGGGAAAATCCGGCTCCCGGCGACGATTCCTTCAACCTAGACAGCTGGTTTGGATAGGGATTTTGTTGATCGTCCTCATTTCCAGCCTGGTGGCCGTGCCGGAAGTTCGGGCGCGCCTGCTTGAGTTCTTACAGATCGGTGCTATTCGCATTCAAATTACGGAGCCGACACAAACCAGCACCGCCTCACCAGTGCCTGGTGCAGCAATCGCACCACCCACTGCGACTCCAGGTTTCGACTCGAATTTGGTATCTGTACTGGATTTGGATGGAGAAACCACTTTGGAAGAATTGCGGGGACAGGCAGAATTCCCTGTCTACCTGCCAACCTATCCAATAAATATGGGAGAACCCGATCGGGTCTATTATCAGCAGTTGGACGAGCAATCCTTCGTAGTCCTGGTGTGGCTGTACCCGGATACGGATGACGAGATTTGGATCAGTTTATATGCGCTTGGACAGGGCACAGGTGGATTAAAAGGCGAGCCAGAGGTGATTGAAGAGGTCGAGGTTAATGGTAGTAGAGCGATCTGGACGGACGGTCCGCATCTCTTCGTGATTGATGGGTTCTTCCAGGTGGGTCGCTTGGTGGAATCCCCGGTCTTGATCTGGACAGTGGATGGATTGACTTACCGTCTGGAAGCCGATATGAGTAAAGCTGAAATGATCCGCATTGCTGAGTCACTTAAATGATTGAGAGTAAGTAGAAGACAAAGTTGTTCACAGAACGGGTAAATGGGAACCTTTGTTCGCTGGATGTAGATATTTTTTCAGGTAATTGGGTATAGAATATGAATTAAACTTCCATTCTCTTGCTCCCTGAAAGTTTGTGCTGCCTGAAAAGAGGTAAACATGGGTTCCAAAACACGAATCTTGATCCTGGTTTTGATTTCGGCAGCAGCAATAAGTCTGATTATTCTTTTTGTTCTTTTTCCAATCCTTCAAACAGATGAGACGACCAGTCAAGTCGAGTTGGTAGTTGCCTCCCAAGAAAGTACGCAAAGCCCAACGATTGCAGCTGCATCTAGCAACATAAATCCATGGTTTGAGCTTCAAAACAAGGTGCCTGTTCCTCATACGACCCCACTCCCAGAATCTAAATGGACTCCCATAGATGGGACTTATGCCAAGCTCGATCCATCGCTGCCCCAATGGTGGGCATGCCGGCGCTGTGCGGACTACCGGCCAGCCGGTGGAATTTGGAAGCTGCGTTTTGATCAGGGGGTGATGCGGATATATTACCCGATCACTGGTTGGCGAAGTGTTGCTTCGTATACCGTGTCTGGAGATCAACTGCAAATCTTCAATGATCCCTACTGCCCACAAGAGGTTGGGATATATAGGTGGAAACTCGAGGACGAGTGGAACCTGCCAGACAGAAAAATAATAATCGAGGTTGATGAAGATCCCTGTTCTATCAATTTGAGGGGAGAAAATTTTAGCAACCAGGCCTGGTATTCATGCATGCCTCCCAATGAGATGACGGGTGCCAGCAATCACTGGCACAAGCCGCCTGGTTGTGAAGAAAACCCAATTCCCCCGGAAGCAGAACCTCAAACAAATTTACAAGTCAACGTAAATGTTCATCCTGGTTATACACGCGACTTTGTTGTACAACCAGATGTCTACGCCGATGCGAATAGTGAAGAGAATCCCTCCCCTGAAGGCATTAATGTAACCCATAGTGAAGAAAGTATCTCTTATGGATTAAATAGGGTCCTATGGGGAGTGGGTGATTGGGTGCAGGCCTCCACGGACCTGCCATTCGAAACAATGGGTGTGCAAATCTATGGTGATCACACGATCGGTTGGGCGAGGGTGCTCTTAGATGGAGAAGAAGTTTGGCGAGGTGATACCGCGGCTATCTGGTCTCACCTTGGGCGTCATGGCGGCTATATTGAAATCTCAGGTTACGATCCAGGGCGGCATACGATCCGGGTGGAGAGTATGGGCTTTGACTACCACCCAGTGACGGTGGCGTTTTTCGGATTCAGTGAACAGGGAGGCATTGAGATGGGGGAAAGACAATAGGTAATGCCCACTGCGTGTGAATCCGCCTGGGCGTATTCTAATCTGTTGAACAGGACCCAGTTGTCAAAATAAAAACCTGGCAATTCAGCAACTAAAATCAATCCAAATACTTCACAAATTCGTATATATCGGTACAGAGTTTTGAGGGAGATCTTTTTTAAAAAAAGGATCCCAATTTCAAGGGAGGGAAAACACGGATATTTCGAATACTAACGCATATTGGCGGGAGATTACAAACCTATCTTTCGATAGCCAATGAGAGGAGGTGATGGAGATCCAAACTTTTAGTTTTCCTTTCAGATAATAAATTTAACGTTGACGAAATCACTAACTAGCCATAGGAGAAAATGATGAAAAAGGTACGTTTAACAATAGTATTCACAGTAATCGCATTATTGGTTGTAGTAAGTTCAGCTCTGGCTCAGCCTGCCAACTTTAGGGCTCACTTATCTGGTGATCAAGAGAATCCGCCCGTAGCGACAACAGCCACTGGGCAAGCAGTATTCCAGCTCAATGCAAGCGGGACTGGATTAAGGTTTAAGCTCATCGTTGCGAACATCGAGAATGTTTTTGCAGCTCACATTCACTGTGGAGCGGCTGGTCAAAACGGCCCTGTCGGCGTGACTCTCTTCGCAGGATCGACGGGAGACGGAAGAGTGGATGGGATCTTATCCCAAGGGACGATACCGGCTCCAAATCCAGGTAACGCCTGCGGCTGGGCTGACCTGGACGATGTGGCTTCAGCTCTGGCGAGTGGTGATACCTATGTGAATGTACACACCCGGCCGGGTGTCCCATCGGGTGAAGTACGTGGTCAAATCCACTGACCCAAAACTTGCACAATGAAAAGAGAACAGAATTTTGCTGATTGCAGCTCTCTGACAGAGCTGGTTGAGGCCAGCAGCGATTCAATAGAGATTAAATTTGCGAATAATTTGGTCGGGGAGGTGAGGGGACAGATAGGGGAGGATTGATTCAGATTTCCCAACTTATCTCTCAAGACCTTTGCTCGGGTAACCTAGCTGTAGATGATTAAACTATAGAAGCCACTCTTTGAGAAAAGGGTGGCTTTTCTTGTGATGAACCGTTTCAATCAAAGACTTCGGACAGTTTTTGAGGTGTTGATTATTTTGAAGGAACTTGTGCATTGGGTAACAAAGTTGATTTTTGGATATATTTTATGTATATTGTTAAAGTTAGTCCCATTTATTAATTGGTGAGAAGTTAATGTATGAAAGGAGTTGTGTAATGTATACCTTTGAAAAAACCATTATTATCAACCTGCCTCAGCAGGAGGTTTTTGATTATTTGACTGATCCGGCTAATGATGGCAAGTGGCGGAAAACCTCTGTGTCATCAGAATGGACTTCTGAAGGACCAGTCGGTGTGGGTTCCACCCAGCACTCGGTAGATAAGTTCTTAGGCAGGAATATCGAGAGTGATTCTGAAATCACAGTCTGGGACCCACCCAACGAGTATGGTTGGAAATCTGTTGGCGGTCCAATCCCGTATGAGCTTTCGATGAAGTTCACCCCTGATGGAGGTGGTACGCAGATAAGTTTCGGCGGCCAGGCTGAGCTGGGTGGATTCTTGAAACTGGCGGAGGGGATGGCCGGCAAACAAATGGAAAAACAGATGGATGATGATTTCAATAATTTGAAGGCTGTGCTTGAAGCCGGGTAGGTAGAAACTGCGGAGGACTAAATCCCTTTCGCTGAATAATTCATTAGAGCTTCATAGTGATACAGTGCGAACGACTCAATCAGGGATCATATTCTGGCTGAGTTAAATGGTCGAGGGAGAAACCATGATTAAGGTTGAAACAACAGTTCAGATTGATCGGCCCAGCGAGGAGGTTTTTGCCTTTATATCGAACTTCGAAAACAATCCCAAGTGGCAGTCTGGCCAGCTGGAGGCAAAGTTCACTACTGAGGAGCCGCTCCGGGTGGGGTCGACTTATGACCAGGTGGCAAAATTCCTCGGCCGGCGTATTGTCTCCACGTTCGAAGTCGTCGAGTATAAGCCCAACCGGAAAGTGAAAGCCTCCAGCACATCCGGGTCATTCCCAATCACCTTTACTAGAATGGTGGAGCCAAGCGATGAGGGGAGCGAAGTAACCGCAATTATCGAGGGGGATGCCAGTGGGTTTTTCAGGCTGGCTGAGCCGCTGCTGAAACGCATGGTGCAGAACTCAGTCGATGCTGACTACCAGAAT
>CALBUI010000048.1 GCA_937968125.1 uncultured Anaerolineales bacterium | reverse complement strand
CAATCTTATTTACCGCTTACTGAGACCACATTGTATATACTGCTCAGCCTGGCACCGGGCCCCCGGCATGGATATGCCATCATGAAGGATGTACGCGCCCTCAGCCACAACCGGGTGGAGCTGAGTACCGGCACGCTGTACAGCGCGCTCAAGCGCCTGCTAGACCAGGACTGGATTCGCCGCACCGAAGACCCTGATCCGATCGCCGCTAATGGTGGACGCAATCGCAAGGCTTATGAACTCACAGATCTTGGTACCAGTATTTTGCAGGCTGAAGTGGACCGCCTGCAAAGCCTGGTAGGTGTAGCCCAGGGGCGTGTATTGGGAAATATGCAGTGAATCCATGAAAACTGAACCCCGGCTGAGCATTCTCAACGCGCTGTTCTCCGCACTGCTGCATTTTTATCCGGCTGAATACCGGCAGGAGTTCGCCGAGGAAATGCAGGAGGTCTTTTCGCAAGCCATCACGGACGCCTCCAGGAGCGGCTCATTTTCATTAGTATTGCTGTTGATAACCGAGCTGCT
Source organism: uncultured Anaerolineales bacterium (assembly GCA_937968125.1). Lineage (GTDB taxonomy): Bacteria > Chloroflexota > Anaerolineae > Anaerolineales > UBA4823 > PFL25. Next base: position 8,015 of record CALBUI010000048.1, on the reverse strand, counting down.
CGATCTACCTGTCTCGGCGCTGCGCGTTCACCGGCAGATCAGGTCCACCAGAATGGTTTCCACCCCCGCAGTCAATCCAGACGCTCCACTCGAACTCCCCTGGCGGGAGCTGCTGATTGCGCTGGCGGTCTTTCTGCTGCCTGCCATGATGATCCTGGCCGCTTTGGTGGAGGCAGCCAAGGGGGAGAGAATTACCATGCAAACTATCCTGTATGAATCCGCGCTCAGCTTCTCGATGCTGCTGGCCGCCATACCTTCCATCCTGGTTTTCGCAGCAGGGCAGTGGTACCTCACCAGAAAAGGTTACCCGGATCGGGCACGTAGCTGGATCCTGATCTGGCTGGTTTGTGCCATCCTGCTGGCGATCCCATTTGCCGTCTTTTCAGCGACATTTTTCTCCACTGCTCCGGGGCTGATCCTGTTTCTGGTGGTCCCGGCTCTCATCGGGCTGCAGGCGCTGCTGCTGATACACTGGCGTGAAGTCTTTTCCTTATGGCGTGAGCAGGTAATCCTGGTCTCAATTCTGGTGATCACGCTGGTCTTGCTATTGGCGAGCACCTTCTTAGGAGACCCTTGGCTGACCGCCATGTTGATCCTGCCTGCCCTGGCTATATCCGCTGTGTGGGGGGTTGGCACCCGGCTAGGCATGGGCAGCCTGGCAGTCATCGGGGTGCTTATTGCGCTGATCCTGATCCTTGACGCCCTGGGCATACTCAGCAATCACTTCGTTTACACACTGCCATGGCTCAGAACGGCATATATCTTAGTCAGCGGCATAGTGTCGCTGCTGGCGGTAATCGTGGCCGCGCTCTGTCTGAAGCGCTATCTGGATGAGCCACCCAGTGGAGAGCGCCAAAAATCTGCCTTATACCTGGTCCTGGCGGTCGTGCTGGTGCTGTGCGTGGGAGCCGTAACCCTGCGTCATGGCGTGCTGGTGCGCGCCACCAGCCGTGCGGCTGAAGACCATTTGCCTTTCGCGGTGATCGCGGCAGGGGTGATCGCCGGTTTACTGCTGGCGTTGACTGCCTCAGGCAAACTCCGCCGGGGGGGTATCATCTTCACGATCCTGATCCCGGTTGTCGTCGCCTTCTCTTACACCATTGGCTTACAGATAGATCCGCAGGCCATCACGGCTGCGCGCGCCAACCGGCTCGATCGGGCGATCGAGAACTATTATTGGGAAACTGGCGAGTACCCCGCCAACCTGGGAGACCTGACTCCCTCCCACTTGCGATTCATCTCCGGCCCGCTTACCGGGCGCGGCCAGGTGTGGTGTTACCAGTCTGGCCCGGGTTACTATCGCCTGGGTTACGTCTTCTTCCAACGTTACTACGCGTATCCGGACAATACCCCCTACTGGGAGCCCTACTACGAGATCAAGGTGCCGTACGCTGCAGGCCAGCCGCCCGAGGGTGAGTGGATGTGCGATGAGGAGCTGCGGCTATATGAGCAACATGGCGGGTTATGACCCGTAGTTGCTTCCAACAACATATCCAAATACCCATCCCCAGGTGCTCTCTGTTTTACCAAATAGTTGGTCGTATATTATCAATATCCCCTCCCACCTACATCCATTCATGACGGGTGGTGAAGTAAATCCTCCTCTCTATACAGGATAATTATTCATTTACTTGCGCTTGATTTTAATTCGACAAGCATGCCTCCGGTCTCCAATAATACGGTTTCCACCTGCGGGATCGCTAAAAACGAAGAGCGTAAGTCGTCCCGCCCTGCATGTCCAGCCATGAAATCGATCGCCTCCCGGGCCTCTTCTCTAAGTAACTGGACTTCAGTATTTTTTCCGCGCTCGGCTTCCAGATCAGCCAATAAGGCACAGATCTGCCATAACACAGGACGCACTTTCTGTTCCCTGGCCATCGCCAGTGCCTCACGAAGGACTTCGTGCGCCTCATCGCTGCGCCCGACTTGTTGGAGAATCCTGCCCTTCAGCAGCAGTTTTGGTGGCACATGTGCCAGCATGCCTTTCTGGACCACCACCTCCAGAAATTCGTTTATCATGCCCAAGGCCTTTTCCCGCTCACCGCCTGACAGAATCAATTCCACCTCTGCCTCCAACAGGTTTGGAACCACTCCCAGCTGGTAATTATCCCTCACCATCTCGACGTTGGATATTTCGAGCAGCTCTCTGCCGGTTTCCAATTCGCCGGCCCTGGCAAAGGTCTTTGCCGCATACGAGTTAACGAGATGGGGCCATATAGGGAATCCGCTGTCAACAAACTCCACCAGCAGATTTACCTTTTCCCGCGTCTGGTCTACTGCTGCTAAAGATGCATAAGCCAGCACAGGATACACATCGAAAAGAGTTTCAGGCAGCTTCCCTTCACGCATTGCTAGCGGTCTGGCTGCTTCAAGAATGGAGAAGAAACTGGCATTATCGCCTACCAATGGATAAACTTCCATCAAACCAATCGAACTGCCGATCAACCCCCCTTCATTGCCAATGGATTGATCGATTGCAATAGACTGGTTGTACACAGCTTCTGCCTGCTCGTACTTGCCTTCTGCCCGATATGCGGCTCCAAGACGTTGGGCCGCGGTGGAGGCCATCGGCAGGTTGCCCAGCTTTTCAAAGATCTTCTGCGCTTCGCTGGTGCGCTCTTGAGCAACCTCAATTTGTCCGGCGCCGATCAGGGGAAAAGACAGGTCCAGTAGAATCAGGGCTAATTGCTCAAGGTCCTCGTTGCTGGCCTGCGAACTGTCAGCAAGCTCTCGAGCGATTGCTAAACCACTTTCTCCGTACTCCAATGCCTGTGGTTGATCGATCCAGGTTAAAGCCAGCAATAAATTCCACAGGCTGCGGGCTTCGGAAGCCTTATCTCCCAGCTGGCGAGCCAGGGCAAGCGCTTTCTCTGAGCGAGCGCGGGCATTCTCTATGTCCATTTTACCGATGGTATAGACAGTGCCCTGCGCGGCGATACCTGCCAACCGTAAGGCATCATCCTCGTGCTCTTCACCAAGCGCCTCTAAAGCCTGGTACGTCTCCAGGGCTTCATCATGTCTCAACAGCAGTTCCAGAGTACGACCACGCCGACTATAGATATGGATAAGCTCCTGGTTGCTAGCCCCTCCACGTTCCGCCCAATCCATCGCCTGCTCGTAATTCGTTACAGCTCCCTCGAGGGCGAACAGCCGAAATGAGCTGTCGCCCGCCATCGTGTAGTAAGCCAGCGCTTTGTCCGCCTGCTGTCCTTCACCAAAATGGGAGGCCAACCGGGGGGCAAGTTCAGTTAGCTGATCTGGAAAGAGCGTCTCGAGCGCAGCGCCAACCCTGCGGTGGAACTCACGCCGCTGTTTTAGCAAGATCGTCTGGTAGGCGATCTGCTGTGTCAGTGGGTTGCGAAACTTGTATTCCACTTCAGGAACCCGGGCAGCTTCCTTGATCATTTCTAACCGCACCAGCCGGCCGATTTGATCTTCCACGGATTGTACTGTCAGAGCATCCTCCCTACCGAGCTCGGTCAATACGCGGTGGTTGAATGAGCGCCCGATCACTGAAGCGAGTTGCATGATATGCCGGGTATCCTCTTCGAGTCGATCGATGCGGGCAGACAGCAACCCCTGCAGGCTGTCAGGCATATCGATGGCCGCGCTCTCTGAGGTCGCCCGCCAATAGCGGCGAACAGTGCCGTTCTCGGGCCGGTCTTCCGGAACCACAGCTCCTTTTTCGATCAGTGTGCGGACAACTTCTTCGATGAAGAAGGGGTTGCCAGCGGCACGTTCCTGAATGCGGTCGCGCAGGCTATCCGGAAGCTCGGCAATTGCAAGCAGGCGGTTGACCAGTTCATCACTTTGTTCCAAAGAAAGTGGGCGCAGATTGATCTCAACATAGCGGTGGTGGTAATCCGCATCAGCAGCTTGTTTTACCCGGTAGGCAGGCGCATTGCGGTCGGGACGGAAGGCACATAGCAGCACGATCGGATTGTTTTCAACTGCCGGCAGAAGGTGCAGCAGTAAATCAATAGAGGCCGGGTCCGCCCAATGCAGATCATCCAGAACCAGTAGCGTCGGTTGGATAGAGAAACGCACCTGCCAGATCTCCAGCATCACGGCGTACAGCTCACGCTTGAAGTGCTCACCCTCCAGGGGCGGCTGGCCGGAGGGATCGGGTAAGCCAAATAAAGCGGAGAAGACTCGCGTGTAGCGGCTCGCTTCACCATCAGGGAGCTGGGAAGTCAGGGTGTGGATCTTGGCCCAAAATTGGACGGCGTCATCGCCTGCGGAGATGCCGTTCAAACGCCGGATCAGCTGTTGGAACAAAGCATAGGGGTTGGTGGTTTCGTAAGAGAGGGAGGCTGTTTCATACCAGCTCAGATCCGAATCCTGGCCGTTCGTCTTTTTCAACTCCTGTACTAACCTGCTCTTCCCTAATCCCGCCCCACCCAGCAGGCACACGATCCTGCCAATTCCGCGTTCCAGTTCAGGAAGCACAGATTGGAGCCGGTTTAATTCCTCGGAGCGCCCTACCATCTCCGCCTCCAGGCCTTCGATGCCCCGCAAGCGGCTGGGGGATGTTTTTCGCCCCAACACCTGGTAGGCTGGCACCGGCTCCTCTTTACCCTTGACCTGGATGCCACCTAACTCTTCGAATTCGAATAAGGGCGATACGAGCTTATAAGTGTCGTATGCAATCTGTACAGTGCCTGGATCAGCGGTTTGTTCCATGCGTGCGGCCAGGTTGATGGCATCCCCCATGGCAGTGTACTCCATGCGTAAGTCAGATCCTACTGCACCAACGACAACCAGACCTGTGTTAATACCGACCCGCACGTTGAAATCGATATCCCATTGCTGCTTGATCTCTTCACGGTAGGGGGTCATCCCGGATACGATGTCTAACCCGGTCATGACTGCCCGCTGCGGATCGTCTTCGTGGGAGATTGGTGCTCCGAAGAAGGCCAGGATGCCATCCCCCGTGAGACGGGCCACCGTACCTTCGTACTTGTAAACCGGCTTGATCATGTACTCAAAGGCACCGTTGATGATTTCTGTCCAATCCTCTGGATCGAGCTGCTCGGCTGCGGCTGTGGATCCTTTCACATCGCAAAAGAGCATGGTGACGATCCGCCGTTCCCCAACCATCCCACCGCGCTCGCGCGCCGTTTCAAGTTTTGACATTAATTCTTTCGGAATATATTGGTCGAGGTGGGGTTCGTGGGGAGCGGCCGAGGCTGCGGAATGAACAGGAGCCGCATCTACAGGCTGTTCAATTTTTTCAGAAACCTGCTGAGGTTGCGGCTTTTCCATCCGGGGCAGAGGGGGCGATTCCCAGCCCATCTGCCACATATATTGCGCCTGAGGTCTCAATCCAAGCCCACAGTTACCGCAGAAATAGGCTTCCTCCGGCGACTCGAAATTGCAACGTGGACAGTTCCGCCTGAGAAGGAATCCGCAGTGCAGGCAAAAATTGTGTTCCTCTGGATTTGGAGTCTGACAGTTTGGGCAATTCATTAATCTCTCCAAGGTAGATCCACTGTATATCAAGTTTAAAACCAGTCAGAAAAGAGCCAGCTATTAATGAGGTTTGGAATGCGCTCAGCTGGAGAATCGATCAGCTGCCAACTACCCCCGAGAATGCGATCTGTGATATTGAGATGATATTCAAGGAAGCTAAAACGGGGATCGGGATTCTCGCACGATCAGGATAAGAATGTCAGCGATTATATCATGACAAAAATTATCAAATATAAGCGCTTCCTGTTGTCATCGCGATCACATTTTCCCACCCCCGCCTGGCATTACATCTCAGAGATTGCAATTCCAGCAGCGTCACCTGTCCCTAGACCCAGTTCCGTCACTCCAGGTTTCAGACTGGTCCACGAATGATTCAGCGTAACCGACTTTGAGCTATGTTGCTGGGAGCACCCAGGAAAGGAATCGTACGAAAATTCGTTTTCCACTCCTCTGTCAATTTTTTCTTCAACATCTGCCAAGGCGGCCCTGATCGAATTGCCGATCGGCTGGGTGTCGATCGCGGTCTTCTGAAGTGGTGAATGGAACTAATTACAGTAGATTATGTTTTCTCGAACCGCACTCGCCGCGCCTTGAGAGCCATCACCCGGATCGGGTCATAATCTCCATCGCTCACTCGTGTGAAACGTTTCATCCCCAGGTCTGCCAGAACTGCTTGGCCTTTCACGTCAGATTCCATTCCCAGCAACAACCCGCGGATTTTGTCCCGCATTTTTGCGGGCACCTGCTTATGGATCACTAACGGTGGGATCGGGCTGGGTCCCCAGGTCTTAATCGTCCGTATTTTTTTCGATATATCTGGCCTGTTTTTCAGCTCAATTTCGAGCACTGTGCTGTCAATTGACGTCCCATCGATTTTCCCTTCCAACAGCATCTGCAGGGCTGCCTGGTGGCTGCCAGCCTCAGTGGCATCCCCAAAAAATCCTTCAAACTCACTCATTTCCGCCAGCATGTATCTCGTCAGGTTGTACCCCGAGTGGGAGTTCGGCTCGTTATACGCCCACTTTCTCCCGCGTAAATCCTCGAATGACCTGAAATTGCTCTCCCAGCTCACGATTACATCGGAAAAATAAATCGGCCTGTCATGATAGCGTGCATTACTCATCACAGGCGCGGCTAAAAGCTCGATCTGCACGCTATCCCGGTCGATCTTCCGCACGTAAGGCATACCGCAGATCCAACCCATATTAATCTGCCCGCTGTCTATCATGTGTTCCCGATCCTGCCAGGGTGGATCTGCTATGAACTCGCAGGGCATCTCCATCTTCAAACTCAAGTAGCCTGCCAGTGCAGCCGCGATCCAGTCTTGATTTGGCGCCTGGATCGAGGTGAGGGTTAATTTTTCCATGTTGGGAAATCTCTAATTTCTACCCCTGTTCTTTCACCTCCGCCAGCGCAGCCCGGATCGAATCTCCGATCGCCTGGGTGTCGATCTCGGTTTCCTGAGGCGTGAGCAGCTTTCCCTGGGCGATATCCTCTTCCATCTTCTGGCGCAGTTTGTCCGGTCCTATGTGCCCCAATGTCTTCAATGCGAACTTGATAAACAGGTTTCCCGCCCAACGCTTTAGAGGATTCTGCGACTGGATTGGGCCGTTGATCAGCTTCAGGTGGGAGCCGTTTTCCGTTTCCGAAAGCCTATAAGTGACGTAGGTGGGCAGCCCAAATGTTCCCAGGTCGTAAGTGGTATGCGTCTCGAATGGCTGCCAGTCGACGATAGTTTGCTTGACGGTCAGCGATCCATGGGCGCAGTAATACACCGCGCCCTCCCCAACCCGGCCATGATGGGTATTCTCCGCCACCGCATTATCTGAATTGGTAAAGAGCGCCCGCATTTCCGGTTCCAGCAGGTAGTCCCACAGCTGCACCTGGGATACCGGGAAATCAAACTCCAGCACGACGAGAGCCTCCTCCTCGCTGACGATCAAGCGTGTTTCCTCGCGACCTTGCTCCCATACCTGGTGCATATCCTTGACGTAGATATCCACTGTCCCGATGTGCTCGTAGGTTTCTTGCAGCTGAACCATGTCCACGGTGATCTCCTGGATGCCCAGCGCCTCGACCGCCGCCCTAGTGAACAGGGCATAAGCTTCGAAGCCGGTTTCCGCTCGGACATTATTCTTGGTGAGACGGTGGGCGGTATTGACATCTGCCCCAATCAGCTCGGTGTAAGCCGGCAGCTGCTGCAAACCAAATGAGCCATAATGGAGGAAGAATTTCAAGTCCAGGTTGGGGATGTTCTGACAGGCGTTGCAGGTGCAGGTGGTATTGAGGATCATCAATTCGAGCGCCCGGCGGAAAGCGATGTAGCTGCTCTCCACCATCTCCAGCACGGAGGCGCTATTTAAGAAGCTGCCTTCCGTGGCATAGCTGATCACCGCATCCCCTTCCAGCCGGGAGATGACCAGCGGCAGGTGTGTGTTCTCGATCAGCACTTCCAGCAGGGACTGCAGGGTATCCTGAGCGTGCTCCAGCTCGGATTCATTCAGGAAGGCAGTATAGCCGCTGATATCAGCGATCTGGATGAT
>CALBUI010000047.1 GCA_937968125.1 uncultured Anaerolineales bacterium | reverse complement strand
TTCACGCAAAAACTGTGGGATCAATATTCGGCCTGTTTTATCTAGAGCGACAAGTTCTGCGTTGGAGAACATCAACCGTCTAAGTAATCGAGCACTCGGATCCGTCATGTTGAGGTTGTTAACCCGGTTGAAGATCCGATCGAAAACTTTCGGTGGATAGACATTAATATTGTTATCGAATCCCTGGGTAAGGTATGCACCCTCAGCAGCGAGAAGGTCTCGATACCGAGCCGGGACAGTCAAACGTCCTTTTCCATCAATAGTGTGGTGATACCGACCCAGAAACATATGTTCTAATTTGCCCTTAATGTATGAACGCCGGATTACCCGGCGCTCCACTTCGATCCACTTTCTCCCACAATTAGACACAGTATATACTAATTTTGGCATTAATGCAAGTATTTTTCTCCAAATTCCCCACCTTCTCATGTTTACTGGTATCCCAAATCTCCAGGCTAGCATTTTAATCCGTGATTTGGTGATCACTCATCTTTCCTCATCGGAGGTTGTTTAATGCAACTCAACTCGCCACAAGACGGGTATGGGTCATTGTTTACCGGTATAAACACCGAAATTCCCCTCCTCAATGGCAGGCAACGGAAGTACATAAACTTTGATAACGCGGCCTCTACACCGCCATTCAAGGCTGTAAAAAATGCTGTTGTTCAATTTATGGACTATTACAGTAGTGTTCATCGTGGAACAGGTTACAAAAGCCAGCTCTCGACTCATGCATATGAAGTTTCCCGCCAGGCTGTTTTAAGATTTGTGAGTGCGGACCCAAATACCCACACTTGTATATTTGGAAAAAACACAACGGAAGCGATCAATAAGCTCGCCAGGCGATACCCATTTACCGAGCAACGAAACCTCGTTATCACGAGTGGTATGGAGCATCACTCTAATGACTTACCTTGGAGGGCTGCTGTCGATGTAGTCCATGTCAAACTAACTGAGGACGGGCGTCTGGACATAAATAATTTCGATGAATTACTGCAGCATTATTCAGACCGGGTCGCTTTGGTTGCGATTACTGGTGCCTCCAATGTGACCGGCTTTATAAATCCGTATTATGAATTGGCAGAAAAAGCCCACCATGTCGGAGCCAAGATTGTCGTGGATTGCGCTCAACTTGCTCCCCACCGTAAAGTAGATATGCTCCCTGCTGACGATCCAGCTCATCTTGATTTCATTACCATCTCCGCCCACAAGCTCTATGCACCATTTGGGATTGGTGCCCTGGTTGGCCCACAAGAAATATTCGCAAGCGGAGATCCCGATTTAACAGGTGGAGGCACCGTCGAGATCGTAACCCTTGATGAAGTTATTTGGGCTTCCCCACCTGATCGAGATGAAGCTGGCAGTCCAAATACAATTGGTGCTATCGCTTTAGCAGCGGCGATATATCAATTGGAGGCAGTAGGAATACAGGCAGTTGCTGATCACGAAGCACAACTCACCTCATTTGCTTTGGAACAGCTCGCCATGTTTCCTGAAATTTCAGTTATCGGGGATTTCGATCCAGATCGCTCAGCAGAAAGATTAGGCGTGATTCCTTTCAATCTCCAAGGAATCTCTCATTTCCTTGTGGCAGCAATCCTGGGGCATGAATTTGGAATTGGAGTTCGTAGTGGGTGTTTTTGTGCCCACCCATATGTTCTCCACTTATTAAAGGTTGATAAAGAAAACGAGTTGGAAGTTCGCAACCAGATGATGGGAGGCGATCGTTCGAATATGCCTGGAATGGTTCGAGCATCCTTTGGTCTGTATAATTCTTCAGACGAAATCGAAGCATTAATTGAAGCGCTGAGAGCAATCCTTCTGGGTAATTATCAAGGAAATTACGTGCAGGAGCGCGCCTCAGGAGAGTTCATTCCACAAGGATGGAATCCTGAATTCGACCGTTTCTTTTCTATTCCCAATTTGATCGAATTACCAAATCAGACAAATATAAAATCTTAAACCAAAACTATTCAAATATTTAGTCTGATTCTCGGCTGATGGCATCCATGACTGCCACCGCGGCTATGTTAACAATATCGCGCACCTCATCTCCAGTCTGAAGCACATGCACCGGCGCACCAACTCCCAGCAATATCGGGCCAATAGCCTGGGCATTTCCCAACCGGGCTAATAGCTTATAGGCAATATTGGCTGCTTCCAATGATGGAAACACAAGTACATTCGCATCTTTTACCTGGCTGAATGGATAGCGATTCTCAACTATCTCAGAAATGACCGCTGTATCAGCCTGCATTTCTCCATCAAATGCAAAATCTGGGCATTTTTCACGGAGAATCCTCACAGCTTGATTTACTTTCTCGGACAGCGGATGCGGCGTTGAACCAAAGTTCGAGAAAGAAAGCAACGCCACCCGCGGCTCAAGGCCTAACTGTCGGGCATAATTCGCTGCCAGGCAGGCAATCTCTGCCAGATCTTCTGCGGAAGGATCTATATTAACAGTTGCATCCGTAAACAAGAATACTTTTTTGCCCACGATCATGATATACACCCCCGCAGCTCGCTTGGCATCCGGATGCGTATGGTGAATCTGAAGTGCAGGCCGGATGACTTCCGGATAATCATAAGTTAATCCAGAAACAAATGCATCTGCATCTTTCATCTTGACCATCATCGGACCGAACACATTTGGACGTTTCACTGATTTAAGTGCATCCGTCAAACCCACCCCTTTCCGCTTTCGCAATTGGTGATATGCTTCTGCATATTGGTCAATACACTCGAACTCCTCAGGATAAATTATCTCTGGCTCATATTCGATTCCCAAGCTGTTTATCTTATCGAGTATCACCTCCGGTCGGCCAACAAGAATCGGCTGTCCAATTCCGTCCTCATGGACCTGGGCTGCCGCGCGAATAATTCTTGATTCTTCACCTTCTGCAAAAACAATTCTTTTCTTCTTAGCTGATGACCTGGCCTTATTCATGATGTAATACCTGATCTGCTGGCCAACCCCCTGCCGGAAAGTCAGCTGCTGCTTATATTCGTCAAGGTCAACTTCCTTCCTGGCAGCGCCACTCTCCATGGCTGCCTCTGCAACTGCAGGCGATTCCCAAATCATCACCCTGGGATCTAGCGGCTTCGGGATGATATATTCTGGACCAAACTTCAAACTTTCAAGACCATAGGCACTTAATACACTGTCTGGCACATCTTCCTTTGTCAATGCCGCCAGAGAATGGGCAGCCGCAACCTTCATTTCCTCATTTATCGCCCGGGCTCGTACGTCCAAGGCGCCTCTGAAAATAAACGGAAATCCCAAAACATTGTTAACCTGGTTCGGAAAATCAGATCGTCCCGTTGCGACAATTGCCTCAGGTCTGGCTTCTTTAGCCAGCTCATATTTAATCTCAGGATCGGGATTTGCCATGGCGAATATGATCGGCTGGTCTGCCATTGTCTTCACCATATCAGGTGTCAGCACGTCAGCAACCGAAAGGCCGTAAAATACATCCGCTCCCATAACGGCATCCGCCAATGTTATTGCATCAGTATCTACTGCGAACCGGCGTTTATATTTATTCAGACTATCGATCCTATCTGTTGTGATCACCCCCTGGCTGTCAACCATTAAAATGTTCTCTCGTTTTACACCCAACCTGACTGCTAATTCTGCACAAGATATCGCAGATGCCCCAGCTCCGGAGATGGCAATTCTGATCTCATCAAGACGCTTGTCTACCAATTCGAGGCTGTTTATCA
>CALBUI010000046.1 GCA_937968125.1 uncultured Anaerolineales bacterium | reverse complement strand
TGGGAAATGACTGGCTGTATACCGGCCGGGCGTTTGCCTTTGATACTTTGCCGATGAACGGAGGCTGGTTGGCGATAGTGCCAGAGATTTATGGTCATGAAACTTTTTGGCGGGTCTATGTAAAGGCGCGCTTCCAAAACGGTTCTCAGGGGAAACCTTTGTTGGCTGTGCCCTGGGTATTTAATGCGCGCTACACCGGTGACCCCCTCTTTTACGAGCAAGGTGGGGAGATGGGGTTAGGAAATCCGGCTGGATATTGGGTAGATTTCACTGAGATCGCCCAGGCACTTGGCTGGCAGCGCTTGCCAGCCTTACCCACCTGGCAGTCGGCATTCTTCGCTGCCCGTTTCAACGAATTTGTCATCCCTGCTGATAAATCCTGGCAGGGTGCGATGAACGATCTTTACCCAGCAGAATACCTGGTCACGCCCACCCCAATCCTGCCACCAACATTAACGCCAACCCGGACCCCGAGTTGGCCCCCCGCGCCATGATTACCCGGCGAAGAGTTCCAAATACTGTATGGTTATTAACCATCATCCTGTTGATCTGTGCAGCTTGCCAGGCTCCTGAACCCACCGCTACACAAGTACCAACGGCAACTGCCCTCCCCCCGACCGCCACCCAACCTCCAGCAACTTCAACACCTGTGGTAAGCGTTCCTATTCCGGCGCCCAAGGTTCAGGAAAGCATCAAGGTAAAAAAACCCCTCCAAGAAATTGCAGTCAAATCAGAAAATCCCGTCCCTGTATCCGCGCTTGAACCATTAGAGATTGAATTTTCTGCTCCCAACCAGGAAATGGTATCAGGCTGGCGACCACCCTTATATCCAGTTCCTTTGGCGCTGACCCCATTTGATCATTTCTATTTCTCCCGCCCATATGCAGTTAACGAAACTGGCTGGCCGGTGGAAGATTACCGCTACGGCGGTTCCTTCTTTGAAGATGTGGTCCACAGCGGGATGGATATAAAAATTCCGGTCGGAACTCCGATCATCGCGGCCGGGCCGGGAAAAGTGACCTGGGCGGGATATGGATTGTTTGCCGGGAGATATGATCCAGATGATCCTTATGGTAATGCTGTCATGATCCGGCACAGTTTCGGTTATCAGGGCGCACTCGTCTACACCGTTTACGCTCACCTCGATCAGGTATTTGTGGAAAAGGATCAACAAGTTGAAGCCGGCGATTTACTCGGTCTCAGCGGCAAGACTGGGGCGACCTCTGGCCCACACCTGCACTTTGAAGTCCGCCTGGACGAGTCTGGACAGGGATTTTTCTCCACCCGAAATCCGGAATTATGGTTAGTGCCGCCTCAAGGATGGGGGCTGTTAGCCGGGCGGGTGATGAACACCGGGGGAAGAAAAGTCAAAGGTCAGTTGGTGATCGTGAGACCACCGGAAAGTGAGCAGTTCTGGCGCGCGAATTCTTACCATGGGGGCACAATCAATTCCGATCCATATTACCTGGAAAATTTAGTGATTAGTGATTTACCAGCGGGGCGATACGAGATCCAAATCAACTATCTTTCCAGAATTTATCGGCGAGAGATTGACATCTATCCTGGCCTGGTGACATACTTTACATTTCGCGGTCGCAGCGGGTTTACCAATGAGGCGCCACCCCTGCCGGGGGCCGATTTTGATCCCCCGCAGACCCCTTGACAAACAGAACATCTGTGCTAAACTTAGGGGTGAGATCAAAGCACCAATTTAAGATTAACCTCCAACCTATTGGATTGCGATAATCTCCACTACCAGATACAATCCCAATTGAATAAAAGTCCCCTTCTAGAGGAGAATTATTAAATGGCCCGTAAGAAATCACCCACCCCTGAAGCAATTGACGAATCCCGACAGGTTGCATTGGACAAGGCTATCGGCGATCTTACCAAGCGTTATGGCGACGGCACGATCATGCGCCTTGGAGAATCTCACCTGCTAGATGTCGACATCATTCCCACAGGTTCTCTATCACTGGATATCGCCCTTGGAACCGGAGGGATTCCACGTGGCCGGATTACTGAAATTTATGGACCTGAGTCATCCGGTAAAACGACCATCTGCCAGCACATCGTCGCGGAAGCGCAAAGCCTGGGCGGCACCTGTGCGTTCATCGATATGGAACATGCCTTAGATCCATCTTATGCTGCCCGTTGTGGGGTTAATGTAGATAGTTTGTTAATCTCCCAACCCGATATGGGCGAACAAGCCCTCGAGATCACTGAGACCCTGGTGCGATCCGGTGCAGTCGATATCGTTGTCATCGATTCGGTGGCAGCCCTGGTCCCCCGTGCTGAAATTGAAGGCGATATGGGCGATTCACCGATGGGTATGCAAGCCCGTTTGATGTCCCAGGCGTTGCGAAAACTTTCCGGAGCGATAAAACAGACTAACACTTCAGTGGTCTTCACCAACCAGCTGCGCCAGAAAATCGGGGTTATGTTCGGTAATCCGGAGACGACCACTGGTGGTATGGCACTTAAATTCTACTCTTCTGTTCGCTTGGATGTACGCCGGATCCAATCGATAAAACTAGGTTCTGAGATCATCGGTAACCGGACCCGCGTAAGGGTGGTCAAGAACAAAGTCGCCCCGCCGTTCAGGACAGCTGAATTTGACATCATGTACAACGAAGGCATATCAAAATCCGGCGATATTCTCGACCTGGCAGTGGAATTAGGATTAATTGATAAACGCGGTTCTTTCTATTCTTATGGCGACATCCGACTCGGGCAGGGTCGCGAAAATGCCAAAGGATTCTTGCGTGAAAATCTGGACATGATGGAAGAGATCGACCTGGCGATTCGCCAGCAAACCCTCAGCGGGATACTGCCGATGGCGGTCGTTGAGGACGAAGAGCTGGAAATTCCTGAAGAAGAGCTGGAAGCCTAAAGACGAGAATATTTGTTCAACATCTGACAACAGCAAACTGGATTAGGAAATAACACGGATAATGTGAAAAATACGCCTCTAATCGGATTTTTCCTCGTCATTCTGCTGTCTGCTTGTGCTGGTCAAACTACGCCCACGCTTTATAGTCCTCCGACGAAAGAAAGTCCGTTAAATGTCCCGAGCCAGACACCGGCCTCCGAATTCGAGGCCGAACCCGGGACACCGTCCCCGCAACCCTCCCCCTCCCCGGCTTGCTCTGCGGGATTAACTTACCTCGAAGATACTACTATTCCAGATGGAACCCTGGTTGCCCAGGGTGAAATTTTGGATAAACGGTGGTTGGTAGAAAACTCCGGCTCATGCAATTGGGATGACCGGTTTAGTTTGCGGTTAATTGCTGGACCCAGCATGACTAACCAACCGGAATATGCCCTGTTTCCCGCACGCAGCGGGACCCAGGCTGAAATCCACATCCTCTTCACCGCTCCACAAGAGCCAGGTGTACATCGCAGCGCATGGCAGGCATTTGATCCCCAGGGGGAAATTTTCGGCGACCCAATCTTCATCGAAGTTGTCGTTCAAAATCCCTAATAGAATCGAACACTCCCATAGGATTTAAAAATCTACCTGAACTGTTTCCGCTAATTCCTAATTCTCAATCTGACCATAGATTCCGATCAATCCATTCCCAAATTGAATACTCGCAGAATGATATAATTTACTTGAGGAGGGTAAATTCCACCTCAAGGGCGGTGGACAAGCTCAATGCGATCGGCTGATAAGTATGTCATAAGTCCGCAAAATGTACACTCACCAAAATTTTCCTTGCAAAACAACAAAGGGCGACTCCAGGGTAAATATCACATTTAATTTGACCATCCTGGAGGCAGCAAGGTGAGCGAGGATTATTCTTTTGGGGGTGAATTTATCTGGCGGCCATCTGCCGATTACATCGACGACGCTCACCTGACCCGGTTCATGAAACGTGAGGATATCCCAGATTTTGATTCCTTAATGCAGCGCTCCACGACAGATATAGCCTGGTTTACTGAAGCAATACTCAACTATCTAGATATTCAATTTCAGACTCCGTACCAGAATATCCTCGACCTGTCCAAAGGCATCGCCTGGCCGCAGTGGGTTGTAGGGGGGAAAATGAATATCGTCCATAATCTACTGGACAAATATATCGGCAGCGAGATCGAACACCGCCCCGCTCTTATCACGGAGGATGAGACCGGAGAAGTGTGCACTTTCACTTATGGTGAACTTTTTCGCAGGGTCAACCAGGCTGCGAACGCGCTGCGCAGCTTGGGACTGGGACCTGGTGACGCGATCGGCTTATACATGCCCATGACCTGTGAAATTGTGGTGGCCATGCTGGCGATCGCCAAGATCGGCGGGATCATCCTGCCATTATTCTCCGGTTATGGATCCGGTGCGGTAGCCACCCGGCTGGCCGATACGCAGGCAAAGGCACTATTTACAGCCGATGGTTTTCAGCGTAGAGGGCGAAATATCGGGATGAAACCGGTCGCCGACCAGGCTGTAAAATCGGTGCCTTCCTTGCAGCATATGATCGTGACCAATAGAGTAGGTCTAGAGACAGATATGGCTCCAGTGCGCGACCATTGGTGGCACGAACTGGTTGACGTACAATCGACTCAGGCTGAGACCGAGACCATCGATGCTGAAAGTGTGCTGATGGTAATTTATACATCCGGAACAACCGGTCGTCCAAAAGGTGCTGTACACACACATGCCGGATTTCCGGTCAAAGCCGCCCAGGATATGGCCTTCGGAACTGATCTGCACCCTGGTCAGCGTTTCTATTGGATGACCGACATGGGTTGGATGATGGGTCCATGGCTTGTTTTTGGAGCGATGGTCCTGGGCAGCACATTTATGTTATACGATGGAGCACCCGATTATCCCGGTCCGGCAAAACTTTGGCAGCTTGTAGAGAAGCACCAAATAACCACCCTTGGAATTTCGCCGACTTTGATCAGGACCCTGATGCCGTCTGGAGATCAGCACCTGAAAGCTCATGATCTTTCATCGATCAAGCTGTTTGCCTCAACCGGTGAACCCTGGAACCCTGATCCCTGGATGTGGCTGTTCGAAAAAGTCGGCGGAGGGGAACGACCCATTATCAATTACTCCGGCGGCACAGAGATCTCTGGGGGAATCGTGATGGGTAACCCGCTGCTGCCCCTGAAACCAACCGCTTTTTCGGCTCCCTGCCCTGGGATTGCCGCGGATGTATTCGATGAGGAGGGCAATTCGGTGCGCGATCAGGTCGGAGAGCTGGTCATCAAGGCACCCTGGATAGGCATGACACGTGGTTTTTGGGGTGATGCGGAACGTTATGAAGAGACCTATTGGTCACGTTGGCCTGGCGTGTGGGTTCAGGGTGATTTTGCAGCGGTCGATTCAGATGGACAATGGTACATACTAGGTCGATCTGACGATACGATCAAAATCGCTGGAAAGCGATTGGGACCTGCCGAAGTAGAATCAATTCTAGTCGCTCATCCCGCTGTGGTTGAAGCCGCGGCTATAGGAGTCCCGCATGAGGTCAAAGGTAGTGCGCTGGTGGTTTACTGCGTATTGATTGATGATTATCCACCTGGTGATGAATTGGGGGGAGAGTTGAAAGATTCCATCGCATCTTCATTGGGCAAGCCACTCACCCCAGAAAGAATCCTCTTTATCGATGATCTACCGAAAACTCGCAACGCGAAAGTAATGCGCCGCATGGTACGCGCAGCCCACCTAGGATTAGATCCAGGAGATACCTCCTCATTGGTAAATCCTGAGGCAATAACCGCAATCAAAAAAGCTGCTTGATAAGGGAGGTTCAATGCCTGATTGGTGCCCAGAATGCAATGCAATGCTTATTGAGGGGACTGAGGTATGCCCGCGCTGTGGAGCCCAACTCGCTGAATCAGGGGAGGAAACAGATTTCAGCCGTTCAGATATCGCCTGGTTCAGCGCTTACACTATTGCTATCGTCCTCATTCCCCTCATTATTGGCATTGGAGTTGCATTGCTTTGTCTGTTGGTGTTTTTCGGCCGCAGTTAAACCGATTAATGACGGAGAAAACGCATGGATTTCGACTTGACAGAAGAACAACGCAAATGGAAGGAAATTGTCCATGACTTCGTATCTAAGGAGGTCAAACCACACGCCCAGATGGTCGATGAGGAGGCTCAGTTCAACTGGCAGGCCACTCATAAAATGGGACCCATGGGGCTGCTCGGCTTGAATGTAGAGGAAGAATATGGCGGGGCTGGGGTAGATGCCATCAGTGCAGCGATCGCGATCGAAGAACTGGGTTGGGGTTGCGGCAGCACTGCTTTGTCAATCTCTGCCCATAATGGGCTGGGTTGTGCTCCATTGACCTTATTCGGTGAGGTTGAGATTAAGGAGCGATTTTTACCCCCGGTCGCGACAGGCGAGGGAAAACTTGCCGCGCTTGCCCTGACGGAACCGGATGCCGGATCGGACTTGAAAGGTGGAGTGCGCACAAGTGCGGAGCTGTTAAACGACGAGTGGGTGATCAATGGTACCAAGATGTGGATCACGAACGCCAGTATTGCTGATTTCATTGTCACGCTTGTGCGCACTGATCCAAATGGTGGCTCACAATCACTAAGCCTGATCGTGACGCCAATTGACACACCCGGCCTGTCCATCGGTCCACCGGAAAAGAAGATGGGATTAAAAGGCAGTCCAACTCACCCGGTGACCTATGAAAATGTTCGCGTTCCAAGGAATTATCTGTTGGGCCAGGTAGGTGAGGGGCTGCAACAAACCTTTGTTGTGCTGGATTGGGGAAGGGTGGGAATTGGTGCGCTATCAGTTGGTTTGGCCCAGGCGGCTTATGAAGAGGCGATGCGCTATGCCAAAGAGCGGCATACTTTTGGCGCCCCGCTGACATCCCATCAAGCCATCCAATGGATGCTGGCAGATGCAGCTACACAAATCCAGACTGCCCGTTTGATGATATATTACGCAGCCTGGCTAAAAGGACAGGGACAGCCTTTTTCGGTCGAAGCCTCAATGGCAAAGCTCAATGCGACAGAGATGGCTGAACAGGTTTGCCGGAATGCGATCCAAATCCTGGGAGGCTATGGCTACAGCCGTGAATATCCGGTTGAGAGAATTTATAGAGATACGCGCTTGATGACTATCGGAGAAGGCACCAGCGAAGTCCAGCGGATGGTTATCGCCCGCCGGATACTGGAAACTAACTAGGGTTCTGCTGCAATAGCGTAGGAGCTGCCAAGGAGCTCCCATTTATTGGGAGGCCAATAGACTACCAGGGCTTTGCCGATCACATTTTCCACCGGCACCACACCCCAGGACCGTGAATCAGAAGAGTTGTTGCGATTATCACCCATCACAAAGAGTGAGTCTTGTGGGATCGTCCATTCTCCTCCCTGGCGGGTCGGGGAATCCAGGTAAGGTTCTGCAATGCGGACGCCATTGATCAGGACATCATCCTCCTCCACAATTACTTGATCTCCAGGGAGACCAATAATCCGCTTGATATACGGATCCTGTTCGGGATTTGGTGGATAGTGAAAGACAATGATATCCCCCCGGCTGGGTCCAGTAAACTGGTAAGCCAGTTTGCTTACCACGACGAAATTTCCCGCATACAGCGTGGGCTCCATGCTGACTGATTCAATCCGAATGCGGGCTGATAACGTGTTAATACTGACGAACAAAAACAAAGATATCAGGGAAATCTCAAGAATGTCCCTAGCGAATCTTTTTAATCCTCCCCGCTGTGAATGCTCCTCTGGAGGATCAGGATATTCTTCACTGCGTAATTCTCTCAAGAATTGATCCTTTAGCGATTAGGTTCAAACTTTCCGATGACCGGCTTCTGCACCCGGATCATCAGATAACAAGGCAACTCCATGTTCAAAAACTGGCAGGATGACATTTAAATTCTCAACCGCCCCTCTCGGACTGCCGGGTAGATTCACGATCAATGTACGCCGTCGGATTCCTGCCGCTGCTCGAGACATCATAGCGTGCGGGGTAACACTGAGGCTGGCAGCCCGCATGGCTTCGGTCAATCCTGGAGTTTCCCGTTCGACGACCTGCATGGTAGCTTCAGGGGTGATATCCCGCGGGCTGAATCCAGTCCCGCCGGTGGTTAGAATGATATCCAATTCACCAGAATCAGCCCAGGAACTCAGGATATCAATGAGATCTTCCAGCTCATCCGGGACGATATCCATTTGACTAACCTCCCAGCCTTGAGCGAGGATCAGTTCCTCAATGGCTGGTCCGGAGAGATCGGCACGTTCACCTCGAGCAGATCGATCAGATACGGTTATGATACCTATGCGCAAAGATTGTCTCCATCGTACTTATTGCAGGTCTTTTCCTAAAGCGTACAAATCCAACAACTGCCAGCCCTGCTTCTCATAAAACTTGATGGCTGGGTTATCTTTTGTAATAAGCAAATACGAACGCAGGCAGCCCTTATCCCGTAAGCCATCTTCTAAGATCGACATCAACTCATTGCCAATCCCCTGCTCGCGATATCTTTCTGATACTGCCAGGTGGTAAATCAAACCCCGCCGGCCATCAAAGCCACCGATTACCGCCCCAATGACTTTCCCATTATATTCTGCAACAAGAAAAAGTTCGGGATCTTTGCTTAACTTCTTGGAGATTTCATCTAATGTATCCGACCTCCCCATACGTACACCTGGACCCGATTGATCCCACAATTCGATAACTGCTTCATAATCGTCAGGTTGTCGGAAAGGACGGATCTTGACCGACGCGATCATTCCTCTTCCTGACCGACCGGTTTTTTCCAAGGACCGTGGATGCCATCGTCCGTCACCCCAAAAAAGTATCGATAGCCTTGAGGAGTTCGCTGGATCAAATCATAATTGGGTCGTTTACCTTGTTTGCCTTGATGGAGTAACCCAAAATCACCCTGCCATTGGATATCAGCTTTTTCGATGTCTGATGGTAAACGAGCATATTGGGTCAGGGCATAATGCCAAAGTCGTCGGGCTGATTTTAAAGTTACATTCTTGACCATATTCCCATTTCGCAGGTCGCGCACGGTGTAGAAACTACCGCCGTCCCGCTCTTCAACACCAACCACTTCCACTCCGGTACGCGGCGCCAGATCAACATCCTCTTCCGCAGGCAATACAGGAGTTTTGATCTCTTTTTCATCAGTTGTATCTTCAGCCTTACTGGAATGTGGAGCAATATTGTTCTTTCCCCGGCGGACAAGGCTGACTAACTCGTCTCGGACTGCCTGACTGGTCTCTGATTCAGTACGCACATAAATCTTGTAATCATCCACCACGTAAGGTGGATCATCTCCGCGCGGAACCAGCACCCGGAGAATCGTCTTCCCGCCTGTCTTGTGAGAATCGATCGTGCAGTGCAGGTGTGGGCTAATCCGGTTGCCAATTTCCTTCTCAAGTTGGGTGATTGCCTGGTTGGGTTTTGAGATCCCCGTGATAGCCTTGTTCGGATCAGCGTTAAGACCTAAGAAGAGGGTTCCCCCATTGGTATTGGCGAAAGCGCTAATATCGGCAACGACCGCATATAAGCGGCCTCCCCGGATGGAGGTACTCTCGTGAAAATCCTGGACGATGTTCGCCCCTTCTTCCCTAGCTGACCGAATGAAATCGTAGGCCGGCTCAGCTTTCAATCTATGGGGGCGGGCTCGTGAGAAATCATTGCTGGAGAAAAGATCTTTCAAGGCTTTAAAACTTACTTCCGGGATTAATACATCGGTGGGTCGATCTCCAATCCCGAGATTGCCTTTTCTTTTCTCGTCCTTCGTCAAACGGTGCGCGTCAGATCCCTGGATGCAGTGCATTCGCCGGGGGTATTCTGGCTTAGTCCCACTGAAGAAGGCAGCAGTTGTGCGACGTCCCTTCTTCTCGAGATCAGTCACTTCCAAGGCATACAAATTGGCATCTTGAGTATATGCAATCCTGGTTTGCCCGCCAAAAGTAAATCCCCGCATTGCAACTCCGTGATTGGAATTTGCATGGGCCGCGATGGCCAATCCACCTGCCTCGGCGATGGCTTGATAGGCGCCAATCACATCCGTTGAGGCGCCCACCGTATCTGAACCATAATCAAGCTGTTCAGCAGGAATGTTTAAATTAAGGAGAATGTGCTCGATCTCGCGAATGGGTTTATCCTCAGGAAAAATTCCCAAAATATGAAAACCGAAGGTTGCAGTGAATTCGAATCCAGGGAGGACCAATATCTTACTGAACAACCTGCGGTATTCCTTCAGTTGAAGTTGTTCTTCAGCTAATAAGCGTCCAGAATTTTCCAAGAACTCCAGTCGTTCAACCTCATCCATCATCCGGCGATAGCCGGAGATCGTATTATGATCGGTGAAGGCGATGATATCCAAGCCTCGCGCTTCAGCCCTTTGTAGTATTTCTAAATATGTCACGCCCGGCTGCTGGTAATCTACCGAGGCGGGTGTATGGAGGTGTAAATCCATCGTTCGCCATTTCATTGAGCCGCGTGAAGGTTTTTTTGCCACTATTTTCTCTCTATCCTAACGTATTTTTTATTTTCTCAATTAGTTCATCCGGCATGAAAGGTTTAAGGATGAACCCATCTGCCCCAGCCTGGAGGCTGCGGCCGGTCATATCTACTCCCGAAGCGATCAAAACTTTAACCCCGTCTAATTCTGGTTCTTTGCGCAGGGATTCCAGCACATCAATACCATTTAGATGGCGAAGGTGCACATCCATTAATATCAGATCGGGTTTTTCCTGGCAAAGTGAATCGACCGTGTCCTGAACCTGCTCTCCCCCTTCCCACAAAACGACCTCGTATCCCTCAAACTCCAACAGCATTTGGAGCAAGGAGAACATATTCGCATCATCTTCAATCACCATCAATTTCGGCATGATCTTAATCCCCGCTGTTTTTCTCAGGTTTCCTTTTCTTGGAGGATTTCTTCGTTGTGGATGTCAATGCGCTGCTGATCACCTGGTCGACAGTGTCAACAAAAACAAAATTCATTCCTTTACGCACTTCCTTCGGGAGGTCCTCTAAATCAGCCTCATTGCGCTGAGGCAGGATGACGGTTTTCAATCCACTGCGGTGAGCAGCTAATACTTTCTCTTTAATCCCACCCACAGGTAAGACTTGGCCGCGCAGGGTGATCTCACCGGTCATGCCGACATCAGCACTGACGGGCTGTTTAGAGATCAAAGACACCAATGCTGTTGCCATCGTGACACCCGCGGAGGGCCCATCCTTTGGTTGAGCTCCACTGGGAACGTGCAGGTGGATATCGGTTTCATCGAAGAAGGATGGTTTTAATGAGTAATCCTCTGCTCGAGAGCGAACATATGAAAGGGCTGCCCTGGCCGACTCCTGCATAACATCACCCAGAGAACCAGTCAATTGGAAGCCCTTGCTGCCCGGCATTCCCGTGGCTTCAATGAATAATATATCCCCGCCTGTTGGTGTGTATGCCAATCCAGTCGCTACACCGGGTAATGCGGTACGCTCTGCTACTTCCTCATTGCCAAAGAAAACCGGTCGCCCCAAAAAATCGCGTACCAATTTGGGATTGATTTTAACCTTCTTCTTTTTCCCCTCTGCAATGCGGGTGACCACCTTCCGGTTTACCGCACCAATTTCCCTTTCCAGGTTGCGCACTCCGGCTTCGCGTGTATAAGAACGAATTATTTTCTGCAAGGCCGGTCGGGTGAAAACCACTTCCTTCGGGCGTAAACCATTCTCACGCAGCTGGCGGGGAATTAAATAACCATTCGCGATTTCAATCTTTTCATTCTCGGTGTACCCGGAAAGCATAATGATTTCCATCCGATCGCGCAGTGGAGCAGGAATTGGTTCCAAAAGGTTGGCAGTCGTGATGAACATCACCTGGGATAAGTCAAACCCGACCTCAAGATAGTGATCCCGAAACTCAACATTCTGTTCAGGATCGAGCACTTCTAACAAAGCTGAAGCCGGATCCCCGTGAAAATCGTAAGTCAGCTTGTCCACTTCGTCGAGCATGAAGACTGGATTCCTGCTTTCCACCCGGCGGATGGCCTGTAATATCCGACCGGGCATGGCTCCTATGTAAGTTCGCCGGTGTCCACGTATTTCAGCCTCATCTCGCACGCCGCCTAACGAGATACGGATGAATTTTCGCCCCATGGCGCGAGCGATCGACTGTCCAAGGGAGGTCTTCCCGACACCAGGAGGTCCAACAAAGCACAGGATCACCCCCTCGCGCACCCTGCGGATGGCATCGACAGTTTCCTCTTCTTCAAATTCCCCCTGTCGTTCAAGTTTCAGCTTCCGCACAGCCAGGTATTCAAGAATGCGCTCTTTGACATCCTGCAGGCCATAATGATCCTGGTCTAATACCTTGCGTGCCCGGGAGATGTCCAGATCGTCTTTGGTGGCCACAGACCAGGGTAGTGAAACCAACCAATCCAGGTAAGTTCGGATGACGCCATATTCAGCTGCTGCTGTGGGAAGTCTTGACAGCCGGTCGAGTTCCCGGCGGGCCATCTTCTCAGCTTCTTCAGGCATCTCCGCTTTTTCGATCTTTTGCCGGAATTCCTCTGTCTCTAAGGCCTGTTCGTCTTCTTCACCCAATTCACGCTGAATGGCCTTTAATTGTTCCCGGAGGAAGTATTCACGTTGGACTTTGTCAATCTCAGAGCGAGCCTCGTTTTGGATTTTTTGACCAATTTCCAGCATTTCGACTTCGTGGGTGAGAATTGTGACCAGTTTCTTCAACTTCTCAAGCACCGGATCCAGCTCAAGGAGCTCCTGGGCATCGTTCAAATCCATACGTTGGAAATTGGCAATGGTATAAATCGTTTGTAAGGGATCTTCCAAGCCAACCACTGAAGTAACCAGTTCACGAGGGATGGATGGGATCATCTCGGCGATGTGCTCGAACTGATCGCGTGCATTCCTTGCTAACGCCTCAACTTCGAGATCGTCTTCCATTGATTCAGGGAATAACTCGATTTTTGCTTTGAGGTATGGATCTAAATGGACGAATTCCCCTAAATGAAAGCGCGCTAGACCCTGCACTAGCAATCGAATAGTGCCATCTGGAGCCCGGAAGAGGCGATGTACAATGGCAACCGTGCCGACGGTGTAGAGGTCATCAGGTGCCGGCATATCAAGCTCCGGATCTTTAGAAGCGACCAAACCGATCAGCCGGTCTTCCCCAGCCATCACATCATCAACCAGGCGAATTGAGCGCGGCTGCCCAATTGTCAGTGGAACTGCCGTCTGCGGGTAGACCACGACACCTCGCAAGGGCAGGATGGGCAGTTCTGGCGGAATCTGATCGAAGAGCTCCGCCTCGTCTAAGATCTCACTTTGATCCTGTTCATCTTTGTCCAAGACGCGAGGTGTGATCGGTCTTAAAAACAGTTCCTGTTGGAGTTCGTCTAAATCATCAAACCAGCTCAACAGGTCTATAATGCTTTGGTTCCAGCGCGATGCGGGCATTGTTTATACCGTTTACTCAGTGATATCTATCTTTGTTGGTTTTTCTTTCGGAAATACCAATCGCAAAAATCCGGCGACATATTCCGCACTAACCTCATCAGAGACCACTGGTCCAGGGAGTTCCACTTCAGTTAGAAATTCTCCAAAGAATATTTCCATCTGGTGATATGCACGGCGCTCGTGGATATCCGTCCGGTTTCCACGAATCGACAGCTGGTTTCCAGTCAGCGAGACAGAGAAGTCCTCTTCTCGCATCCCGGCTATCTCCACTCTGATGATAATCGAATCCGTTGTCTCGTATAGATCTGTGGCTGGACGCCAGATTGGTGAACGGACACCATTCCTCCAACGGTTTGCGCCTTCTGACAAAGATTCGATCTCTTCAGTGCTGTACCAGCGAGGCTGTAAGGGTTCTGATTGTAGTTCCAGCTCATCCATCGTTCAAACTCCTACTTTCAATTAGCATCCAAAGCGTTGCGGGCTGCTTCGAGAACAGCCTCGTAATCAGGTTCGTCTCCAAGCACCGGTAAATATTCAACATATACTACTTTGGCGCTCCGGTCAGTAACAAACACAGCCCTGCGGAAAATGTTAATCTCTTTCAACAATACGCCATACTTTGGGCCGAAATCTGTACTCTTATGATCGGAAAGGGTAATTACATCTTCGACACCTGCCCCATTACACCAATGACCGTGAGTAAATGGCAGATCCATGCTAACCATCAGAATTACGATATCATCGCTCAATGATGTTGATACATCGTTAAACTTTTTCGTCTCACGATCGCATACTGAGGTGCTTAATGATGGCAAGGATCCAATTATTCGGACTTTCCCATCGGTACTTTCCAAAGCTGGCATCCATGTCCAATCTCTAGTAAGGGCATTGAACTCCGGGGCCTGATCTCCAACCTTGATATCTTCACCAACAATCGTTACACCCTGTCCTTTGAATTCGAACAAACCTTCTCTCTCAATCATCACTTCATACCTCCAAATAGCGCCAGTAATTTCCAGCGCTCAGCCATTAATTGTCAAACTAATTCCATAGATCCCATCGGATGAGGAACATCACCTACCAACACTTTCTCATACTCTTCTTGAGTAGATCTCAATACCCCCACCGAGGCGCCCCCGGCGGGATTCGAACCCACAACCTTAGGTTTAGAAGACCTCTGCTCTGTCCTTTGAGCTACGGGGGCATGTCTATATTTTATCAACACTCCGGGCATGGGCGCAGTCCTTTGTATACCCGGGGACCAGAAAGAGTCTGGAGGATCACGGATGGAGAGCGTCCCAGGTGGTCAGCAAGTTCAACCGGAGTCAGGGGAGTATTGCCATTTGATAAAAACAAGCGGAACGCTGATTCAACCAGCGAGGTTCTATCATCGATAAATCTGGATTGCTTGGCACAATGGGTGATCAATATGTGCTGCAGGCCATCAACCTGTTGAACTTCTGCCGTCTCTGGATCAACCCAATCGATCAGGTTATCATCCCGAACTCCCGCAAACGCCTCTTGATGTTCCGGACACAAGAAGCTGAATAAATCTACTCGCCAATTGCGATCATTTTGACCCCACCAATCAAAATCGATATGAAAACGCGTCTGCAGGTTGGGTTTAACCAAGCTAAAACGCTTTAGTTCCGTCACTTCACTCCTCCTGACTAACCCAATAGTGAGCCAATCAGCTGCAAATTATCTCCTGCCAATTACCCTTGTTCCGAATCATCAAACCGGAAATGCAGGTCGCCAACATGTACAAACCAGGGTCGAGAACCCAATAATGCCAGGATCGGGGCCGGCGGGCATCTTTGCACTACATTCACCGCGGCGTACAACTCACTGGCATGGACATGTCCTTGCGGATTCAGTTTGGTTAATTCTCTGACAATATCCACCACCACTCGCTCAAAAGGTGGTCTCTCCTTCTGTAATTTTTCCCAAACCAAATCTAAAGCTTCGACATCGGGGACTTTGATCGCCATGCGCTCGTCAAAGGCTGCCGTAACGACTTGTTTCAACATCGCGAAAACGGTTCCACCATCCGAACCGATCAAAACCGTTCTAATCCACTCTCTACTCGACCTGCGTGAGTCAGCCGATACCACTACCTTCCCAGGATCATCTCCTAACCGGACGCGTACTTGGCTGCCCGGTATCAGCCCCTGACTTTCATACCAATCTTTTAGACCAATTACATAGCGCTTCTCGCGCACCACCCATCCAGGAAAGGTGTCACCACTTTTTTGATCTTCGAGCATGAAACGAATGCGCGGAGCTTCGTATGCGGTGGGGAACAAGTGGTCGAGTTTTGAAGACAAGGGTAACGAACCAACCCTCCAGTGAGGAAAATTCAAGCTGATCACCACTTCATCGCTCTGCGATCCATTCGATGTGATTGGCGAAAGTTCATCATCCAGGTCTCGCTCCAAGGCGAGCATTTCCTCAGTCATCAAATCGCGATCGTGCTCGATCTCGTGATAGCGTAAGAAGACGGGTGTCTCAAGTACCTCTTTTGGTTCCAGACGCTGTAAATACCAGAGAACCTCGCCAGCTGGACCTACTTCATCAAAACGTGGATCCTCTTCTAAGCCGAGGTCTAGCGAAAATTCAACCAGTTTCGGATTCTCTGAAGAAGGCAGCTCGACTTGTTCCAGCAATGATTGGGTCCGTAATGGGCCACCCCCAGCCATATCTAGCACTGCTTCAGCCAGGTTTAGGTGCCCTTGATTAACGTCTACCAATAAAGCCCGCGGGAACCAGCGACCTGCAATGCGCACAAAATCTTCATTCGCGGTTAGTCCCACTTCCAAACTTTCCACCAACTGACCATTGTATGTCTCAATGACGAACTGCTCGTTGAGCAGCTCACCTTCTTGGCTAATTTCTGGCGGATCGTTCAAAACATGATCGGCGAGCTCACTAGCAAATTCGCGCTCTTCGCCATTTTCGAACTTGACTGCGATCACTTTTAAATTCGGAGTATCAGGATTAACTCCCTGCCGCGATCCAATCACCTCTCCCTGGCGCCATGCCATAGCCGGAAAAATTAATTTCTGGTTTTCAGTGAAACTACCGCTGGGAGAGTAGAGATCCCCAGCAGAGGTGCGCTGATTCTCAAAATCTTCAATTTCCCGGCGAATCCGTTCCTCAACTAAAGCGACGACCAGCTCGTTTGGTGTCAGAGGCGTTTCAATATCTAAAAGATAATTGTATATAAATTCGATGTCCTGCTCCTGGAGAGTAAAGGTTTCCCAATAATCTTCCCGGAGTGACAGTGTTGCCATAACCATAATTTCCTCGCAAAAACATCAGCCTGAACCCCGATATTAGATTTAAAGTTCGTGCTGATTTGCTAGCTTATAATTATACTCTATGAATAAAATTGGCGCAGCAGGTCGTAATCACAATTGCTGCTAAAAAAAGGAGTTGAAATGACGGATGATAAATGGGTAGTGGTCACGGAGGTATCCGGCGAACTTCAAGCCGGTTTAGTCCGCAATTTGCTAGAGGCGCAGGGGATTAAAGTTTTTCTAAACCAGGAAGGGGCTGGTAAGGCTGTAGGGTTAAGCCTCGGACCACTCGGTGAGGTGCAGATATTGGTTCCGGAAAACCAAAAAGAAGCAGCTCAAGAAATTGTGGACGACTATTATGCCGGGAATTTCGAGGTTGATGATAATTTGGATTCTGAGGAAGGTGAAAGCAGCTAAGGAAACGATCTTTCGAGCCAGTCTAACGGATCGACTTGAACTCCACCTGCAAAGATTTCAAAATGCAGGTGAGGACCATTTACCCGTCCAGTCTCCCCTACAATACCAATGACCTGTCCAGTTTCCACCTGATCACCCTCTTCAACCAGGATCTCCTCCTGGTGCATATACCCACTGTAAACACCAAATCCATGATCGATCATAACCGCATTCCCCCGGACGATCAAAGGTCCCGCGAAGACCACGACCCCATCCGCGGGGGCATAAATCTCATTCACGTCGGTGTTGTAGTTGTAGCAAAAATCAAGACCTGTATGGAAGAAGTTATAAGGACTGCCATTGTAAGATCTGCGATTGCCGAAAAAATCAGTATAGCCGCAAGGTGCAGGCGCTACTGGGCTTTGAAATACTCCATTCCAGAAACGAGTCATTGTTACCGGTTTGGCTAACTTGTACCAGATTTTATCTTCGGGTTTGGTGACTTCAGGATCAATCGTCTCCGGTGGGACTTCCAGCGAAGCAAAGATAAAGTCTCCAGCCTCAACAAAGATTTTTTGCGAAAATCCAAACGGCACCCCATTGGCCAGCTCCCCCTCAATGGTAAGCGGGTAAAGGCCAGGTTCTGTTAAAGCGTGGATTCCCTGCAGCGCCACATACTCTCCAGATTCGTATGGGAAGAAGTTTAGCTGGTTTCCAATCAGCGAACCACCAGCCTCCATATCCTCGGATGAGGTTACATGTAGAACTGAGGTTTCCCCTTGGATCAGCGGGTTTGGGGAAAACTGCAAGCCGGAAATCTCACCTGGTAAACTCCCTGGACCATTAACAGAATCCAAGTTGGGGACAAGCATTACATCTCCTGGTACTGCACTCCAAGTCCCTGCCAGTTCATTCCCTACCACGAACTCCCAAGGGTTGATGCCGCTGGTGATTGCCAGCTCGAGCAATGATTGACCTCCCGATATGGCTAACCGGTCAACCAAAAGGTCTACCTGATTACTCTCTGGAATGACCAGGTCATAGCCCCGGTACAATTCTGCAGGGCTGGTCAGGTGATTTAGCCGGATGATCGATTCCTGGGGGAGATGATAACGGCGGCTTAAACTGCGCAGGTTTTCACCAAAAGGGACCTGAGTGGTTACCAGCACACCTGCGGCACCAGCATAACCAGGGATAACCAATTCATCGCCAGCAGAAAGCTGACCGGGATCACTGATTTCGTTCTCCTGGGCTAAATCCTCCCAAGGAACCCCAAATCTTTGGGCAATATCCCAGAGAGTATCACCCTCTTGGACGATGTAAACTGGTCCACTTGGTTCAGCCTCCTGGGCTCTGGCCGCAATTTCGCCTGGAATCAGTGGAATCACGACCAGCAGGATTGCAATAATAATAGCCAACCGATGGTATCTCAACAGGATTGATCCTCGAAAAATCTTCATCTATTTACTAATTAAAACATAAATCCCTCGAGTTTTTGAGGGATGCTCACCAATTTATCATGTCGCATCTGATCAGTTTTTTCGGCCAGTTATCACCCTGTCTACCCTCTCAATCAGTTCTTGGGGGGTGAATGGTTTGGAGATATAATCATCCACTTTGGCGATCTCCAATCCCAATACTTTATCGATGCTCTGGGCTTTGGCAGTAATGACGATTACCGGGATGTCTGCCGTAGAATCATCGTGCTTAAGCTGCTGGTAGATCTCCCATCCATCCATATCGGGAAGCATAAGATCTAACAAAACTATGTCTGGAGCCTCTTGCTGGACAGCTTTAATGCCAGCGTGTCCCTCTGCAACACCATTTATTTGATAACCCTCTCGACCGAGGATTATCCGTACCAGCTCAACCATATCTTTGTCGTCTTCAAAGTAAATTACTTTCCTTGTTGGCTTATCCATTTCCACCTTTTCGATCAGAGCCTTGGAATTTAGGCACCGATTAGTGTACCATAAGTGGGAAGGCATGCAGTTTCTGCTCGCCAAATCATCTCGCCCTTGTCATGCCTCTTACGCTGGGCTATAATCCTGCCGCGAACCTTCTCTGAAAAAGTATGAGGAATGAAAAATGATTGATGTAAATGAGCTTCGAAAAGGCGTTACTTTTGAATTGGATAATGGGCTCTTCAAAGTATTAGAGTATGAGCATCATAAACCAGGTCGCGGAAAAGCCACGATCCGTATCAAAGCAAAAAATTTGCGCACGGGAACTATCCTCGACAAATCATTTATCTCAAGCGATCGGGTCCAGGAAGCGGATTTGGAATATCATAATGTTGAATACCTTTACTCGGATGGGTCCCTTTATCACTTCATGGATCAGGACACCTTCGAGCAGCCGGCAATTCCAGCTGAGGTGATTGGGGAAGCAGCCAATTATCTTATAGAGAATCTAAGTATCAAGCTCACATTTTATCAAAATGAACCGATCGATATCGAGCTACCGATCACTGTCGATTTGAATGTGGTTGAAGCAGAAGTCGCTGTTCGCGGAGATACTGCAACGGGGGTAAACAAGAAAGTAACAACAGAAACCGGTCTAAAAGTTCAGGTGCCAAATTTCATCGAGGCAGGCGATGTGATTCGCGTCGATACCCGCACTGGCACTTATATCACCCGAGTCTAACGGATATATCCATGGAAACACCCGCGGGAAAAGAATGCAGCTATTTTTATGGGGACTATTATCGAGGCCGCGATCACGAGGAATGTCGCTTGTTATTGGCGGCCTCCCCCCCACAAAATTGGACTCCTGATCTCTGTTTCTCCTGTCCAGTACCAGAAATTCAACTTGCTAATGCATGCTCCAATATGATTCTCGAAGGAAGTGTAGAGCGCCCGTTCCCTTATATCAAAAAGGTGGTGCGGGTGAAGGCTTACTGCAGCAAAACTCTCCGGGATGTTGCCGAACCAAAGATCGGTTGTGGTGAATGCCATCCCTTGCCGCCCATTTTCACGGAGTGATTGATGTCCCTGGTTCTATTGCTTGATCTCGACGACACTTGTTTGGGAAACAGCATGGATACATTCATCCCAGCTTACCTGCAAGCCCTGGGAGATCACCTGGCTGATATCATTTCACCGGAGGAAATGCTGCCGGCGCTCCTGTCATCCACCCAAGAAATGCTTGAAAATCAGCGTCCTGACCGGTCACTTAAACAGGTTTTTGATCGAGCTTTTTACACCAAAGTAGGATTCGACCCACAAAATTTCACTGACCGTTTCGATTCGTTTTATTCAGAAGTGTTCCCGAGACTAAAAAGACTAACCCAATTCCGTCCTGAAGCTGTCAGCATGGTAAAGGAAGCATTCCGCCGGGGCTACTCAGTAGGCATAGCAACAAATCCACTATTTCCACTCACTGCCATCCTTCAGCGGCTGGAATGGGCAGGTTTGTCTCCAGGCCAGTATCCATTTAGTTTGATCCCTTCCTATGAAACTTCGTATTTTGCCAAACCCAATCCGGCGTTTTTTACTGAGACGCTGTCTTTACTCGGTTGGCCCGAAGGACCCGTGGTCATGGTTGGGGATAATATCGAGCACGATATAGTTCCCGCTCAAAAGCTTGGCATTGGTACATTCTGGGTTACCAATGGCGAGCAAGTAATCGAAAGTGAGTTTGATAACTCCAAAGGATATGGAAATTTAGAGGATTTACTCCCCTGGATAGATGCCACTCCCCTTGAAATCCACGAACCAGATTTCAGCCAGGTTGAAGCCATGCAAGCGGTCCTCAGGGCTACTCCAGCTGTCCTGAACTCATTTGCAAGAGATTTAGAAACTGTCAGCTGGCAAGAACATCCCGAACCAGGCGAATGGAATTTCACAGAGATTATCTGTCATATGCGGGATGTGGACACTGAAGTTAATACCCCCAGAGTGAATAAAGTGCTGGAAGATGATAATCCTTTCTTGCCAGGCATAGATTCTGACAAATGGGCGGAAGAGAGACTTTACTACTGTCAAAATGGCCCGCAAGCATTGCAAGACTTCATTCTTTCTCGGATGAAGCTGCTTGAGATATTAGATGGATTAAACTCTGATGACTGGCAGAAACCAGCCCGGCATGCGATTTTTGGACCTACGAATTTAAAGGAGTTAGTCAGCATAATCGTTGGTCACGATCGCCTCCATGTCCGGCAAGCAAAAAACTCATTGGAGGAGATCTCACCACAAGTATTAGGTGCTGCGAGAACTTTGAATTTGGGTACCTGAACTATTGTTTACTGGTTGCCGCCTCCATTTAGCTGGCATGGTGTTATATCACCTAAATTTGTCTTGATCGGATTTTCATATTATTAGTGTCTGAAAAATATTTTTAATTTAAGCGCGTTTTTAATGGTTGAATTACGTGCAGGAAGGAGAAAAGAATGGATCAACGCGTGGTCATTACGGGCCTTGGGTGCATCAGCCCGCTCGGAAATGACGTAGAAACAACCTGGGATACTTTACTCCAGAAAAAAGCCGGGATCGACTTAATAACTTATTACGATACAACAGAATATGATTGCAAGATTGCTGCGGAGGTAAAAGGATTTGATGGGAGGTCCTTGTTCGGGGCTCGAGAGGCAAGACGCATGGATCGCAGCACGCAATTTTCCCTGGCAGCTGCGCAAGAAGCTGTACAAGATGCAGAGCTTGAAATTACCGCAGAAAATTCCGATCGCATCGGAGCAGTAGTCGGGACAGGAATTGGGGGAATTGAAACTCTCTATGATCAATTTAGAAATTTCACAGAAAGGGGACCTTCCCGGGTAAGTCCTTTCCTTGTGCCAATGATGCTCCCTGACACTCCAGGGGGAAGGATCGCGATTAATATGGGCATCAAAGGTACGAATTTTGCAGTGGTGACAGCCTGCGCGACAGGCACGAATGCTATTGGAGAAGCGAGCGAAATTATCCGCCGCGGTCAGGCTGATGTCATGCTGGCTGGTGGATGTGAAGCTGCAATCGTGCCCCTTGCGATGGCAGGCCTTTCAAAAATGGGGGCCATGTCGACTTACGATGGTGATCCAAGCCAGGCCAGCCGTCCGTTCAACCTCGATCGGACTGGATTTGTCATGGGCGAAGGGGCTGCGATCCTGGTGCTGGAATCCCTTGAAAACGCCGAGGCCAGAGGTGCACGCATCCTGGCTGAATTGGTCGGCTATGGCAGCACAAATGATGCCTTCCACATTTCAGCCCCTGCGGAAAACGGCTCTGGTGCAGCGGTCTGTATGAAATTGGCCCTTGAAGATGCCAGTATCAACCCACAGGATATCGACTACATCAATGCCCACGGAACTGGAACTCCGTTAAATGACAAAAGTGAAACAGCAGCCATAAAATCAGCTTTTGGGGAATATGCCTACGAGCTGCCAGTGTCTTCCACCAAATCTATGACAGGCCATTTGCTTGGCGCAGCAGGAGCAGTAGAGGCGGTGTTCGCGGTGGAAATCCTCCAGAACGACATTATGCCTCCCACCATAAACTATGAAGTTCCGGATCCCGAGTGTGATTTAGATTACATCCCCAATGAACCTCGCCAGAAGCAGGTTGATTATGTTATGTCAAACTCCTTCGGTTTTGGTGGTCACAACGCCACGATAATCTTGAAAAAATTTGAGAAGGCGCAATCATGAGTCCCCCCTTTGCACATATTACCGGGTGGGGAATGTCTGTCCCAGAAAATATTTTGACCAATGATGATCTGGCGAAAATGGTCGAAACCAACGATGAGTGGATCGTCTCCAGGACGGGTATTCGGGAGAGAAGGATCGCGGGTGCCGACCAGACCACAGCCTCATTAGCTGCTGAAGCCTCCTTGCGCGCATTAGAGGTCGCCAATGTCCACCCCAGCGATCTCGATATGATCATCCTGTCTACTTCGTCACCGGAGTATATATTCCCCGCGACTGCCTGTCTGGTTCAAGATCAGATCGGAGCTGTGAAAGCTGGCGCCTTCGACGTACTGGCAGCCTGCACGGGGTTTGTGTATGCTATTAACTTGGGATCGCAAGCCATCAAATCGGGCAGCGCGAGCAACGTATTAATTATCGGTTCCGAAACTCTCTCTCGAGTAGTCAATTGGAAGGATCGGAACACCTGTATCTTATTTGGAGATGGCGCCGGGGCTTTTGTTATGCAGGCCAGCGATGAACCAGGTGGTGTCCTCTCAGCAGTTCTTCGATCTGATGGATCAGGTGGTGACCTGCTTTCAGTACCCGGTGGAGGCAGCGCAAACCCTGCCAGTATGCAAACACTTTACGATGGTTTACATTACATCCAGATGAATGGCAGAGAAGTGTTTAGGTTCGCAACCCGGGTAATGGCAGATGCAACTCAACAAACGCTCGAATCTGTTAATATGGATATGGATGACATCCAACTGCTCATCCCCCACCAGGCCAATCAGCGAATCATTGAAGCAGCCGCGCGTGGATTGAACTATCCAATGGATAAGGTCATGGTCAATTTGGATCGATACGGGAACACTTCCACCGCCTCGATACCGATTGCTACTGTAGAAGCATTAGAACAGGGACGACTAAATCCAGGCGACAACACAGTCATGGTCGCCTTTGGGGGAGGGTTGACCTGGGGAGCTGCCCTAATCCAATGGTCTGGTCCTCTCTCATACGAACGCAAGGTAAGCCCACGCAGAGTGCGTTTGTTTGCTCGCTCCAGGTCTATTTTTTCCCGCCTTCGCCGGCGTGTTGAGGGTTTTTTCTGGAGAAATGAATAATCGAGAACTGCATAACACGTAAAACCAAATGAGGGTGCAGGATTTTGCACCCTCATTTTCGTTAATATCCCAAAAAAGCTCCAAAAATCTGGCATAATAAGCTTCTGAATACACCAATTTCAAGTCAAACTGGAATTGTTAGAACGATGTTAGAATTTCGCAGCAAAGGTAATTCAAATGTACCTGTCCGCGTCAGAGGTTGGTATAATGATTACGCAATCTGCGGTCTGTCAACAATTTTGGAGGTATAAGTGAATCCGACCCGCAACCGTTCATCAATAATTTACTTGCTGCTGTTTGTGGCCATCATTGTCATGGTGGTTTACCAGTTCCAGCAGCAGGCGACAACCCAAGAATCATTAACAATTAATGAATTAGCGGCAGATGTTCAAGCTGGCAAGGTAAATCGCGTTATCGAAGACGATAATCGGCTCCGAGTAACATATTCTGACGGGACTGAAGCAGAATCACAGAAAGAGTCCGACGCAACCTTAATTCAACAGCTTAAAGAGCTGGGTGTTACCACCGCTGCGCTGTCCGCTGAAAATATCAAGATCGAAGTCCAACCACCGAGCGCCTGGCTGGGCATCGCCACTGCTTTGGGTTACTTTATCCCCTTCATTTTGCTCGCAGGGGTATTCTGGTTTGTTTTCCGTCAGGCCCAAGGCAGCAACAATGCAGCCATGTCCTTTGGCAAATCACGCGCCCGCATGTTCTCCGGCGATCACCCCGCAGTCACATTTGAAGATGTGGCTGGGGTCGAGGAAGCTAAAGAAGAGCTGGCTGAAGTGGTTGAATTCTTGCGAGAACCGGAGAAGTTCATCTCTCTTGGTGCGAGAATACCAAAGGGTGTACTGCTTGTTGGCCCGCCAGGAACCGGGAAAACCTTACTGGCAAAAGCTGTATCCGGCGAAGCAGGCGTGCCATTCTTCTCAATCTCTGGTTCCGAATTTGTGGAGATGTTTGTCGGTGTTGGCGCCAGTCGGGTGAGAGATCTTTTCGAGCAAGCCAAACGCCACTCACCATGTATTGTCTTCGTGGATGAGATCGATGCCGTTGGTCGCCAGCGTGGCGCCGGCCTTGGGGGTTCTCATGACGAGCGTGAGCAAACTTTGAACCAGATGCTGGTCGAAATGGATGGTTTCGACACGGACACGAATGTAATCATCGTGGCCGCGACAAACCGGCCAGATATTCTTGACCCGGCACTCTTACGACCTGGTCGATTTGACCGCCGGGTGGTCCTGGACCGGCCTGATATGCGCGGTCGCGAAGCCATTCTACGAGTCCATGTCAAAGGTAAACCACTTTCCCCAGAGGTCGATCTGTCTGTCTTGGCTCGTTCAACTCCTGGGTTCGTCGGTGCCGACATTGAAAACCTGGTCAACGAGGGTGCAATCCTCGCTGCAAGGCGTAACAAGAAAGTAATCGGTCAGACGGATCTCGAGGAAGCAATTGAACGTGTTATCGCTGGTCCTGAGCGCAAGAGCCGCTTGATCAGCGAAGAAGAAAAGCGCATTGTGGCATATCACGAGGCCGGTCACGCTGTCGTAGCGAATTCTCTTCCAGAAGCTGATCCAGTGCATAAAGTTTCTATAACTTCACGAGGTATGGCTGGTGGCTACACGATTATGCTGCCTGAGGAAGACCGCACGCTCATGTCTCGCAAGAAACTCTATGCGGATATGGTCGGCTTACTCGGCGGACGAGCAGCTGAATCTATCGTCTTCGACGATATCACCTCCGGTGCTTCAAACGATCTGGAAAGAGTTACCCGCATGGCCCGCTCCATGGTCACTCGCCTCGGAATGAGCTCTGAGCTGGGACCCATGGTTTATGGCCAAAAAGAAGAGCTGATTTTCTTAGGCCGGGAGATTTCAGAGCAGCGTGACTACTCTGAAGATGTTGCCAAACAGATAGACATAGAGGTTCGCAAACTGGTTGGTGAGGCTTACGAACACTCTAAGGCGATCGTGAATCAATACCGTGATAAACTGGACATAGTCGCCCAGCGGTTACTTGAGGTTGAAACTGTCACTCGCGAGGAATTCGAAGAAATGTTCCCGCCCCCTGTTCCTAAGAACAGCGGAACGCCAGTTCCACAATCTGTCGTCCCACAAATGGCGTAATCCAGAAAATTAACTGGGCGTGGAACATATATAATAGCAAAATGTTCCACGCCTTTGATTTTAACCACCTTCAGATTTATCTATTATGGACAATAACGAAAAATCCCTGACAGAAAACTCCGCAGATCGTACCTTCTATTACCCCCATGAAGATGGGGGTTTCCTGCGTATCTCAGGTGAAGATCGGCACACCTTCCTTCAGCGCCAGACAACGAACGATATAGATTTGCTCTCACCTAATCGATCCCTGGTGACCGTGCTAACTTCTCCTGCGGGGAGAATTCTAGACGTTTTGTGGGTTATTGATGAGGGAGAATCCTTTGGGGCGATAACGCTGCCAGGAAAAGGTCAGGAGACACTCAATTTCCTGCAAAGCCGCATCTTCTTCATGGATAAAGTGACCGTGGAAGATGCCAGCCAGGAACACGCCCAGATTGACTTGTTTGGGGTTGGGATCGACGAATTCTTAATGAAGTTTAGCAGGGATCACAGCTCAATTGAAGACGATATTCTCAAACTCAAAATCTCCGGTTCAGAGGTCACTCTTCTTAAAAAGAAGGAGTTCGCCCACCGGTTGCTGGTGCCACAGGATGCAATAGAAAAGATTCTGGAAGGACTAGACAAGCAAGGGGCAGAATCACTAACTCCAGATCGTTATGAGATCCTGCGGGTTGAAGCCGGACTGCCTGCTGCAATGCATGAGCTCACTGAAGACTACACACCCTTAGAGACGGGATTTGATTGGGCTGTGTCAGATAACAAAGGCTGTTACACAGGCCAGGAGGTTATTGCCCGGCAAGTCAATTACGACAAGGTCACCCGCAAACTGGTGGGACTAAAATTAAGCCAGGCAGCACAGATTGGGGATACGCTTTATCCACCTGACTCACAGCAGCCTGTCGGGAAAGTAACCTCTATCGCGAACTCTCCGCGCTACGGTCAAGTTGCCCTGGCAATAATCAAGCGACCATTTTATGAAACTGGAAATGAACTGGTCGCTGGGGAAAAAGAAAAAGGCGCCCTTATAAGGACTACAGAATTACCATTCTCATAGCCTAACTCATCTGATATTTCACTCACTCAAAGGTTTTGAACCTTGAAAGAACAGAATCCATTCGAAGGCAAAATTGCCTTGATCACTGGCTCTGGCCGGGGGATAGGACGCGCGATAGCCTTGCATCTTGCGGAGCAAGGCGCTCACATCGTGGTCAATTTCTACCGCAATCGCAAACCTGCCGAGGAAACTGCTGCTCGCATTCGAGAACTTGGTCAAGAAGCGCTGGTGGTGAAAGCACATGTCGGCACAGATGAAGGACTAGATCACTTATTCTCCCAGGTTGATTCTCATTTTGGGGCATTAGATATCTTGGTCAGCAATGCAGCCTCAGGTTACAATCGCCCCGCCCTTCAACAAACCCCAAAAAGTTGGGATTGGACGATGAACATCAATGCGCGCGCCCTGCTTTTCGCCACCCAGCGAGCAGTCCCACTGATGGAAAATCAAGGGGGAGGCTACATTGTCAGCATCACCAGTCCAGGCTCATTCCGGGTTCTACCCGACTACGCAGTTGTCGGAGCAAGTAAAGCTGCTATCGAAACCCTTACCAGGTATCTGGCAGTCGAGCTGGCAGACAAGAATATCGTGGTCAATGCAGTATCACCTGGAATCGCTAAGACCGAAGCACTGGAGCATTTTGATGCGTTTCATGGGGAGGAGACATTCGAATCCATCGTTGAAGGGACCCCTGCCGGACGCCTGGTCAGCCCAGAAGATGTCGCCCAACTGGTGGCTTTCCTATGCAGTCCGGGTGCAAACATGATCCGCGGTCAGGTCATATTGATCGATGGGGGTTATACCCTCCTGCAGTGAAGTAAAGGACGATCAATAAGTGCCCTGAGAAGGATGATTTTCAGGGCACTAAGATCAGCCTTAATACGGTCTATTTTCGGATCAATTAGGAATTAAACTCCAATTAAGATCGCTCGCGCCGGAGCGCCATCCGAATTGGCGATTTTTAATGGCAGACAATAAATCGTATAGCGTCCTTGATCAACTTCTGTAAGGTTTAATCCTTCCACGACCACTACGCCAGCCTCCAGCAGTCTTTCATGAGTTGGACGGCTTTCCTTGAACGGGGCGATTGAAAGGTAGTCCATACCGACCAACTTCACTCCACGTCGTACAAGGTACTCAGCACCATCTTCGCTCAAGCCGACGAAATTAGTTTGAAAATCGGTCTCTCCGCCTGCCCACAGTTCAGAATTGCGAGTCTTAAATAACACCCGACGTGTTCGGGGAGGTATTTGCGCCTCTTCAAGCACTGCAGCTGTAATCACATCCACATCCGGTAGATGGAGGACATAAGCTCTACCAGTGAGCAGGCTGAGGTTCAACT
Organism: uncultured Anaerolineales bacterium; assembly: GCA_937968125.1. Taxonomy (GTDB): domain Bacteria; phylum Chloroflexota; class Anaerolineae; order Anaerolineales; family UBA4823; genus PFL25. The sequence goes on along the minus strand of CALBUI010000046.1, from coordinate 32,968 downwards.
GGTCAACCGTGATACCGTCTTGGAGGAAGTGATAAGGTGCATCAACATGCGTGCCTGTGTGTACACCCATGTCTACCCTGGATACATTGGCATTTGACCCATCTTCGATTTTTTCCACTCGTTCAATTGCGATCCCAGGGTCGCCGGGCCAGGTGGGCAAGTCAGGCGAAATAGTCAGAGTAATATCATATGTGCGCATTAGTGTTCTCCGTCAGATTGAATGCGGATACGAATCCGGGTCTTGATCAAAGTATATATTAGGGTTTGTGAAAAATCAACAAAATCAATTCTACTTATCGAGGACTAAATGTCCCGATCTTTCCTTTGTAAACCAGTTCTTGACTCTCCCCTAACTGGAGGTTGTATACTCTTGCTTAATGCCATCCAAGTTCTAATCCCGACAGGAGAGATGCCAAATGCTTAAAATTGGGGAATTTTCAAGAATCGGGCAGGTCTCGGTAAAGACATTGCGATATTATGACAGTCTGGGCTTGCTTACCCCTCAAATGATCGATCCAGTTACTGGATACCGGTATTACTCGTTTGATCTGCTGCCGAGACTCAACCGCATTCTTGCTCTCAAAGAATTGGGGCTCTCACTTGAGCAAATCGCTCAGCTGCTCAACGATGACCTAACTGCAGAGCAGCTGAGAGGGATGCTGCGATTAAAGCAGGTGGAAATCCAACAACAGATGGTGGAGGAAAAGGATAAACAGGCCCGCGTAGAAGCACGTTTAAAAATGATAGAACAGGAGAATAAAATGCCAAACTACGATATTGTAATCAAAAAAATAAACCCAATCTCAGCCGCGACGGTAAGGGATACTATTCCCAGACATCCGGAACAAGGGCACCTGTGGGATGAGCTCGAATCATTCCTGGCTCACCACCAGATCAAACCTGAAGGACCGTGTTTTACAATCTACTATTCGGACGAACCCAATATCGATACTGAAGTTTGCGAACCGGTCAACACCTCAATACCTGAAGATCCAAGGGTTAATGAACGCCAGCTGCCAGGTGTTGAAATGATGGCCACTGTAATTCATAATGGCCCTTTTATTTCTATAAGTGAAGCATATACCGCGATCATAAAATGGATCGATGCTAATGGATACAAGATAAACGGGCCTGAACGCGAGATCTACCTGAGGCCAGCAAGCAATGGCAGCCAGACAGACCCTCAAACCGTTACAGAGATACAATTTCCTGTTGAAAAAATCGAATAGGGAGGCAACGAATAATCAGTATCCTATGATTGAAATCACTTGATCAATTGTATAACCCAATTGCAATTCAACTTGACCCAGTTACAGATAGAAGATTAGTGCAGTTCAACCAATTGCTACTTTGTTAACAGTCGCGCTCTCCAAAGCCTGGGTGTCTATCGAGATGCCCAGGCCATCCTTTTCTGGCACGTCTATCGTACTATCTGGATTAAGCTCGAATCGCTCAATAGTAATATCTTCGGCGTAATAACGGTCAGTTGCGGAAATATCCCCCGGGAAAACAAATCCAGGCAAACTGGCTAAAGCCAGGTTTGCCGCGCGACCAACACCTGTTTCCAGCATGCCGCCGCACCACACCGGCACACCCTTTGTATGGCAAAGATCATGGATTGCTCTAGCCTGGCTCAGACCACCAACCCGGCCAGACTTGATATTAACCACCCGGCACGCCTCCATCTCCAGTGCCTGGCGAGCATGGCGAGGGGAAATAATGCTCTCATCTAGACAGATTGGTGTACGGAAACCAGCCTGGAGCTGGCGGTGATCCCATAAATCATCTTCAGATAAAGGCTGTTCAATCATCAGCAGATCCATCTCGTCCAGCGGATTTAGGGCGCGTGCAGAACCGAGGGTATAGGCTGAATTTGCATCAACTTGTAGAGGGAGATCAGGAAAATCATCGCGGACTGCCTCCACCTCAGAAACATCTCGACCAGGCTTGATTTTTAACTTCACTCTCCCATAACCTTGGTCTAAATAGCGTGCGACTGCATTCACCAATGCATCCAGATCTGCCTGGAGACCAACCGATACGCCAACTTTTACTTGTTTCCCCTGCCCACCCAATAATTCCTGGAGGCTTTTTCCCTCACACTTTCCAAGCAAATCCCAATATACCATCTCTAACCCGGCTTTTGCCATCGGGTGTCCCTTGACATTGGAAATTCTTGATTGCAAATCCTCCGCACTCTGTAAATTCGTATTGATGATCTGCGGGATGAGAAAATCTTGCAGGATATGCCAGGCCGTGACAGCAGTCTCATAGGAGTACCCCGGATCTGCATCTGCAACGCACTCCCCATACCCCACAAAATCATCAGAGTGCGCTTCAAGGATTATGCATTCCCGGTCGTGGGTGCTGCCAAACGAAGTCTCGAACGGACTTTGCAAACGCATTCTTAAATGATGCAAGTTGATTTTTGTGATGATCACCTGTCTCTCCTAAAAAGTCCCTTCACCGTGGCTGAGCACATAATAACTGCGCGGGTGTTCTCCACGCAAGTGAACAAAATCCGTTACCAGGTACCCGCTCTCAAATAAATTTTCGAATATTTCCCTTGACACCAGACGCCATTCCTTGGCTAATTCAATATCCGCTGCTTTTAAGGCCAGGAAATCCGCAGGTATCTCCACCAACAAAATCAAAGTTTCTTGATCACCCGTTGGAGATGTCGAGGGTAAGTTTACTGGTTCGCTGGGGATAGGCCAGCCATTCTCTCCCAACTTCGTCGGGTTGATGACTTCAGCTCCGGCGGCGAAGAAATGCGCCAGGTCCAGATTCAGGCGGGCTTTTTTACTCAATCGCCGTTGAACTCTTTCGGTATTTACCCACCAATCCACCTCGAACCGGTCGGATGGGAGGCCAATATTCAAACCATCACGCATCTCACCGTATAACTCCCGCAGGTATGTGCCGCATACTGATCCTAACAGGCTGATATTCAAATATGCATTCCTGCTTAGCAACGGGTCAAATGTCCAGGTGATACGGTCGATGCCCTGGTGGCGAACCATCTGCCATTGTGCACGCTTCAGTGAAAAACCCAGCCTCTGCCCCCTGTAATCTGGGTGAACACCCAGCTGATGCGAACAATGTTTTGGGCGTGGGCCATCCGGTGTTGAATACAAACCAGGAAACCCGTATACGAAACCAACCAATTTATCGATGCCGCTATTGTTTTCACCAGGAGGTAATGCACCGAGTACCAGACCTCCATTATGTACCACGGTTATGAGCAGGTGTGTCGGAACCACATCCGTATCACTGCCTGGCCAAATGATCCGCTGCAATTCCTCCACCATTTGCAGCTCTTCAATCTTATCCAAAATTCGGATTTGCCAATTATGTTCCATTTCTTCTCTCAATGTAATGAATACCTCATCTTCCCCTGCGGCGGATGACATTTCGCCACATATCTCGCCGCCAATCCCGACTTTCCAGGTATGCCAATCTTTGTGACAAACGGGAGGGCATCAAATTAAAAAACCGTGGAATGGCATCCAGGTTGCTGGCTCTGTTGGTCGCCAGATAATCCAACCAATAGACTGATACTGGTGTCGCGGGCAGTAAATTCTCCATGAATACGGTCAAGGCACGCAGGTATGGCTGTCGCAGGTGGACAAATCTCCTGCGCAAGTTCAATTTCTCCATCACTATTTGGGCAACCTGATTGAAGGTCAAATATTCCGGTCCTCCAATTTCAAACATCTGATTGAATGTCCGCTCATCTTCCAATGCCCAAACCAGACAGGTCGCTAGGTCCTCCACCCATAATGGCTGTAATAGATTTTCCCCATCTCCGGGAACAAAAAAGAATCCCGGAATGCTGGAAATTAGCTGGGCTAAACCCGTGGTAAACCCGTCGTTGTTGCCGAAAACAATCGCGGTGCGCATGATCGTGAAATCAATCCCGCTTCGGCGAATATTCTCCTCGGCGATGGCTTTGGCCTTCAAAACTGGATAAGCAGAAGCCCGGTCGGCACCCAGATGACTGACAAAGAACAGCCGTTTCACCTTCGCATCTGCGGCAGCTGCGACAATGTTTTGAGTTCCCTGGATATCAATTTCCATCAAGCTGGCGTATGCACCTCGCCATTCTGCACCCGCCAGGTGATAAACGATATCGATGCCAACCATTGCCGCGCGCAAACCACGCTCATCATTGAGACCACTGATGGCAACCTCGACCGGCAAACTGATGGGAAGGTTAGGTGATTGGGCAGAAGCCCGTAATAATATCCTGACGTTGTGTCCAGCATCCGCCAGATGGCGCACCAGGGCCTGTCCAATGAAGCCAGTCCCTCCCGTTACCAGAATCGCGCTCATTTAAAAAAAAATGGGTTTACCTCGCAAAGATGGGTTAAGAATCCAAGACATTTGTCGGATTTTCCGGATTATAGCACGCTCAACAGGTGAATCTTGTTATAATCGAAGAACCAGCGTTCTAAACCAATTGTTCCAATTCGTTCACCTCTCCATCCAACACAGCAATATTCCGGGTTTAAAAACAAATTTCAGCAGTCATACCAGTCACAATTCTTAATCAAACCCGGCAACAATCTTGAGCAGGGCGGTTAGATGAGCCAAAGATCTCTCGCTTCAATCATTGCTTCAATCTCCATTATTCTAGTTGTTCTGTTAAGCATGCGTACTCATCCTGCGAATGCTGAAATAACCGCAGCTATCCTCGTCTCCCCTACTGAAGGATTATTCACCGATGAGAACGGCAGCAGCGATTCTTTTACTATCGTCTTAGACAGCTTGCCAACTGCCAATGTGAAGATCGATTTATATAGCAGTGATCTCTCTGAAGGGACAGTGTTGCCCACTTCAGTCGTATTCACCCAGGGAACTTGGGATAAACCTCGCACTATTGAGGTCACTGGGATCGCGGATGGCATTCAGGATGGGGATGTCCTCTACCAGGTATTTGGTTCCGTTACCAGCGCAGATCCTTTGTTTGGCAATCTCGAGATGCCCACGGTGTCCCTCACCAATATTAATGATGCGCTACCAATTGCTAATGATGATTACCCACCAATTAATGGATATTCACCCATAGTAATTCCTGTTCTGCAAAATGATTTTGCTTTGGACGATACACCACTCCAATTAGGTGTCATCAGCGAGCCCACAAATGGTTCCTATATCATTAATCCTGCTCCCGATGACACAATTACTTATACTCCCCATCCTTCCTTCCTTGGATTCGACCAGTTTTCTTATTCAGTCTGTGATGGTGATGGAGATTGCTCAACTGCATCAATCACTATCGCCGACCAATCCCCTCCAAACCTGATCTGGGTTTCACCCGTTGAGACTGGTGATACTTATGAGATTGTCAATGAAACTATCCCTTTAGAAGTGTCCGTTCAAGACAACTTCCAGGTAGATTGTGTCGATTTCCTCCGCTGGGATGCGACAACAATGGTCTTCCACAATCTAGATAAGGTCTGCCAGGCGCCATATACGACTACAATCGACAGCAATTCGATAAACATGGCCTGGAACCAGATTTTTGCTCAGGCTATTGATCTGGCAGGAAATTACTCAGACTTTGAAACGATTTGGATCTTCCGGTGGAATCACAACTATATACCATTAGTTTTGCGTAAATAGTTCCAAAAGCAGCTATTCTCGAATAATAATAAATAATCCCAGTTCGAGGTCACCTTTTCAGGTGAATGAATTGGGATATTTGTTTAAAATCTTCTTTGAACGCAATGCTCAAAATGGCGAGGAATGATTTTGTTTGACTAAGTGCCTTCTTCCCAGGAATTAAGATAGGCGATCTGTTCCTCGGTCAGTGTATCAATCGCAACCTCCATCGCATCCAGTTTCAAGCGAGCGATATCCCGATCGATCTCCTCGGGTACGCTGTAAACTTTGTTATTTAAGACCTCAGCATTTTTCACCATGTATTCCAAACTCAAAGCCTGGTTAGCAAAAGACATATCCATCACACTGGCTGGATGACCTTCTGCCGAGGCCAGGTTGATCAACCTACCCTCACCCAGGATGTTGATGGTGCGGTTATCTTCCAGCATGTATTGCTCAACATACGGCCTAACCAATCTTTTCTCCTTGGCCATTTTTTCCAGCGAGGGGATGTTGATCTCAACATTAAAGTGACCGGAATTAGCGACGATGGCCCCACCTTTCATCAACTCAAAATGATGTTTGTCGATCACATTGATATCGCCGGTCAGGGTAACGAAGATATCCCCAATTGGGGCAGCCTCCTCCATCGGCATCACTCGGAAGCCATCCATGACCGCCTCCAGTGCAGGTAATGGGTCGACTTCAGTCACGATGACATTGGCACCCATGCCACGCGCACGCATGGCTAAACCGCGTCCACACCAGCCGTACCCTGCAACGACGAAATTCTTTCCAGCAAGGAGGATGTTCGTGGCTCGGACGATGCCATCAATGGTGGATTGGCCAGTCCCATAGCGATTATCAAAAAAGTGCTTCGTCATGGCATCGTTGACAGCCACTACTGGGAAGGACAGTGCACCGTCAGCCGCCATTGCGCGCAGACGAATGACACCAGTCGTGGTCTCTTCGGTACCTCCAACGACCCCCTCAAGCATTTCACGCCGGTCCTTATGTAATGTACTGACCAAATCTGCTCCATCATCCATGGTCATATGGGGGCGGTGGTCGAGCGCGGCATTGATATGCTTGTAATAGGTTACATTGTCTTCACCCTTGATGGCAAACACTGGGATTTCATAATGACTCACCAGCGCAGCGGCCACATCATCTTGGGTTGAGAGCGGGTTTGAGGCTGTGAGAACAACTTCAGCACCACCATCATGTAAGGTACTCATTAAATTTGCAGTTTCCGTGGTTACATGCAGACAGGCGGCGATCCGCATCCCTTTAAGCGGCCTTTCTTTCGCGAAGCGCTCGCGAATCAGGCGCAGGACGGGCATTTCATGCTCTGCCCAATCAATTCTCCTGCGGCCTCCTTCAGCCAGGTTCATTTCTTTTACGTCATAATTTTCCATCTTCAACTCCAAATCGGTATTTAAATTATTTTCTAATAATCAAATGATTAATTCATCCAGTTTTCCCTGGTCATCAAAATGCTCTCGAAAGCGAATGACGAACTCTTTAGGTGTGAAGGAATGTCCTTGTGGACCTTCTTGCTCAAGGCAATATGCCGCAGCCACGGCACCCATCTCGGCGCAAATTTCCAACTCCCAGCCGTGGGCGTACCCGCTCAAAAAACCACCCCGGAAGGCATCTCCCACACCAGTGGGATCTGCGATATTATCCGGAGTCACAACGGGGATATCCACTTCTTTATCTTTCTGGTAGATGAGCGAACCTTCTTCTCCCAAAGTCACTACAGAGAATTGGGTTTTTTCCCTGATCTCTTCCGCAGATAAGCCCGTCTTCTTCTGGACCATGCCAAATTCATACTTATTGACGAATAATGCCAGCGCACCATCCAAACCATTTTGTAGCTCATCACCATTCAAACGAGGAATTTGCTGGCTTGGATCGTAGATGTAAGGAATTTCCAATGCTTTGCATTCTTCGACATAGCGCACCATCGCCAGGGGATCGTTGGGGGAAATTAAAACCAATTCAGGTTTTTTTCCTTCAAGGTCATTCAATGACAAGTCCGCTGCGGAAGCCATCGCTCCCGGATAGAAGCTTGCGATTTGTGCATTTGCCAAATCTGTATTGGCAAAAAATGAGGCGGTGAACTCCCCTTCAATCAACTTGATTCCCGAGGTATCCACCCCTTTACCTTCCAGCACATCCTGGTAGGCTGCAAAATCTTCACCGGCAGTGGCGAAGAGAAGTGGGCGCTCTCCTAATAAAGCCAGGTTATAAGCAATATTTGGCGCAATACCTCCTGGCTGGCGGACCATGCTCTCCACCAAAAAAGATAAACTCAGACAATCCAGGTTATCCGGCAGGATGTGATCCTCAAAATATCCGGGGAACTTCATCAAATAATCAAAGGCGATCGAGCCAGTCAACACGATTTCCATCTATCCGCTCTCCCTGAGGTATGCGTTCAACATTGGCTACCCCTAACCGCCTGATGAAGGTTCATTTCAAATGGCGGGTAGACAACCCCGTTCTCAGTCACGATCCCGGTGATTAATCGATTAGGGGTGATATCGAAAGCAGGATTGCGGGCCGCCGCGCCCCCGGGTGCAACTTGCTCGCCTTTCACCTCAATGTTCAAAACTTCATCCTGATTTCGCTCCTCGATCGGGATTTGTTTCCCCTCCGGAATCTTTAGATCGACAGTAGAAGTTGGCACCACAGCAAAAAATGGCACCTGGTTATCCTTCGCCGCCAAGGCCAGCATGTAGGTTCCGATTTTGTTGGCCACGTCTCCGTTTGCCGCCGCCCGGTCAGCGCCTACCAGCACGCGGTCTACTTTTCCGCTGCTCAAGAAGTATCCCGCGGCATTGTCGGTGATGATCTCATAGGAAACTCCATACTGCTCAAGTTCCCAGGCTGTCAGGCGTGCACCCTGCAAACGCGGCCGAGTTTCATCAACCAGCACATGCGGGTGTTTGCCTTGTTCATGCGCCATCCTGATCACACCCAATGCTGTGCCCCAATCGACAGTCGCCAGGGCGCCTGTGTTGCAGTGATGGATGACGACCTCATTCTCTTGCATCATGTTGGCCCCGTGTGTGGCCATGCGTTTGTTGATCTCCACGTCCTCATCGGCAATACGCTGCGCCAGATCGAGCATGCCAGCTTGCAGAGAGCGAACGTCGTCAATTCCCGGGTCGCCGGCCGCCTCCAACATACGTTCAACTGCCCAGGCGAGGTTGACAGCCGTCGGGCGTGCTGCACGCAGCACTTCTCCCGCAGCAGCCAGGTCGGCTCGCATCTCTTGGATATCGCTCGCAGAAGAGGTTTGCGCAGCCAACGCCATCCCAAACGCGGCCGATGCCCCGATTGCCGGGGCACCGCGCACAACCATCGTTTGGATTGCGTCCGCGACCTGTTCGTATCTCGTGAAGCTGACTTCCCGGAATTCTCCCGGCAGCAGCCTTTGATCGATCATCTTAACTTGCTGGTGAGTGTAATCCCAGGTAACTGTCCGCATTTTTAACCCTTTCAAAGCGTCCCCACATGGAGACACCTTCCTGCCAAAAGCGGACTGAGTTTAACATGTATAAGATACTTTGTCAAAGTATTGGACTACAGGGCTTGTTGATCTAGAATTTCCCTGCTGTCCCCCCATTTCCCGCTCCCAAACGGTTCTCGAGCAACCCGCGCAGGCGTTGGACTTCCTTGTGCTCCTCAAGCAGCATGGCCAGCAAAAAAGTTTCAAATGGCAGTGCGTGAGCTGCATACGCCGCCGCGGCCAGGTGTTTGTGGGCTGCGGCAAACAGGTCGTCCAGCGCCAGCTGATCGCTGCGTCGCAAAGCGCGCCGGAAGCGGGAAAAGGATTCTTGCTCTTGCAAAAAAGCTTGTGTGATCGAAGGTAGTGTGCGTCCCATAGGCAGTTTGTAAAAACCTCTCTCAACTTCTTTTTGTGCCCTGCACCTCAGAACAATCGAGGAGGTGGCTTGGGCACGTTTGGCTCTAATGTCCAGACCTGACCGGCAGCCCCCATCAGCGCCTCCAGCAGCTCAGGACGATTGTCAGGCAGGCCCGGGCGAGCGCTGATGGCGACCGGCGCCAGGTGATTTAATCGCTGCAATTGAGCAAGACAATCCCGCAGCAACCGCAAGCTCTCCGCTGTAGATACATTTTCATCATAAAATGTGGACAGCAAGTCCAGAACTAGCGTGGGGACTGGCTCTGTGGGCGTCTGCTTCAACAGCGCCACCAGCTGGTAGCAGGTAAACGCACGCGCCAGGTGAATGCGTTCCAGGACGGCTGGCAGATCGCCTGTCTGGCCACCCAGGGCATGCCCTACCGCCAGATTGCACCGGTAGACATCGAAACGATTGCCGCCATCCAACAGGCGTACGGTGCCCCGGCAAGCCAGGCGGGCGATCAGCTCCCACATAATCGCACCGCCTGCATGCGGCGCTATTACTAACAGTAAATCCCCCGGAGTTGGGTTGAGCAGCGTATTCACATCCCTAACTTAGCCCAAATAGTAAGGGAGGACAATCCCATTTACAGGGGAGAGGCAGGGAATGTTCGGAGTAACCGCGCGGGTGAATAGGAGTAGAGGGGAAAAACGAGCCGTTCACTGAAGCCAGGCGCTGAAATCCCAATCAGCCAGCGCCCGGCGCAATTCCGCCTTGCTGTGCAGGTCAAATTTGCGCAGCACATTGCGCACATGCGTCTTGGCAGTTTCCGGGGTTATCATCAGCCTGGCGGCAATCTGGCGGTTGGTGAAGTTCAGGCAGGTCAGAGCTGCCACCTGCTGTTCACGGGGAGAAAGAAATCGCCAATGATCCACAAGCCCATCATCCACCTGGCGCCGGGCCAAAGCTGAGCTGAGCAATTCAGAGGCGATCTCGCCGGTACGGCGCTGTTCGCGCTCAGCGATGGTCTGCAGGGATTGGAGCAGTTCTTCATCCGCATGGAATGCCAGGCGTGATGAAGGGGCATACCCCAGAACACGCAGAACTCGCTGCCAGATGGTCATAGGAACAGGCCTTTACTCGTCAGGACAAATGATAGTCTCATTATAATAGAACGTTTGTTCTCAAGTCAAGTGATCCTGCCTGGATATAGTAATCAGGTGCCATGCACCCTGCGACAAGCTCAGGACATGCTTTGGAAGTGCGTGGCACCTGACAACTTCAAGAAAAAACCCGCTGGCTAATGAACAACAGCCGGCGGGTTTGAAAAATTAATTGACCTTGGTAAATCGCCGCTTACCAGCCTGCAGCACTCCGGCATGCGGAAAAGGCTGGTTGGGATCGTCGAGCACCTCGCCGTCCAACCGAACCCCCTTCTGGTTGATCAGCCGCCGGCCTTCACTGCGCGACTTGATCATGCCGCTGGCCTCGAGCACATCCAGCACGGTCTGCCCACTCTGCAAGGCATACTCAGGCATATCTTCTGGTAGATCGTGCTTTTGGAATACGCGCACGAAATTCTTCTCAGCATCCAGCGCGGCTTGCTGATCGTGGAAGATCTCCACGATCTCACGGGCCAGCTTCATTTTTGCATCCCGAGGGTGCAGGCTTCCATCTGCGATGCCGGCTTCCAATTGATCTATCTCAGCTGCTGACAAGCGGGTCGCCAGGCGGAAATAGACGCCCATCGCCTTGTCGGGCAAACTCATCACCTTGCCATACATTTCATCCGGGGGGGCCAGGATAGGAATGTGATTGCCAAGAGATTTGCTCATGCGGATTTCACCATCGGTGCCGGGTAAGATACCCATGATGACGGCAATGTTCGGTTTTTCACCCAGGGAGGTCATCACCTTGCGCGCTGCGGTGACGATATTGAACAGCTGGTCTGTTCCACCCACCTGCACATCGGTTTTCAAGGAATAGGCATCATATCCCTGCATAATGGCGTAAAAGGTTTCATGCAGGTATACTGCATCGCCTTTTTCCCAGCGCAGTTTGAAATTTTCTCGGGAAATGAACTGCTGGAGGGTGAAATTTGAGGCCAGTCTGATCAGATCTGCGAAATTCAATTGGGAAAGCCATTCAGCGTTGTAACGGATCTGGGTCTTTTCTGGATCGAGGATATTGAACGCCTGCTGGGCGTAGGTCTGGGCATTGTGTTCGACTTCCTCCGGGGTCAGCTGGGGACGCAGCTTATTCTTATCTGAAGGATCACCGATCAAAGATGTATAAGTCCCGATCAGGAAAGTCACTTCATGACCCAACTCTTGGAACTGGCGCAGTTTGCGCATCGTTATGGTATGTCCCAGATGAAGATCAGATTTGGTTGGATCGTACCCGCAGTAGACTTTCAGTACCCGTCCCTCGTTCTGTGCTTCGACCAACCGTTGGTGCAGCTCGTCAGCCATCGCCTCTTTTAATTCCTCATCCCCATACTCCGTGCCGCGCATCAAGTAAGATACCTGTTCTTCGATATTCATTTCCAAATCTCACCTCCTTTAGTTGGTTACTCTCCCCAGCATGTATCAGGTGTAAATGAGGTTGATGGCGCTGGGAAAAGAAAACGCGCCCTCTGCACAGAGGGCGCCAGGTGCCCAAATGCAGAGAATTCATTCACGAGAATAATAATAACCTTCCTGCTGCTTTCCAATATCAATCTGTTTTGATTCACTCAACTCAGCTCTTTCAAGGATTTGTTTTAACACGTGCTCACCTTCGACAAATCCCGTGCGACCCAATACCCTTCCATTTGCCTCAACTTCTCCCAAGGTGTGAAAACCAAAATACGATTTCTCACCAAACACCTGTACCTTCTGCCCCCATTGGGCTGGCAATATCCTCACTTCCTGTATTTCCAACCATGCTAACTGCACATTTCGCAGGCCATTGCTAAAGGCAACCCCCTGAGATTCTAGTTTCAAGAACGTATGCCGGTCCATCCAATTACCAAGGCTCATACCAAAGGCAATCAGCAACAATGGAATACCTAAAATGGGAAGCCAGAAAGACATAGGCTGACCCAAGAGTAACAATACAATCCAGGTACCGTTTACCAATACAGCGCTTAACCAGGCGATCAATTCACTGCGCCTGGAAACTAGCTCTGGTTTGAAAATCTGCACCTCTGAGATGGTGTTCACAGGGTAGATTATAAAGGATTTTGGTCGTTTATCCATTATTAGACAAGGCGAAAATATCATTAACTACGCTTCAGACCTAATCATTTGCATGCTATAATTCGCAAAGTTAAGGTGCAATCATGCTGGAACCAGTCCTGGTCTTAAACGCCAATTTCGAGCCGCTAAATATCTGTAATACGCGTCGAGCGTTCGGATTGATGATGACCAGTAAAGCGACGCTCATCCTAAACGGTCGCGGCTTCATCCATACCGTATCCGAAAAATACCCGCGTCCCTCAATCATTCGCCTGGAAAGGATGATCAAAAGGCCGCGTATTCGGGTCAAGCTGAGCAAGCGTGAGGTCTTGAGGCGGGATAATTACTCCTGCCAATACTGTGGCCAAAAAGTGCCGCACATGACAATTGACCATATCATCCCCCGCAGCCAGGGCGGCAGGCATAAGTGGAGCAACCTGGTTGCAGCCTGCCCAACTTGCAATCACCGCAAAGGAGGCCGGACGCTTGATCAAGCGCATATGCGTCTCCTGCGTAAACCGATTGAACCCCCGTCTTCGGCTGCCTATATTTTCGCCAGGCATTTAAATCAAAACAAGGATTGGGTCCCCTTCATTGAAGGTTGGTAATCAGATTTTCCTTGGGAAAATCCTGAATTCCCCCCGATTTAAAAATCAAACTCCAAAAAATCTTCGGCCAAACCTACCGGGCCGCTAAATTCTTGCGCGGCTTTAGCCACGATTCCATTATCTTTGAACTTCCCATTTGCATAATGGATCAGGAAGAGCTGCTCTGCTCCTGCACTTGTTGCGATCTGACCCGCCTGCGCTGCATCCGTGTGACCTAATGAGGCACCGGTCGCTTCATGGATTAACAGGTTAGCGTCCTTGGCTAATTGAACCACTTCTGGAGTTGGTTCCGTATCACCTGAATAAGCAAAAACTTTGCCCGATTCAGGGAACTCTATCCGCAGTCCGATATTGGGAATGATGTGTTTCACTGGCGAGGAGAATATCTTCCATTGCTCGTTCTCCTGGACCAAGGTCATTGCTTCTTCTGCCAAACGGTGCATCTGCACCGGAAAGAAATTCGGCCAAGTATCCCAGCCATAGAGGTCCATCATCGTTTCAAGCCTGTCCAGAGTGAAATCCAGTCCGTAAATCCTCAATTCTTCCTTACGTCCCAACAACCATAAATCCATCAAAAGTAAAGGAACACCGGAGACATGATCGGGATGGAAATGGGTCAAGATGAGATCGGTGATATTTTCAATCTCAAGACCGGCTTTTCTCAAACGGACGATGGGATTGTTGACACAGTCGATCAGTATTAAGCGTTCAGCGCCAACCAGAGCCATATGGCTGTTTTCATGGTCTTCATCAGGGATTGCATTGGAAGAACCGAGAATAATCACTTTTGGCATGTAATTTCCTTTGATTTTGTTCTCCGGGAGAGAACGAATTTATCCACCGAATATCCAAGAAGCGACGCGGGGAGTCACCAAGACCTCCAAAATTGCCGCTCCTAATAAGAGAGGTAGCACCAACCCAACCATAACCTTTGCCCAATCTACCATCGCGGCCAGCCAAGATTCACCAATGGTTTTCCCCTGGGAGGGTGAAGCAATCGCCGCCCCAAGCCGAAATATCGCTGCTCCAGCCAGGATAATGGCCGGAATCTCTAATATGCTGTGCGGAATTACAAACGCCAGCAAGAACAAGAATGGAGAAAGGCCAGCGCTGGCAATAGACGCGGTAAAAAAACCAATCATAAGCACAGGCAGAACCATAACGATTAACGCCAGCACTCCAAATGATAATAGTCCTGCAATTGTTGCCAGGATAATATTACGCAAGTTATTGAACCAAACTAAAGGTACATTACTGTTTTCAAAGAAACGCAAGTTTTCATTACCGCTAATCGTGCCATCTTTAATTGATTCCACGCTGATGAACTCGGATGGAATCACAAATTGATCTGCCAGGCTCGCCCCAAGCACCAATCCAGCAATCAGTACCACGATGACTAATAAGGCAGGCAAACGCATCTTCTCGAAGGTAACCTTCAATTCTTTGCGATACCATTCCCAGGGTGTATTCGCTTCTCCACGAAAATCTTTCCAGAATATGGTAAAACCCTTGCGCACATCAAAGGAGTCGAATTCATTTCCTACCAGTTCCTCCCGGTTGAAATGAGCGAGACCAATTCTTACCAGCAAAATTGCGACGATAGTTTCCCCTACCAGTACCCAGAACAAAACCATATTGTCTGCCCAGACGATAACCGCGCTTTCAGCTTGCAGCAGGACTGCCATCGGTAGGATGATGAACACCGCCAACAAATTTGCCGCCCGCATCGAGGTGGTTTGGGAGGAGACCACAACCGCGCCGCTGATCATGATCAAACAGTTTGTCGTGGCAAGGGCAAAAATCTGGATTAATTGAGTGATTTCTGGAAACCAAATTCCTTGGAAATATACCCACAACAGGTACAAAAACATGCCGAGATAGCTGGCCATTAATGAAGGTATTAAGGCCGCCAGCAGTTTTCCAAAATATATCTGGAAATCAGTTAATGGGCTGCTCAGCAGGGGTTCTAAACTACGCCGCTCTTTTTCGCCGACGAAACTCTCGAGTGCCAGAACCAGGGCTACAGTCACTGGGAAAAACCCGACGACCATCAACATAAACGGAAATACCTGGTCAATTTCGATTTGAGCCCCATATCGATCGGCAAATACCAGAAAGCGCCCCGAGGCATAATTCATTAGGAGGGGCAGCATGATTATCAGGAGCAGGATAGGGCTTAGGATGCGCCAATCGCGAAAGTGATCTCTCACTTCCCGCCGGGTAATAACCAGAGCTGGTCTCAGGCTATCCATCAGTGGCTGGCTCCAGATGGATCGATTGGGGCTCATTCATCACCTGCAAGTAGATTTGTTCCAGGCTTCTTGGGACCTCTTCAAGGCCTATAACTTTTAAGCTCTGATTGAGCAGGTACTGCAAGACCATTGGATTATCAATCTCAGGCTGTGAGGAGCGATAGCGCAGCCAATTTTCCCCACGGGCGCTTATTTGCAAATTATTAGGCAGGCTGAGCTGATCCAAATTTGTGGAAAATCCGAAGCGGACTTCGTAGACCGCAGGACCGAGCAAACGCTGTCTCAGCTCCTCAGGGGTTCCCTGGGCGATGATCCTTCCGTAGCGGATAATAGCGATTTTATCTGCCAACTCCTCGGCTTCAGCTAGGTTATGCGTACAGAGAATTATCGCCCGATCAGAAGAACGCAGAACTTGTATAGCGTCGCGCACCAGGCGCGCGCTTTCCGGATCCATCGCCGAGGTTGGCTCATCCAGAAGGAGAACAGGCGGCTCATGGATCAGGGTACGGGCTAAGGAAAGCTTTTGCTGCATGCCTCGCGAGAATTTACCCACCGCGCGAGTTTTATAAGGCTCTAAACCAAATCTCTCCAGCATTTCATCAGCGCGCTTCTGACGGCTGTGCTGGTCGATCCCGTAAAGTTGGCCAAAGAAATCGAGGTATTCAGCTGCAGGCATGCGCGAATACAACCCGTGGTGTTCAGTAAGAACTCCCACTGAGGCGCGAACCTGGTCCGGTTGCTGGACAACATCATATCCAGCCACGCGAGCCCGCCCCCGGGTGGGACCCAGGATTGAGGTCAGCATGCGAACTGTGGTTGTCTTTCCAGAGCCATTAGGCCCCAGGAGTGCCAGTACCTCGCCCGCCCTGACCTTCAAATTTACCCCATCAACTGCGATGAATTCCTCAAATTCTTTGCTGAGGTCTTCGGTAACGATCATAATAAAATGGTGACGTAAAAATAATTATTTTTCAACCCCAACGGCTTCCACATCCGAACTACCCCGTTTGCGATGTCGCCAAATTAGCAATCCAGTTGCGACAAGCATTACTAATAACATCACGGTTTGGTTGATATTTATCCCCCCTACCCGGGCTGGATCAAGGCGTAGGAATTCAAGTAAAAAGCGACCTAATGGGTAGGTGATCAAATAAATCAAAAACAAGTCCCCGTTAATTAAGCGATCATCGTATCTTCTGCCCAAAAAGAGCAGCAGAGCCACGATGCCAAAATTCCATAACGATTCATACAAGAACAGAGGGTGATATGTGGCCTGGTTTTCGAATCCTGGCAAACGATTTTGTGGTTGAATTTCAATCGCCCAGGGAAGCGCGCTTGGGCTGCCGTAAAGCTCCTGATTGAAAAAATTGCCCCAGCGCCCAATCGCCTGGCCCAAAGCCAATGCAGGAGCAACCACGTCCAGCCAAAAAGCAAACTCAAGCTTCCTCCGGCGGGCGAAAATATATAATGCCAACAAGCCACCTATCACCGCCCCGGGGATGCCGAGTCCACCCGCACGGATGTTGATCGCATCCAGGGGATGAGTCAGGTAGTACATGGTTGTATATCCGGCTTCAACCATAGAGGCTGGAGGGGTGAAAATATGCCAGAGGCGAGCACCGATGATGCCGCCAATCAAAACCCAAACCAACCCGTCCCACACGATCTCGCTGCTGGCGCCTTTCCGGCGGGCTTCCACGGAAGCTAACCAAGCCGCGGCTACCGCGCCCAGCATGATGATAATCCCGTAGTAGTAAATCGTTATCTGGCCAATCTGAATTCCCATCTAACTCTCCTTGCTGCCCTCGCGCATTTGACGGCGAACATCCCAGATCCTTTGCAATGCGGTGATATTGGCTAAAATAGCAATGATCCAGAGACCAACCAGGGGGATGTTCAAGACCAACGTTGGGGCTAATACCAGATATCGCTCCATACGGGTTAGAATACCAACTTTTGTATCATACCCGAGAGATGAGGATCGAGCTCGGATATAGGATACCAGCACCGAGCCACCCGCGGCGAAATATGTAACAAGGGCTGCAGTCCAATTCCCCTGTTGGGCATAATAAATAAGCAGACCACCAAAAATTACCAATTCGGAGTAACGGTCTGTCACTGAATCAACAAATGCGCCAAACTCACTTGGCTCCCCTCGTAAACGAGCCATGGTACCATCCAGCGCGTCCACCGGTCCCATGGCAAGAATGATTAATCCTCCCCAGGTCATTTGTCCTTGAGATAGGAAGACAGCTCCGACAGTATTCCCGATTAAACCCAGGATCGTCATCGTATTGGGCATCAACCCAATTCGATTTAAAAATCCTCCGATCGGATCTAATACCCCCCGGAATCGAAGGCGCATCTGATCGGTAAAAGTAATTCGCTTTTTTTCCTCTGAGGCCTGTTCCACGGTATTTAAATCCTTTTTCTGACTTTAATTTTCACGATCCGTTATGCTAACTTAAGGGAAGGAGACTGTCAAGCAGAGAGATCATCATCAGGTCCAATCAACACTTCCCGCTCCCTGCCACCACCTAGTGAAGGTCCGACAACCCCGAGCTCTTCCAATTCATCGATCAAGCGTGCCGCTCGTGGATATCCAATTCGCAGGCGTCGCTGCAGCATCGAAGCACTAGCTCTCTGGGTCTCTTGAACGATGGCAATAGCTTTATCAATCAATTGATCTTTCTGTGCCAAGATCGCTTCCTGCTCTAGCAGAGCATCCCATGGTGGCGCCTGGCTCTCATCATGAGGATGAGTTCCCTGCCAAAAAGTGATCGCTCTCTCAATCTCCTCATCAGAGACCATCACACTTTGCGCTCGCAACGGAGAGCCTGCTTCTGGAGGTAGAAAGAGCATATCTCCCCTGCCCAGCAATGATTCTGCACCGGTTGTATCGAGAATAACCCTCGAATCGATCGATGAAGCCACCGCGAAAGAGATCCTGGCAGGGAAATTGGCCTTGATCAATCCAGTGACCACGTCTGTGCTGGGACGTTGGGTGGCGACAACCAGATGAATTCCCGTGGCGCGTGCCATCTGGGCGAGACGTACCAGGGCTGGCTCGGTCTGCTCCGGGGCGGACATCATTAAATCCGCCAGCTCATCGATCATCACCACAATGTGCGGCAAGGTTTCACCGTCACGTTTCCGGCGCATCTTCTTGTTATAAGTATTGATGTTGCGGGATCGGGAGGTTTCTAATAATTTATAACGGTTATCCATCTCCGCTACCACCCAACGCAAGACTCCTAATATCCGCTCCAGATCTGTCTCGACTTTCCCGTACAGGTGGGGAAGTCCGTTGAACCGCACCAGTTCGACCATCTTGGGATCGATCATGACGATCCTCAAATCCTCTGGGGTATTGTTCATCACCAGACAGGTGGTTAACGCGGCAATGCAGACAGATTTCCCAGAACCGGTTGTACCTGCGATCAACAAATGGGGCATACTCGCTAAATCAGCAACGACAGCCTGTCCGGACACATCTCTTCCTAAGGCGATCGTCAATGGAGAACCGAATTTATAGAAAGCTTCTGTCTCCAATATTGGACGCAGACGGACCACCGTGGAACGAGTATTCGGAACCTCAATGCCAATATAAGGTCTTCCTGGAACAGGAGCTTCAATACGCAAGCTTGGAGCAGATAAGGCGAGGGCTAGATCGCGAGAAAGCGAGGAGATTTGGGCCACACGAACTTTTTGACGGGTGATCTCTTCTTCGGTGTTCCCCTTTTCTACAAACCCGGGCACGACTGCGAATTGGGTCACTGTTGGACCCACTTGAAAATCAACGACCTGAGCAGGGATACCGAATTCAGCCAGCGTTTTCTCGATTAAACCGGCAGTCAAATTGATGTTTCGTTCATCTGGTTTGGCAGATTGTTCATTGATCAATAAATCCAATTCGGGGAGCCTTTCATCCCGGATTGGCGGTTTTGCCATCTTCTCATCATTGACCTGGATTTTGAATTTCTTGCGGTATTCTGCTGGCAAGCGGGTAGGTTTCTTTTTCTTCTTAGCCGATTTTTCTTCAGAGATCTCATCTCCGATACTTACCCCTGATTCGACCTCAACCAATTCATTGTTAACAGCTGCAAATTCTTGTGCAAGACGCCCAAGATAGGCCGCGGCACCAGTCCCAATCAATACCGAGAGGAAAACCACTACCGACAAGATGAAGATCAGCAGCCAGCCAGGCCGGATAAATGTCCCCATCAATTCCGCCAGCCCCCAACCTACCAAGCCACCATCCAAACCCTGCGTCGCCCTCTCAAGGGAGCTGTCTCCAGTAATGGCCAGCAGAGCAAGCAAGGCGAATACTGCAATTTCCAGGGTCAGGATCCGGCCCCAACTCATTTTCTCTACTGTATTCGACCTCTGGATTATCAAAATGATTCCCAAACCCAATACGATTGGAACAAATAAATAACTTCCTAATCCAAACCAACGTTGCAAGAGTCCTGCCCACCAGGAAATGACCACCCCATTGGTCAATTCGATAAGCGCCAGGAAAGTCAGCAATCCAACGGTTAAGATTAATACGCCGGCAATATCCCAAATGTAGCGACCCATCTTTCCCATGAATCGCAAAGATGCGCTTGCAACTTGAGAAGAGTCTTCCAACTCCGCGGCCTTATTTGCCTGGCTGGTCTCTTTGGGATATTTCTTTGCCATCGCAACTACCTGCTAAAAAAATCAACCTTCCATTTAAGAGATCGTCACCGCACTCATTATTTGTGGAGGAAGGATTAGTTTGCCAGATTATTTTCAATGTCTGCAGCCTGGTCTTTTGTTTCACCACGGGATGCAATATATATTCCAGCGAGAATAAGTATAGCACCAAATATTTTCAGCAATGTCGGTGTCTCGTCGAGCAAAATATAGGCCAGCACCGCAGACCCGATAGGTTCACCTAGCAAGGTGATTGAGACAAACGCGGCCGAGAGGTAACCAAGCGCCCAATTGAAGCTGGAATGGCCGAATAATTGCGGCACCAGGGCTAACAAGACGAACCAGAGATAAGTTTGGGGGGGGTAACCGAATGCCGATTGCCCAGAAGCAAACATGATAATGATTAAAACCACGGCTGCAATTCCATAAACAATGAAAATATAAGGCACCAGGGAAATACCAACTCTTAACCTTCTGCCGATCAGCAGGTATCCGGCTGCCATCCAGGCTCCAACCAACGCCAGCAGATCCCCAATGAATGCATCTCCACGGATAAATTCATTAAATGGCGGGCAAACCAAGCCCCCATCTTGTACCGAACACACATCGCTAGTGCCAACGACTATCACACCCAAAAAAGCCAATCCCATTCCGATTAGCACGGGTTTTGTCAATGGCTCTTTGATAGTTATCGGGGAGAGGAGCGCCACCCACAAAGGCGCAGTCGATACTAAAACGACGGAACTGACTACGGTGGTGAACTCCAAGGATGTGATCCAGGTCGCGAAGTGAAGCGCTAAAAATATACCTGAACCAATCGCCAACCTGCGTTCATTTCCCTGGATCTCTGCCAATTCGGATCGATGCCTGATCAATGCAATTGGCGTCAAGAAAAGAGTCGCCAAACCCAATCGATAGGCTGCGATCACAATGGAAGGAGCGAAGACTTGAGCGTACCTTACAAAGATCGAACCAGTTGAGACTGCCAGGATGCCGAAGATGATCACCAGAATCGGTGGCAGAAATGGTTTATTAGATGATTCTCTCATGAGTGGGAGCAGCCAATATCTTGACAGGTATTCAAGCGATGTTACAATCCTAAAATAGATTTCCGATTATGCTACATCACAACTCATCAAACAGTCAACCCCAATAAAATTCATATCTGAAATAAAGGAGAACGCGATGACTTTTGAATTACCTTCACTTCCATATGCCTACGGAGCTTTGGAACCCTCTATCGATGCCATGACGATGGAAATTCATCATGGAAAACATCATAACGCTTATGTAAGCAACCTCAATGCAGCCTTGGAAAAACACCCTGAACTTGCTGGTAAATCTCTCGATGATTTAGCGACAGATCTGGCAGCCGTCCCCGAAGACATCCGCACTGCCGTGCGCAATAATGGCGGCGGGCATTTCAACCACAGCCTTTTCTGGACAGTAATGTCACCTGGTGGTGGCGGGGAACCCAGTGGTGATTTGGCTGCAGCGATTGGAGCAGCCTTTGGTGATTTTGCTGCCTTCAAAGAGATTTTCGCTAAAGCAGCTGCCACCCGTTTTGGCAGCGGTTGGGCCTGGCTCGGAGTCAAGGATGGCAAGCTAGCCGTCCTCTCGATGCCGAACCAGGATGTTCCTATGCTGGAAGGATTGACTCCGGTCTTGGGAATCGATGTATGGGAACATGCGTATTACCTTAAATATCAAAATCGTCGTCCCGAATATGTATCCAATTGGTGGAATGTAGTAAATTGGGAAGAAGTTGCTCGCCGGTACTCTGAAGCAGCATAATTTCCGGAATCCTTCACCGCTTGTAAAAAGGATTTGAGGTAAAATTAATTAACGACATTCCGGTTTAATCAATCTCAAAGATTGGGAGGTTCATTCAATGACTTACATTATCACTAGTTTGTGCCTGCGCGATTCTGGGTGTGTTGATGTTTGCCCAGTAGAGTGCATTGTGCCTGGGAAACCAGTCGAGGAGTGGCCCTGGTACTACATCGACCCAGATACTTGCATCGATTGCGGGGCTTGCATCCCTGAATGCCCATTTGAAGCGATCTTTGTTGAAGATGAAGTGCCCGAGGCATATGAAGCCAAAGGCAGTGAACAGCTGAGCATGCCTAAGGGTACCGCAGGCTTTGACGAGGTTTTCGATGGCTCAGACCATCACGGCGAGGCCGTCCACCTCGAAGGTGTCCGCACTGCAGAAGCTGGAGAGATCATCGATCTAACTCAGGATATTCAACCTAACTATGATTACTTCCAGGATGGACCTGGTTACAGCGCCCTGGACTAGCTAGGAAAACACAGATAACAGATTCGACCCGCAGAAAAGTACCTGCGGGTCGAATTTCATTTGGGTAAATTCAGATATCATCGATCTCGAAGCTCCAGATTGCCTGCCCCTATTTCAATCGTGATGTTCAATTCTGGACCCTCACCGGCCATCGTATAGGCCCCTCCGGATCTTTCCCATGCTCCATTGCGGTCAACATTGGTCAAGCCGCCTTCGAACCTTACCGTCGCAGGTGTTCCTTCTGGGACGATGATCACGATACTGCTCAAACCAGATTTAATACTGACATCAGCATCCTGCTGCAGCTGGCCTGAAAAATCCAGCCGATAATCACCTGCTCCGCTGCGAAAATCGAAATCTCGAAAATTGGCATTTGCTAATCCAGAAAGTGTGGCTCGAGAAGCCCCAGTATCATAGCGAAGTGTGTCCATCTCGACCGGGTTTAATTCCGAGAACGATAAACTGGTATCAGCCGCACCTTCAGCAATCCGCAGTTCATGCAGCGGAATGCCACCTAGTTCGAAATCGCCCTGGTAACCGCCAGCAGAAATCTCAAGTTCCATTGGCGAAGTGCCAAACTGCAAATCCCACTCGTTCTGTAATTGATCGTCCAGGATCGGAATGAGGTTAACCTCATCAACCTGTTGTGAGATTTTGACTCGACTGTCATCAAAGGTGACTTGGGGCTCGAATTCTGCGACGTTATAGGTAGCCGTCCCGGAGATGAGAGCGTCTCTCGCGCCAGGGCTGAGATCTAGCTGCCCGGCGCCAAATTCAAGAACCACTCTGGTAATCTGATCCGAATCTGGCTCCGACACTTCAATTTCTGTGGATTCCAGTGAACCAACAGTTACACCTTGAATCTGATTATCGATTGTGAACGTGCAGGCAAGCGTAGTTAATGCTAGTGCCCCGATTACGACCAAGATTTTATAGATATTCATGATAGCCTCCTAATCAATTTGCTTCTACCAATATATACGTTAATCTGAAAGATAAGTTGCAAAACAACACAGAAATATTCAGAGGGTGAATCATTCGAAGAATTAATTGATAGCAGGACAAAGACGATTCGTCTTGGTTCCGCGAGGGAACCATACTACTG
The DNA here is from genome assembly GCA_937968125.1 of uncultured Anaerolineales bacterium. Lineage (GTDB taxonomy): Bacteria > Chloroflexota > Anaerolineae > Anaerolineales > UBA4823 > PFL25. The sequence continues at coordinate 9,318 of CALBUI010000046.1, read as the reverse complement.
ATGAGCTTCTAAACAAACCACCCCTTGTGGTCCTACAACTGCCTCATGGGCAACATCTTTCGGAAGATCGAGACGATCACCAGCGTTCAGATTTAATTGTTCGCCCCGTTCTGGCAATATGAAGTTTATGTTACCTTGAACCACGTAAATCACTTTTTGGAATGGGTGGCTGTGTTTACCATACGTATCTCCAGGTCCATTCGACCAGCGGTGTACAGATAATCCTTGTTCATTTAGCTTGCGACGCAGTTCTGCTTCAGTGGGAGGCGTCTCACCAACCCATACTTCAACATTGGGCTGCCTGTTTTTGACCATGAAATGCTTCCTTTCCTAATGTGATTCTGTCGATAATTGTACCGCTTCCATCTTTTCCCGACCTGATTAGTGAGGCTGCTTGCATTAATCCTCAATATAAGGCAAAATTAAGCCAATGTAAGAATACCCTGAGTTCAGTAGAATTTTCCACGCATCCCTCTTCGTCAATTATTGGTATAAAAATCCAAAACTAAATACAGGAGGTTCCATCTAATGTCTGATATACCTGATCCTCAAGAAGAATCCCCGCCAGAAGATCTGGCATCGGAATTCCAAAACCTGGGCGAAAACTTGAAGAGCATTATCCTCGGCGCCTGGGAGAGCGAGGAGCGACAAAACCTGCAAAAAGATATTGAAGATGGCTTAGCAGGCTTGGGCAGCTCGCTTAAGCAAACCGCCAACGAAATCCAAGAAAGTGATGCTGGTCAGCGGGTAAAAACTGAAGCTGAAGATCTTCGCGACCGGGTGCGGAGCGGAGAAGCAGAGACGAAAATCCGTTCAGATCTGCAATCTGTACTGCATAAACTGAACAAGGAATTGGAGAGAGTGATCCCCCCTATACCTCAAGCAGATGAGTCAGGCGAAGAAGAGGTTGAGGGCGAATAAAATGGCGAAAAGGATTCTCATTCAGCAGACCAGCGCTGGAGAGCCGGTAACTGCGGGAGATGTAAAGATCTACCCGGTTTCCCGCTCGTACAGACTAAACTTTCCATCTGGAAATGGTGGAATTGTCTGGAATCGACCACGCTCTGTGATCGTTGAGGATGCGATGGGACGACGCCAGATCATCCCCATCCATGACTATACCAGGCGAATGCAAATTGGCATTCTTGGAGCTGGGTTAATCACCGCTTTGCTCACATGGTTAATATTCCGAAATTCAAAATCGTAAAAGGAGAGACTGATGGACAAGGTAGTTAAAGGACCTGGCGATACTGGAGACATTAATCTCCACCAGACATTCGAAGATGTCAATGCGACAATGAAAACCTTTATCGAATCTGCCAGTGTCGATAAAGTATATGGTCAACCTGTCGAAGTTGGTGAGACAAAAATCATACCCACATCGGAAAACCTGGTTGTGCTAGGTTTTGGAGCAGGCATGGGATATGGAAGAGGTGATTTTGAAGGTGAAGAATCTCCTCCTGGTCAAGGGATCGGCGAAGGAGCCGGTGGAGGAGGAGGAGGTGGTGGACGAACTCTCTCGAGGCCGGTTGCGGTAGTGATCGCCTCACCCGAGGGTGTACGAATCGAACCGGTCGCCGATCGTACGAAAGTAATCATGGCCGCCATAACCGCGGCAGGCTTCGTGGCGGGGATGTTCCTGCGCATGAGCCGAGGTCCAAGGGGCTAAGAAACCCTCAAGCGCTATTTTCACAAAAAGGATCTGATCTATGGGTGAATAGATCAGATTTTTTTTATCATTGTTAGCGATAAAACCATTTCTAAGATAATTCCCACCCAAGTTCCCTTCCTCCCTTACATTATCTCTTTCACTCAACCTGGAGAGCAGCCTCCATCATGGCCTGTCCAATTGCCAGCGCTTCCTGGGGAGAATCTTCTTCCAGGATGATCACCAACGAGATCGGAGCACCAGTCCAGGTGGGCAGTGTACCGCCCAAATACCAGGTTATCACTTGGTCAGGTTCATTCACCGTGGTCGCAACCGAATCCCAGATAGGTAATGAATTCTGCGACAATAATCCAGCGACACCATCTGCGTTGGGTTTAGAAAATACCTGGTGAGGCTCACCGGATGGCAGGAAGACCGTCCAGCCAGTATCCGGCCGGTTGAGAGCAGAGGCCAGAATCGGAATGGGTTTAGATCCACCCGAACTTATGGTGGCAGCAGCAAGCGCCATTTGCAGCGGGCTCAACCGGAATTCCGACTGGCCGCTAATGATCTCCTGTGGGGACAAGATCAAGGGTGGAATTGTGTCCTCTTGTTTAAGCGGACCAAGGCCGGGGTCAATAAAGAAACCTAAATCCTCATATAGTTTTTGGATTGCATCCTGGCCGAGCTCCTCACTCAAAATTACCTGGGGAAGTTCGCAACCTGCTGAAATCACTCCTGCCCAACTCGTGACTCCAGGGGTTATGGCACAAGGAGAGCTTGCAAAGAGTTCCTCAGAAAAATCGGTTTCCGGAAACTGCGCGAACCCTCCTTCTGCAGTCAGCGCAGCCATAAGAAACGGACCTAAGGCTGTTCCCGGTGGATACTGCCCCTGAATCGCCCGGTTGAGCAGAGGAGTTTTGTCATCATTGACCAGTTCGAGCCAGTTCTCCTCCAGCTGGTTTGGATCGAATGTCGGATGAGAGGCGAGGCTGAGAATTTCCCCATTCTCTGCATTCAATAGGATAAGGGCGCCAGCTCGATCACCAAGCAGCTCATCGGCAACCTGCTGCAGGTCCATATCCAGGCTCAGGCGGACATCCAAGCCTGGCGGTGGACGACCGTAAAGCAGGTGATTCCACCATATCTCCAGTCCGGCGTTGCCTTCCAGGCCACGTAGATATGGATCAAGGCTGGCTTCTAACCCAGATTGCCCATAGACAGGATGGGAATAGCCAACTGTTGAACCCAGGTTTGGCAAGTTGTAATGACGCGAGTATTCACCGGTACTTCCAGTCGTGGTGACCAGGGGAGTGTTATCTCGATCGAAGATCTCACCTCGCTTCACGAACCGCTCTGCGATCCCCCGGCGAGCGTTGTCTGTTCGACCCAATAATCCAGGGCCGCGCACATATGTCCACCAACCGATGATCAGAGCAGCAACTGAAAGACCAACCAGCAGGAAAGCCCCTAAGCGCGTATAAATTGGTGTGTTTATGGCAGGCAACGGATTGGCATTAGCGCTTTGACTGATCAAAATCAACAATAATAATGAAGCAAAAGCAGTCAACAGCGAGGAGCCTCCATAAGAAACGAAGGGCAATGTTACCCCAGTCAAAGGCAGTAAGCGGATATTGCCCCCAATGATCAACAAACTCTGACCGATCAAGTACACGGTCAATCCTGCCGCCAGGTAGCGACGAAAATTATCGGGAGCCCTTTGTGCGATGCGCAAACCACTTGCGGTCAGCACCATTAGTAATACCACCAAGGCAATGCCACCTACTAGCCCACTTTCCTCAACAATGGCGGTAAAAATAAAATCCGAGTGAGAAATTGGTACCAGGGTTGGGCTGCCCATCCCCGGCCCCCGGCCCCCAACTCCCCCGTGCGCAATGGCCAGGAGGGATTGGACGATCTGGTACGAACGTCCACTGGGATCCAACCAGGGATTCAACCAGGCATCGATTCTCAATCTCACCACATCAAATAAGAAATAGCTGCTTATGCCAGCAAGAAATAGGAGCACTCCACTTAGAATCAATACCAGTCTGCGCCCAGTTGCCAGATAGACGATGACCGCAAACAAGAAGAGAAAGATTGTTGCGGTCCCCAGATCCCTTTGCACTAAAAGCAAAAGGAGGATTAATCCGGTCATGATCAGGATAGGCACCAGAAGTGGCAGCACGGCTGATAAGGATTCAGTTTTGCCTCGATCTCCTTCTCCTCTATCAGAATCGTCACTCCGGAAACTGGATGAAGATATCAACGTCCAGGGTTGTTTATCTGCCAGGTATGCTGAAAGATAAATGATCAACAATAATTTAAGCGGCTCAGATGGTTGAAAATAAACCCCACAACAACCTAACCACAAATTTGGACCAAAATTGCCACCTGGATTGGTGCCAAACAATAACGTCAAAGCAGTTAACACCAATCCCCCGGTCAGCAGCACATATTTATACCTGCGCAGGAATAGTAAATCCTGAGGTAATCGCAATCCAGCCGCAAATAGGACCATTGAGATCACGAACCACATCGTCTGGCGGAGACCAAAATCGGGGAATAGGCGCCAAATGGTCATCAAACCCCAACCGCTCAACAAGGCTGCGACAGGCAGCAAAAAGGGATCTTGATTGGGTAGGATACGCTTGATTTGTCGATTGACAATGAGGATGAGAATCAGCCAGGCCAGATACCCTAACCAATGGTTCCACCGGTAATCGCCCTCCCAGGTGCCAGTTCTGGCAGCTGGCGCCAGGGTTAATCCCAGTGCATAAAGTCCCAAGAAGACACCTGCAAATACCAGCAACCTGCCCTGAATACGATGGGGCGAATCTGACAAATGAAAGGATTTCGTTGTGGAGGTCATAATCTCAAAGATTGGAACAAGCAGTTGAAATGATACATCCCCCTCAATCCAAATACTTATCAACCAGCAGACTCAGACGCTGACGCGTCTCGGCCGGGATCACTTTTGGATCGGTGATCAATGCTGATGCCAATGTATCCTCGCAGTCACATAATCGCTCTGGGTCCAATACGCCGACCAGGTTGTTGATCGCCTGTTGGGCAATGGTGGTGTTGCGATTAAGAATTTCAATCACCATTTCAACCGTGACCGGTTCTTCACTGATATGCCATACATCGTAGTCCGTTACATGGGCTAATGATGTGTAGCAAATCTCAGCCTCTTTGGCAAGAAATGCTTCTGGCGAGGTTGTCATGCCGATTAAAGACATGCCCCAAGAACGATAAGCATTCGATTCAGCCCGGGTAGAAAAACGGGGTCCCTCAACCGTGATGTATGTTCCGCCCATGTGAATAGTATTACCAGTTTCCTTCACTGCCTGGTACACGCGCTCAGACAGGTCTGGACAGAATGGATCAGGCAGACTAACATGGGCGACCAATCCTTGACCAAAAAATGTTCTCTCCCTGCCTTTGGTGAAATCGAACAGCTGGTCCGGGATGACGATATCCCCTGGCGCGTAATCCTCGCGCAGAGAGCCGCAGGCGCTGATGGCGACGATCCGCTCAACACCCAGGCTTTTTAGGGCATAGATATTGGCTCGAAAGTTAATCTCCGATGGAGATATGTGATGACCAATTCCATGTCGGGCGAGGAATGCAATCGATTGGTCGCCCAACTGACCGATGACAATCGGAGAGCTCGGATCACCAAATGGAGTGGAAATCGATCTTTCTTGAATATCTTCAAGCCCAGGCATCCCATATAGACCTGAACCGCCGATGACAGCTAGTTTACACACAGGAGTTCTCCTTCTTCTATTTGAACAGCGTTCAATGGACGATCACTTTCCGGGGATGATAAATATCATCCCTTGGAAACTGCAACTGGAGAATGGTTTTCACTTTCCCCAATCTCAATATTGATAATAACCTGACCTAATTGAAGTTCATCTCCAGATACCACAACTGCTGGAGTAGAAAGTATTTCCAGGTTTAACAACGTCCCATTCCTGGAATCTAAATCTTCCACCCACCAATTGCCGTGATGATAAGAGAGCCGGGCATGTTCGGCCGAAACTGTTTTCTCATCGAGGATCAAATCACAGATTTGATCTCTTCCGACTAGAATGTCCGGCGTGGAAAACTTTAATGATTCTTCTCCAGACTCGCCTTGTTTTGTCAGGGTCAGCTCCGGGATTCGACGGGCTGCCATGAGTTCATTCTGTCGTTTGATATCCCGCCAGAGGGTCCAAACCGCCCATCCCAAGAATCCATAAAGGGCTAAAGCCATCAAGAGGCGTATGATGAGGAGAATCGTGGCGCTCATATTCTTGCTCTTATTCCACTAATCATCCGCACCGGGGAAAGGTACCAGTGGCTGTGTTGAACCAGAGTCATTGCCTGATAGGTATGCAGCATCCTGCCCATAGACCAGGTCCACACCTGCCAGAGATATGACATCCCCAGGATATAAAGTCGCTTGGGAGGAAAGCACGCCATTCACATAAGTCCCGCCTGATGAATCAAGATCGAAAATCACATAATGTCCTTTTATTGCCCGGATTTGAGCATGCTTTCGAGATACTCTCATTTCATCAATCACGACATGATTATCAGAACGTCTTCCTAAATTAATAACTGATTCATCCAGCGGGAATATTTGCACGCCATTGATAATTAAAAATGCATATTCCGGAATTTCTGTCACACCATTATTTGCAGTCGTTAGCGTACTGGTCTCATCAAATTGCTGCAAGCTGTATTGGGCGGAGACCGCAATGAACCCTGGTTCCAGCGAAGGATCAGACTTGATTTTAACCCTCGGAGGGACAGAAAATCGTAATCCAGACTCTTTTCCTGCCTGGTAAATCATCTCTCCAAATTCATCAACCAAACCAGGATCTTCACCCAACAATTGGGCAGTCCTTTGATCCACTGACATGATATATAAATCAGCGGCAGTTGAATCCAAGGAATCATCACTATTGATGCTTTGCTCCATGGCCGCAACCATCCTTGCACCGAAATCTCCTGATTTCGAAATAGATGGCGTAGAACCCCGTTCAACCAAAGATTGAATGCGCAGTTCGAGTTGGGATATTTTTTCGATTAATGAACCCATGATCAGGTCTTTATTATAGAAGCAAGCAGATCATACTGCAAGGACGTTCAAATCTCACCCAGCTAGAGGTTGATTAGTCATTCTTTGCGAAAAATGCTAAATGGTATACTGGAATTATGCACCACACCTCACCGTTTGGATTTCGAGAAATATCCCACACAGCAGATTGGGAACTTGAAGTTTGGGCTCCGGACCTTGAGTCTCTTTTAGAACACGCAGTTCGCGGGATGTATCACCTCACCCATCTTGAACTAGCCCCGCAACCTGGTTTGACCCGAAAGTTGGAAATTCAGTTTAGCGAGCCAGAAACACTGCTGATTGATTTTCTCACGGAGCTAATATACCTAACTGAATCCGAAAAAATTGGCTTCGATGGTTTTAATTTACAAATTCAAGGGGATCGATTAATTGCCATATTGAGCGGTTCAAAAATTGAATCACTGGCCAAGGAAATAAAAGCAGCCACCTACCACAACCTCGAAGTTCGAGAATATAAAGATGGCTTGGTTGCGAACATCGTTTTTGATGTGTAATTTGTCCAGCTGATTGTGGAGGTAATGTCATGGTTAGCCTAGCAGATTTGAAAAAGATCAACCGCTACGAATGGGAGATCCCAAAATCTTATCGCTCAGATATGCGTGTCCCGGTGAGAATTTTCGCTACTCGCCAGCTGCTTGAACAGATCAAAGGTGACAAATCTCTCGAACAAGCGGTAAACGCAGCCACATTGCCCGGTTTAGTCGATCGAGTTGTGGTGATGCCGGATGTTCACCAGGGCTATGGTTTTCCTATTGGTGGTGTTGCCGCGACTCAGCTGCCTCACGGTATCATCTCACCCGGCGCGATCGGCTACGATATAAATTGCGGGGTGCGCCTCTTGGGTTCTCAGATTGAATACGAAGCGGTGAAAAATAACCTTCCTGGTTTAGCAGACACGCTAAACCGGCTCTGCCCCAGCGGTGTAGGGAAGAAGGGGCATTTACGATTGAAAATTGTCGAATTGGAGAAAGTATGTCGAACGGGAAGTCGCTGGGCATTAAATCAGGGATATGCCACAGAGGCTGATTTGCGGCGGACAGAAGAGGGTGGTCAGCTTGAAGGAGCAGATCCAACCAGGGTCAGCAAACGAGCCAAAGATCGGGGCCGTTCGCAGCTGGGAACCCTGGGTGCCGGAAATCATTTCATTGAAGTTGGTATCGTCGATCAAGTCTTCCACCCCCAAGCTGCCCAGGTAATGGGTCTAATTGAAGGTAATCTGACAGTAATGATTCACTGCGGTTCGCGCGGCTTTGGACACCAGATCTGTACAGATTACGTGCGTGATTTCCAGTCTGCAGTGAATCGATATTCGATCAAGCTTCCTGATCGTGAACTGGTTTGCGCCCCTTTAGACTCGCCTGAAGGAGAGGCTTATCTGGCAGCAATGCGCTGTGCGGCGAATTACGCCTTTGCCAACCGCCAGGTATTGGCTCATTATGCCCGCATGGCATTTGAAGAAGAACTGGCAGGCAAAGTTAGCAACTGGCATCTACACCAAGTTTATGATATCGCCCACAACATGGGCAAAATTGAGAGCCACAAGATCGGAGGGCGCGATGTGGATGTTTGTGTCCATCGAAAAGGAGCCACGCGCGCATTTGGACCTGGGTTTCAAGAATTGCCAGAAGAGTATCGCCAGCTTGGACAGCCAGTCCTGGTACCGGGGAGCATGGGTACCGCCTCCTGGGTTCTGGTTGGTACGGAAGAGAGCATGATGCGCTCATTTGGTTCTACATGTCACGGCGCGGGTCGCACAATGAGCCGCAGTAAAGCCAAAAAATCTATCTGGGGAGAGGACCTACGTAAAGAACTTCAGTCAAAGGGCATCCAAATTCGCGCTGGTTCGATGGCTGGATTGGCTGAGGAAGCGCCACAGGCGTACAAAGATGTTGACGCGGTCGTCGAGACCGTTCAAAATGCCGGCATTGCCAGTAAAGTCGCGCGATTACGTCCTGTTGCAGTTATTAAAGGTTGACCAAAAAGTGACTGACCATATAAAAATTGAGACTCGAAGCATATTCTTATTAGTTTGTCTCCTTTTTGCAGCTTGTTCTGGACGTGATTCCCCAGCACCGGAGGCAACTCCTGCCCCCTGGGAGCCTCTATCAAGTGATGCGGAGATGGAGCGGGTCGAAATTGAGAACGTCGAAATAGAACTCATATCTCTCGAGGGCGATCCATCCCGATCCGCTTTACATGTTGAAGGAGCATTACCCACACCCTGCCACCTTTTACGGGTCGAAGTATCTTCCTCAGATGACCAAAACAGCTTAGCAGTTGAAATTTATGCAGTAGTCGATCCAAATGAGATATGTATCCAGGTCCTGGAACCATTTTCGGTAAATATTCCCCTGGATGAAGGCGAATATCAAGTGATCGTAAACAATGAAGTTGTTGGAGAGTTAACTCCCTGACCGATCAAAATCAGTTCCGGATATACCTTATGCCATTGAATCAAAACGCCGCCTATCCAGGGCGGCGAATTTCATTAGGCTGAGGTCCAGCACTAATGAGACAAGATCTGTGAGAGGAACAG
>CALBUI010000045.1 GCA_937968125.1 uncultured Anaerolineales bacterium | reverse complement strand
CCATGAAGTGGGCGATGTCAATGAGGCAATTCACAGGTTGGAGCCAGATGTAATCGTCCTTGATTTGTACCAACCTCAAAATGATGGCTGGCGAGTTTGCCAGGATATTCGCAAGTTCAGCAAGATTCCCATTCTAATCTTATCCGTTCTAAAAGATCCGGATGCGATTGCAAAAGCATTAGACGAAGGTGCGGATGATTATCTGATTAAACCCGTACCAAGTGGGGTATTAATCGCTCACCTCAACAATTTGATCCGGCGATCTCGAGCAGAACAGGTCGCATCAAACACGCATAAAGACTAATGACCACCCTTTTAATTAGATTAACAGTATAATATCCATATTCGAGGAGGTGGTTCATGCAAACCTGCCATCAATGTAACGCCCAATCACCAGACTCAACTGAATTTTGTGTCAACTGCAACGCAGATTTAAAAGAATTCTCGACCAGTACAGTGGCGCGCAAGGAATTTTTAGCCAATGATCGGGTTAGATTGGTGAGGGTTCTGGTGGCGGATGATTCCTGCCCAGCTTGCGAAGCTTTGGAGGGCACTTACGAGAAGGATGAGGTCCCTTCGCTACCGGTTGAGGGTTGCTCACACGAGACCGGATGCCGGTGTTTTTACCAGCCATACCTGACAACGATTTATCCTTAAGATTCGCCTTCGTCATTTAATTCCAAAATAAACTCATTAGCGAGTTCGAGCGCTTGCCTGCGGTTGATAACTTTACCTGTGGCTTGAGCTTCCTGAATCGATCTGAGAATTTGACCGATCTTGGGTCCTGGTTTCAACCCCAGTTCGTTAATTAAGTCATCACCATTTACAACAGGGGGAGGTGTGACGACTTCTTCCTTTTTCTCCCACCAGGCTTCAAGAAGAGTTCTGACGACCTCAACCTGGTGAGCCCAGATGTCTGGAGGTAATGTCGGACCATAGGTAGCGAGTGTGTCAGCCAGGGAGAGTATGCAGATATCCACCCCAGCCAGTCCAGTGTCTCTGAAAAAGCGGAATGTGGCTCTCCTGGAGGGAAGTTTTCCCGTATTCGCAAGCCACAATGGACGCATATGGTTAGAGACAATTTTTCCCAGCCGTTTGAGTTCAATATTACTTAGTTGAAGGTTTCGACCTCGAAAGCTAATCAGTTCGGCACCGGATTTTTCATGTCCCAGGAACGTAATATGACCATCTTGATCGATCTCTTTTGTCGATGGTTTGCCGATATCGTGATATAAGGCTGCGAATAAGATCAGGGATATCAAGGAACGTGATTGAACAAGTCTAGTTTGCAAATGATCTGCCAATTGCTCTCGATAACGACCCATTCGATGGGATATCACTCCCAAGTGGAGACTGACAGAACCTTCCAAGTTATAATTCGGTTGCAACAGTTCAATAATTTTATATAACTGGGAAACCACTTCTAATGTGTGCTTCCAAACATCTTGAATATGCGGGGGAGATTGAGGCAATCCCTGCAATGTGCTCAACTCTGGCAATACGTATTTTGTAGCTTCAAGTTGGTCGATGATCCGGATGGCTGCAGCTGGCTTTGGGCAATCCAGCAATTTGAATAACTCGTCACGAATCCTTTCAGCAGAGATCAATGGCAGCAATGCGACTGCGTCACGCATGCGATCTTTTGTATCTGGTTCAGTTCTCAGTTCCCAATTTAATGAGAACCTGATCCCACGCAGGATGCGAATCGGATCTTTAGAAATTGAATCTGGTGAGCAAACACGCAATTTCTTGCCATGTAGGTCGATGGCCCCTCCAAGGGGATCTAATAATTCATTGGGGTGGCTGATATCAACCGCCATCGCGTTTATGGTGAAATCGCGTGATTTTAAATCATCTTCGAGGGTACGACCTTGAAAGGGTGAAAAATCCAATGTGACTGGTTTGCCAACAGAATCGGGAATAATTGCGCGTCCAAAATCACGCTCCTTATCCAAGATATAAAATGCCCCGTTAAGCTCGTCGGCAGCTTTCCGTGCGGTCGGGATTGCTTTCCCAGGCAAAGTAAAATCGAATTCTATGTTATCCCGATTGGTTAGTTTATTCCGAATCGCACCGCCGACCAAGTAAATTGGTGGGTCGGTGGGTAAGATCTTGGCTAGTTTTTCAATAATCGGGTGAAAAGTTATTTGGTCAGAATGGGTCACGAAATAAACCTGGGGAATTTCCTTAAACCTGGAGGCTTGAGCTGAATTAAGTGCTTGCTCAGGTGTACCGCCATGACCTACGATTTGTCCACCAATGCGGGCAATCCATCTGCCAGCATATGAGGATTGACCGTCCAGCTGGCTCTCGTCCACCATTTATACTCAATCTGGGGGTTGATATTTCTCTGGATTTACCGTGCCAATAAAAGTTAAGTTGCGATAGTACTCATCCAGGTCCAGACCATAGCCGAAGACAAACTCGTTGGGGATGGCAAAACCAGTGTAGTCGATTGGAACTTCCACTTCCCTTCGTTCACTCTTGTCAAGTAAGGTGCAAACTTTTAAGCTGCGGGGATGTCGAGTGGCTAATAATTCCAGTACGGAGGCAATCGTGTAACCACTGTCGACGATGTCTTCGACCAGCAAGACATCCCGATCGTGAATATCTTCTTTCAAGTCCAATGCAATGCGGACCTGGCCGGTGGATTGACGGGCGCCAGATCCATACGACGATACTGCCATGAAATCAATAGTGTGTGGGAGGTCAACGTGACGCATCAAGTCTGCCAGGAACATCACCCCACCCCGCAGAATGCAGATCATGTGCAGGTTCTTGCCCTGGTAGTCCCGATTAATTTCTTCACCCAACTGCGCGATACGCTCCTGTAATTCCTCAGCTGGGATGAGTATTTCCTCGAGAAAATTTCTATAATCTTGCATAGTCAATCTCTGGGAACTTCGTGATGTTTTCTACAGCGTGCTTCATAAAGCTCTGAAGCACCAATGACAACCACCGGATCATCAAAATGGGCTGGTTCGCCGTTCAATAAACGTTGGGTGCGGGAGGCTTGTTCAGCACAGACCATGCAGATTGCATGCAATTTATCGACTCTCTCCGCTTGAGCCATTAGAGTCGGTATGGGTCCAAACGGTTCGCCTCGAAAATCAGTATCCAACCCTGCGGCTATTACTCTCATTCCTTTGTCAGCCATGCCTTGGATGATTGGGATGATCTCTGGATCGAAGAATTGGGCTTCGTCAACTGCTACAACAGTTGTATCCTGGTCCAGGTGATCGGGAATTTGGGCAGCGGATTGGATCGGGAGAGCATCAAAAGCATTGCCGGCGTGCGAGGTAACCTTCGCCTCAGCAAAACGCTTGTCAATCGCGGGTTTAAATACTTGCACTTTTTGCTTCGCGATAGTCGCCCGGCGGAGACGGCGGATTAATTCATCTGTCTTACCACTGAACATTGAGCCAACAATCACTTCAACAGCCCCAGAATGGTGTCGCATAGGCAAACCTGCCCTCCTTATAAATTAACTTGTATTTATTATTAGCGAGTCGCTTTGATAATTATGACAAATAATTTGAGGTAAATGTGCCATTTTTCTAATGAAAGAAGAGGAAAATTCTTCGGATTTGGCACTTCATTTTATTAGATAATCAATTCTACCATAGACGATTTTCTAAGGATTTTAAGCTGATCTCCGAACAAATAAAAAAAGGCAGATGCTGTTCAACATCTGCCTTTTAATTGATGAAACCAGGGATTAAACCTGTATCTCTTCGACGGCTTCTGGTAGTTTGTAACCAAATTGGCGCAGTCGTTTCTTTAGATCAGCCAGGGATTTTCGACCAAATCCTTCTACAGCAAGCAGGGAGGCCTCACCTGTTTCCATCATTTCCATTACCTGTCCTACCTTGACTATGTCAGCCCGAGCGAGGGCATCCGTAGCCCTGGTCCCGAGTTCTAGTTCTGAGATAGGTCGCTCAGGAGAAACCTTCTCGGCTTCGCGAGCATCAACTTCATCGATGTAATCTTGCCTTGCTTGCAGCTTCTTATAGAAGCGGTCAACCTGACCTTCTGTGTCAACGATACGCTGTTCACCGGTGAAAAACGGATGGCAATTCGAACACACATCGGTGTGAATTTCCTTGGTGGTCGAACCGGTCGTCCAGGTATTACCGCAGGCACAGGTTACTACAGCGTCAGGATAATATGTGGGATGGATTCCTTCTTTCATGTTTTGCTTGTCCCTCGAAAGTAATTAATACCAATATTATTTAACTTACCTAGCTTAGTGCTTCTGGTAAGACGTTTACTCTTTTGCGGCCATCACGAATTGTCTCATAAAAGACATAACCATCAGAAGTGGCAAAGAGCGTATGATCACGTCCCAAGCCAACATTGCGGCCAGGTTTTATTTTAGTTCCGCGCTGCCGGACAAGGATATATCCAGAGAGGACTTGTTCTCCACCGTACACCTTTACTCCTAAGCGCTTTGATTGACTGTCGCGTCCATTATTACTTGAACCGCCACCTTTTTTATGAGCCATTTTTGCCTCCGGATTTTTCAACAATCGAACCGATCCGCAGTCGAGTATACCGTTGGCGGTGACCCGTCTTCACGCGGTAGCGTTCTCTTGCTTTGTATTTAAAGACTACGATTTTTGGGCCCTTGATCTGGGCTTCGATGGTGGCTTCAACCTTAGCTCCGTCAAGGAAAGGCGTGCCAATGGTTGTATTCTCACCATCTGAAATCAGGAGTACCCGATCAAGGTCGATTTGTTCACCAACCTCTGCTTGAAAACGATCAAC
>CALBUI010000044.1 GCA_937968125.1 uncultured Anaerolineales bacterium | reverse complement strand
CTTCTTCCTGCTCATATTAAGCTTGTTTGGTTCCGCGCAGCCGGTTTCGGCCAACAGCGGCGTGATCGGAACCCCGCCAGAACTTCCAGACCCGGGGAATCCTTCCCTGTTATATACAGGCTGTGATTGTCAGATGGTGGGAACTTCCAATGCAGCTTTCGAACAGCAGGTCATTGATTTAGTCAACCAGGAACGCACAAGTCGCGGTCTCAATCCACTGAAGCGCTCCGATGGATTGACTAATGCTGCCCGCTACCAGGCTGCGGACATGAGTCAGGATAATTATTTCAGCCATGACACCTTCGACCGGGTTGGTGGCAATTTGGTCAAGAAGTGCGGTCCTTGGGAAAGAATCGCCAACTATTATTCCGGCGCAAACGGCGAGAATGCTGCCGCAGGTTATACTTCTCCGCAAGCAGTCATGAACGCCTGGATGAACAGTAGTGGGCATCGCTCAAACATCCTCAATCCAGGTACTGTGTCAATCGGGGTCGGATTCTACCAGGGCAGTGGAGATTACCGGTATTATTGGGTTCAGGACTTTGGGACGAGGGTCGATACTGTCTCTACCCCAACATCAGGTTTTCTTCCTGAGAACCTGACCTTCATGTACAGCATCCCCGACCAGAAACTTTACCCTTCACACCAGGAATTCACTCCATCCAATATCGGTAGTTCAGATCCATTAAACTGGCAGGTTTCATCAAGTGGCTCTTTCTTCTCAGTCACGCCAGGAAATGGCGCCACACCGACCCAAATTCGGGTGACTCCAGAAAATTTTGACAGCTACCAGGAAAATACTTACACGGGTTCTGTCACCGTCGATTACACCAATCCCACGCCGGTTGCTGGGTCGCTACATACCACCCAAATCAACTTGATGGTGGTGAATTCAGCTGTGCATCAAGTTTTTCTGCCCGGGATCCTCAAACTGGATAACTCCCAGCAGAAGGCCTGTACTCAATAATTGAATTCGGTAACCAATCTAGTAATATCAAACGAACATTGTCTAAGTAAGGACGAAGCACCCTTAGATTCAAAGCCAACCTAAATTAAAAACTACCGGGGTGTTCGCCCCTACGGCTGGGGGTATTTCTGAAGCAGCGGCCGGTTCGACTCGGTTATCAGGATTTTTTAGACTCTTTAAATTCCCGCTTTTGTTGTGTGATCCAGTATAATTTGCAGACTTTTGAGGCTGCATTGTTGAGTTATTATTACAATACTTATCAATTGGAATTAATTTATTATCCAAAAAAGATATGATTATTAGCTTGCACTTGTCTGGAGTACTCAATTGACTTTCCGACTCAGGAATAATAAAAATCCCACCTTAACGTTCGGATTGACTTCCTCCACCTGGTATGGGATTCTCGAATTGGCCGAAGAAAACGGATGGAATCCCATGGGTACTATTCCATCCAATCCCGAGGATAACGGGATGGTCCTGGCAGGTTTGGGATTCAGTGATGCTCACAACTGGAGCGGGGATTATTGGAGTGAAAATCAGGGATTGGTATTGCTTGAAGATGCTCTCAACCTGGCGGATGCACTGGAACTCGCTATCCTGAATTACGAACATCATTACATTCCCTCGCTGCACTATTACACGATCTTTGGTGAAAACAACGGTTCGAATGGGACACAACCCAGCCTGGGGGCGATCCAGGGTGTGATTGATCTTTGCTATCTCGGCATGTTCAAAATCGAAAAAACATAACGCCCTCAGAATTCTACCCAACTTCAGAGGACACATCGATAAAGCAAATACAGGGTGGAAAAGTCGGCGATGTTTTTCGCCGAAGATGTTATCGAATCCCGTAAGAGATTGAAACTCACCCTCAATGAATTCAGCTGCTCAGTACAAAAAAAACACCCCCAGGATGGGGGCATTTCAGAGGCGACGACGGGATTTGAACCCGTGATCAGGGTTTTGCAGACCCTTGCCTTTCCACTTGGCCACGTCGCCAAATTACAACTTGAGCTTAGACCAAGATTGCTGATTGAATTATACCAATCAGCAATCACTGTTCAGCTATCACTTTTCTTGAGCGGGCGATGGGACTCGAACCCACGACCTTCTCCTTGGCAAGGAGACGTTCTACCAACTGAACTACACCCGCATAGCCGGCCGTTCGTCAGGCCGAGAGGTGCCGAGACCCAGAATCGAACTGGGGACACCGCGATTTTCAGTCGCGTGCTCTACCAACTGAGCTATCTCGGCCTTAACGTTTAGCGTGCTTAGCCAACGCAGCGTAATTTTAACCGCGCCACTTGGGATTGTCAAGCAACGGTCATTTCCAGACCCTCCACCTCGATCCAGGAGTCTTCTGGGTTTTCAAGCGTGCCGTATCCTAACCTCCCATCTGGAGACCACCTGGCGAACTGGTTGTCAATCCACACCACCAGCCCGAGCGGACCGTTTGGCTGTGTGCCCATCTCCTTAAGCGTCTGCCCATCCAGGTGAAAAACAACCACATCCGGATGCCAATCAATCTCAAAGGTATGCCATTCAGTTGGATCAAGATCTAGGCCAAGCGTATCCTGGTGGACGTGACTGCTCACTCGACTGCGCAGCCACCGCGAAACGGGGCGCAGCAGGGCCAAAGGCAAGATAGGCAGGCTGGCAATCAATCCAGGGGGCAGTTTACCTGGTGATCGAAACACCGCGGCCAATTGACCCCAGCCCGGCAGATCATCTTGAAATGAAAGGTAATTGGGCAGCGAGGCGAAGAAAAACCAGACGCTGTTTGGCAGGGTAGGTAAACGAACCTCGGAACCTCTAACCAGGGTCATGCCAAACGGGTCATTCCACAGGCCAAATCCCCAGGTCCCGGGAATCGCAGCTGCTGAGGCACGCGCCCGCAATCTAATCTTTGCGGGAGGACTCCAGGGAAATGAACGGCGCGATAATCCAGTATAATCATCCAGCTGCGCGAGGCGGTAGCTTCTCGAAGAGCCAGCCGGAACCTCCAAATTCCAGGAGGTTGGACCGGATCGAGTAACCTTTCCGCCGCTGCGGACATGCTCTTTCAAGCTTGGTTTGGGACGCGCTGCCATATTCTTATTATACGTATTATCTTCTCTCGCTCGCAATGATGTATAATCATGGGCAAGTTTTCGGGAGGCTGGATGGAAATAATTTGGCATGGACTTTCATGTTTTCGACTCACAGAACGGGGCCTGGCCACGGTTGTCACTGACCCGTACGATCACAACGCTGTAGGTTTCAAGCAGTTAAAACTGCGTGGTGAGATCGTCACCGTCAGTCATGATGCACCCGGACACAATTTCGTAAAATCTGTCCAGGGGCGCTCGCGAGTCATCACCGGACCGGGCGAGTTCGAAATTGGGGGAGTGTTCATCACCGGTGTACAAACGAATCGGAGAAGCAAAAACACGGCGAAAGAACCTCGCAATACCTTATATGTATTCGATTATGAGGGCATAACCGTCGCCCACCTGGGTGATTTGCAGCGCGTCCCAAGCCAGACAGAGATCGAAAGTCTGGGTGGGGTAAATGTCGTCCTCGTCCCCGTTGGCGGTGGAAAAAGTTTGAATGCCTCCATGGCTGCAGAGATCGTCAGCCTCTTAGAACCAGGTATCGTCATCCCGATGCATTACCAGGTTCCTGAGGGTAAACTAAAACTGGCTCCCCTCAGCAAGTTTCTAAAGGAAATGGGTGTTGGGAAAATTGATCCCGAGCCCTCTTTGAAAATTACTCGCACATCTGTACCCAGCGAGGCCCGAGTTGTTGTGCTCGAACACAAGCATTAGGAGATTCCAGGAGATTGAATGTGGCTGTCAAGTTAATCATGTCTTGGGATATCTTGCCTGGTAGAGAACAGGAATACTTTGAGTTCGTCGTTCGCGAGTGGGTGCCTGGGATTCAACGCTTAGGCTTGGAACCGACGGATGCCTGGTTCACCATGTACGGAAACCAGCCTCAGATCATCGCCGGGGCACAGATAGAGGATCAAAAAGACCTCGCAAGTGTCTTGGATTCAACCGAGTGGTTGGCATTGACTGAGCGCCTGCTTAATTTCGTCACAGATTTCACCTATAAAGTTGTCCCCGCCCGTAAGGGATTCCAAATGTAGTTGTTGATTTTTACCTCCGGTCTTTGATTTTCAGCAAACTCACTTGAAAAAATCCATAATAAGTGCAACAAAGTCTAAATGAGCCCCTCTTTAGCAGAAAACCTGCTTGATTGGTATCAGGATCACGCCCGGAGTTTACCCTGGCGCGATAATCCGGACCCCTACAATGTTTGGATCGCAGAGATTATGCTGCAGCAGACACGGGTCGAGACGGTCCTTCCTTACTATGACCGGTGGATGACCCAGTTTCCAGCCCTTGATTCGCTTGCACAAGCTACCCAGCAGGAGGTCCTATCCGCATGGGAGGGCTTGGGCTATTATTCCCGGGCCCGCAACCTTCATCGCGCCGCGCAGATTGTGATGGACGAACTGGATGGAAAGTTCCCCCAGGATGTGAAAAGCTTACGCCGCTTGCCAGGCATAGGTCGTTATACGGCTGGGGCTATCGCCTCCATCGCTTTTGGGTTGGACGAACCCGCTCTGGATGGGAATATCCGCCGGGTATTTTCCCGGGTCTTTGACGTCCGCCATCTCGCACGGTCAAAAGAGAGCGAAGCGCAGCTATGGCAGCTGGCTGCCTCCCACCTGCCGGCCGGCAGGGCTGGAGAGTACAACCAGGCCCTAATGGACCTGGGCAGCTTGATCTGCACCCCTCGGGAGCCGGATTGTTCTGCATGTCCGCTGAACAAACACTGCCAGGCTTATTTCCTTGGTGTACAAGCCGAACGCCCGCTCAGACCAGAAAGGAAATCCCTCCCCCACCACATTGTTGGCTCGGCCATCATCGAGCGCGCCGGCCAAGTTTTGATAGCCCAACGCCCACAGGATGGTTTGCTGGGCGGATTGTGGGAATTTCCTGGTGGGAAGATCGAGCCTGGAGAGGATATAGCGGCGGGGCTCAAGCGAGAAATCTGCGAGGAACTGGGCGTGGAAATTGAAATCGGTCCAGCATACGGAGTCTACCAACATGCTTACACCCATTTTCGCGTCACACTTCATGCTTTCCTCTGCCAGCTAGACGGACGCCAGCCGCAGAATCTTTATCACACCAGCCTGGCCTGGACGGAAATACCATCTTTGGTTGACTATCCAATGGGAAAGATCGATCGCCAGATATCCAACGCCTTGATCGATTTACCTCGATCACTCGCACCAGAAATTTAACCACATGCTGATCGTAGACTCACACCAGGACTTAGCCTGGAACATGCTCACTTTTGGCAGGGATTACACTCGGCCAGTTGAGGAGACGCGTCGCCTGGAAGCGGGGGGGCAAACCCCATTACGCAATGGTGACAGTTTACTCGGCTGGCCAGAATATCAGCGCGGCCAGATAGGGGTCATCTTTGCCACGCTCTTCGCCGCGCCTATGCGCAGCAAGAGCGGTGATTGGGACAAGTTGACCTATGCGGATACGCACGAAGCCCATTCCTCTTACAGCGCCCAGCTCGATGCTTATCACCGCCTGATCGATGACCACCCGGATAAGTTTCAACTGGTACAAACCTTGCAAGATTTAGAAGCTGTACTGAATGCATGGGGTGGAGACCAGGACGAAGATCCCCCTGTCGGCCTGGTGATATTAATGGAAGGCGCCGAGGGTGTACGCAAACCTGACGAGCTGGAAGAATGGTGGGGGCGGGGGGTTCGCTTAATCGGCCCTGCCTGGGCTGGCACCCGCTTTTGCGGCGGCACCAACGAACCTGGCCCGTTGACATCCCAGGGATTCGCCCTTCTCGAAGCGATGAATGAGTTTGGCTTCACCCTGGATTTGACCCACATGGATGAGCAGGCTGTTCTTCAGGCCTTGGATGTTTATCCTGGAAAGCTGGTTGCTACTCACTGCAACCCATTGGCATTACTCAAGAGTGCTGACTCCAACCGTTTCCTCTCCGACCGGGTATTGGAGGGGTTGCTCGAAAGAGATGGTATCATCGGTATCCCCCCTTTCAACAAGTTTTTACGTTGGGGCTGGCAGGAAAGCGATGGTCGGGAGGCGGTTTCACTGGACGTGGTTGTTAATCACATTGATTATATTTGCCAGATGGCTGGTGATGCCAATCACGTCGGCATTGGCACTGATTTTGATGGCGGTTTCGGCTGGCAATCCGTTCCACACGAAATCGACACCATCGCAGATTTAGATAAATTGGTACCGCTGTTGGGTGAAAAAGGATATGCACAAAACGATATTCGCGCTATTATGGGAGATAACTGGCTGACTATGCTTAAGAATACTTTGCCAGAATCCGTATGAACCAGAAAACCAATAAACCCACAAACGGAAAATTCCGCATCCGTCTGGGGATGATTACCATGGCGGTCGGGTTGTTGATCTTTCTGATCGGCGCCATGCCGGATTTATTTGGCTTAGATCGCAGCCCGGTCATTGGCTTCGTCCAGATCGCAGTCTTCCTCTTCGGTATAGCCATCATCTGCCTCGGCGGCTACATCATCATAAACGGTTTATGGAACCATCACCGCAAGACGATCCTGGCTGATATTGGACTACGCCTTGTTGCGACGGGCTTCTTGATCGCCGTGATCTCCGGTATGGCGGATGTATTCGGTTTTGGCACCCAATTATTTCCCCAGATCCCTTTTTACGGCCCAAGACAGGCCGCTGGAGTTTTGTTCGGAGAAATCATCATCATCGTCGGTTTCGTTTGCCAGATCCCTTTCAATTTTGGATCCGACGCTGCCAAGGAGGATGAGCAGGATTCCGAGTCCAGCCAAATAAACATAGTTTTTGAGTAAGCATCAGTCCCGCACTTGTGTAGCCTTGTTTACTCCCGTGTTTCCTGCGGGACCCAGATTTACTCTGGGAGAGTTAGTCCCCCACCAAGTGGGGATTTGAACCCGTATAATATTAAATTCCCTCTAAGCAGCATTTTTTTCATCCACAAATTAATACCAACAAAGGAGATTCGTATGAGTACCAAAGTAACCTGGCTAGGTCATGCAGCACTTGGGCTGGAAACGGATGGCTTCACCCTGCTGGTCGACCCTTTCCTAACCGGCAACCCGGTTTGCTCTGTGAGTCCAGAAGAATGTGAGGCTGATTTCATCTTACTGAGTCATGGACACGGCGATCACCTCGGGGATACAGTCGCCATCGCCAAGCGAACCGATGCCACCGTGATCACCAATGCGGAACTGAGCGGCTGGATGGATAAACAGGGCGTGAAGTCACATGCCCAGCACCTGGGCGGCGGCTACCACCATCCTTTCGGTTACCTGAAATTAACCCTGGCCATTCACGGTTCCGGCTTGCCGGATGGATCCTACGGCGGCAACCCGGCCGGATTCCTGCTGACCACCAAAGATGGTAAGAAAATCTATATGGCTTGCGATACCGGCTTGTTTGGCGATATGCGCCTGATCGGGGAAGAAGGCATCGACCTGGCCGTCCTGCCGATCGGCGATAATTACACCATGGGGCCCGATGACGCCCTGCGGGCAGTAAAGATGCTCGAACCTGCTGATATCATCCCCATCCACTACAACACCTTCGAGGTGATCGCCCAGGACCCCAACCAATGGGCACAGAGGGTCGAAAACGAAACGGACGCCAAAGTTCATGTGCTTGAACCCGGTGGATCGGTAACTGTTTAACCTGCCCCCTCTTCACAGTGGTTTGATATAATCGCGCACCTGGAGGTATCGATGTTAAACAGTATATTCAAGCGCAAAGAGCAAGAAGACCGGGTGCGTGATGAAGGACGCCTACCGCCCGGACAATCTTTAACCCAAAAATTTCCCGTTCTTCATTACGGTCCAGTGCCGCCCTTCAACCCCGCCACCTGGGATTTTCGCATTTGGGGCGAGGTCGAGGCAGAGCAGGAATGGACCTGGGACGAATTCAACCAGCTCCCCCGCACGAAGCTCGTCATGGATATCCACTGCGTCACGCGCTGGAGCAAGTTCGACACAGAATGGGAGGGTGTCTCAGTCAAATCACTTATCGAAGGTGGCCTGATTTCATTGAACCCTTCCGCAAAGCATGTGTTGCAGCACGCTGAGTATGGTTTCACTGCCAACCTACCCCTCGAGATAGTTTTGCAGGACAATTTCCTTTTGGCTACCCACTTCAATGGGGAACCGATCACCCCGGATCATGGCTACCCCTTGCGGGGAGTGATCGGCTATATCGTCGATCAACCCAAATTAAAAACCCCCTATTTCTGGAAAGGTGCTAAATGGCTGCGCGGGCTGCAGTTCTTGACCGAAGATCAATTGGGCTTCTGGGAGCAGGCCGGCTACCACAATGAAGCTGATGTCTGGAAGGAGCAGCGCTTCAGATAGGAGCAAACCAAGGAGCATCTCTTGAAAGATTATCTAGATCGAGCTCTTAATACTGCCCAAACCCTGGGTGTCCAATATGCAGATGTTCGCCTGGTTCAAAATCTCACCGAGATCTTGGTAGTGAAGAATGGTCGGGTTGACACAGTGGATTTTGCACAGTCGCTCGGGATCGGCGTACGCGCCCTGGTGGATGGCGCCTGGGGTTTCGCCTCCAGTCACGATCTCTCTAAGCAGGAGATTGATCGCATCACTGCCTTAGCTATTAACATTGCCCGATCTTCGGGTGCTGTGCGCGGGGATGAGGTCGACCTGGGGCCACCTGTATCCAGCCAGGGCACTTTTCGCACCCCGGTTGACGTTGACCCGTTTCTGCTACCTACTGAAGAGAAATTGGCTGAATTATTATCTGCAGACGAGGAGATGTCTCGCGTAGCAGGAGTTCGCGTCCGGCGTGGGAATCTGACTTTCATCAAAGAAGATAAATGGTTCGCCAATACAGATGGCGCTCTCACCGAACAGACAATATTTGAAACCGGCGGCGGCATTCAGGCTATCGCCGTTGGAGGCGGCGAGGTGCAATCTCGTTCTTATCCCTCTTCCTTTGGCCGCCAGCAAGTGACCGCCGGGTGGGAAGCCGTTTTGGAGTGGGATTTACCCGGCAACGCCGAACGAATCGCCAGTGAAGCCGCCGCCCTGCTGACCGCTGATGCCTGCCCCAGCGACCTGACCACCACCCTGATCCTCGGCGGAGACCAGATCGCCCTCCAGGTCCACGAGTCCTGCGGTCATCCGATCGAACTCGATCGGGTCTACGGCACAGAAGCTGCCTATGCCGGCACCTCGTTCCTCACGACCGAGAAACTGGATACCTTCCAGTATGGCTCTGAAGTAATCAATATCACCGCTGAAAGTCAGCGTCCGCTCGGATTAGGCACCTTCGGCTGGGATGATGAGGGTGTGCCTGCTCAATCGACGCCCATCGTCAAGGATGGGCTGTTCGTAGGCTACCTGATGTCACGAGAAACTGCCTCCCGTTTGGGAAGAGTTTCCAATGGCTGCATGCGCGCTTCTGGTTGGGATCGCACGCCCCTGATCCGCATGACCAATGTCAGCCTGGAGCCGGGCACCTGGAATTTTGAAGATCTGATCGCCGATACGGATGAGGGTATCTTCATGGAGACCAACCGCTCCTGGTCGATCGATGACCGGCGGTACAACTTCCAGTTCGGCACCGAGATCGGTTACGAGATCAAAAATGGTAAGTTGGGGCGCATGCTGCGCAACCCGACCTATACCGGGATCACTCCCGAGTTTTGGAAAAGCTGCGATGCGGTGGCGAACGAAGAATCCTGGGTCATGTACGGCACTCCCAACTGCGGCAAAGGTCAACCCGGGCAGATCGCCCACACCGGACACGGCGCCGCCCCAGCCCGCTTCCGGGACGTGCGCGTCGGTGTGCTCTAAGGACAACTCATTAGAATCGCAATCAATCTATAACTTGACATGAATTGTGGTCACGAACCGTGTGGGCGTTCTACCGTCATCGGAATCAATTCTCCCCCAGAAAAATTTCTTCTTTCCAGGAGTCCTCATGCTTGAAAGAGAGCAGGCCAAAGAACTCAGCCAGCAGGTGCTTTCCCGCTGCGGAAACGATGCTGCCGAGCTGGTCTTGACCTACAAAGAACATGCCCTGACCCGTTTCGCTAACAACGGCATCCACCAGAACGTCTCAGAACAAAACCTCACCCTTTACCTGCG
The DNA here is from genome assembly GCA_937968125.1 of uncultured Anaerolineales bacterium. GTDB lineage: Bacteria > Chloroflexota > Anaerolineae > Anaerolineales > UBA4823 > PFL25. Next base: position 1,293 of record CALBUI010000044.1, on the reverse strand, counting down.
CCTGCTGCTTGGCAAACGCCAGGGGACAGCCTCAACCAACCGCTCAGATCCAGACGCCTTAGACGATCTGATTGCCCGGGCGAGGACGAATGCCGCTGCCAGTCCAGAAGAACCGGGTTTACTTGGATTGGCAGATCCAGCAGATTATGTCGGGATCGAGTCGTTTGACCACCCCACCGCGCTGAACGAACCCGATTATCGCGCTGAACGGGTCGGCATTGTTTGCCAGCTGGCCCGGGAAAAGGGCTTCAACGCCTCGGGAGCGTTTTCAACTGGCTCCACCGCTACCAGCGTTGCAAACTCCAATGATCTGTTCGCCTACCACAGCATCTCAGAAGCGGATTTTCAAACCACGGTCATGACGGACGACTCATCCGGACGCGCCCAGGCCTCTTCCTGGAAAGTTGCCGACCTTGATGCTGAGGCTATCGGCCGCGAGGCGATCCAAAAAGCAGATCGCGGTCAGGAACCCAGGGAGGTTGAACCGGGAAATTACACCGTCATTCTGGACCCTTATGTCACCGAAGACCTATTGGACATGCTCAACCTGTACGGTATGGGCGGCCAGACTGTGCTCGATGGCCGATCGTGGATGAACGACCGCCTGGGTGACCAGGTCATGAGCTCCCAGGTCAGCATTTGGGACGACGGCCTGGATTCAGCCGGATTCCCGATGCCCTTCGATGCTGGAGGGACCCCCAAGCAAAAGGTGGAAATTATCACCGAGGGTGTAGCCAAAAGCCCGGTCTACGACCACCCCACGGCTCACAAGGCAGGTACCATCAGTACTGGACATGCATTACCACCTTACCTCCCAGCTTTCGTGAGATCAATCGGCCCATTAGGATTCAACCTGTTCATGGCTCCCGGGGAAACGAACTTGGAGGAAATGATTAAATCCACACAGAAAGGGCTGTACATCACCCGCTTCTGGTATACCCGCCTGGTGCATCCTCGTGACTGCATCGTCACCGGCATGACCAGGGATGGTGTCTTCATGGTTGAGAATGGGGAAATTGCCTACCCGGTGAAGAACCTGCGTTTCACCCAGTCTTACCTGGATGCCCTGGCAAATGTCGAATCTGTCGGCCGGGAGACCAGGTTGTTGAAATCAGAATATGGCAGTTTTGGCAAATGCGTGCCCGCCTTGAAGCTGCATGCCTTTAATTTTACCGGCGTGACTGTCTAAGTAGGGGTGAAGCATCCCCCAAAAATCAACTTTATTCCAATTGGTGAAATCGTAAGGGATTCTTCGCCCTTACCGCCCCCTATGAGCAGGCGGTCGATCAGGTA
>CALBUI010000043.1 GCA_937968125.1 uncultured Anaerolineales bacterium | reverse complement strand
ATGAGTATCTGAATAATATGATGCCATGGTTTAAGTATAGCCCACCCGGATAAAATTCTCAATCCAGTGTAAGAAAATCAATGTTAACGTTCGAAATTATGAAAGCAAAGACCGGAGTTCGTCCCCATGCGGGGATGCTATCTCCCGATTGGATATCAATCTGTTTGCACCAATTTCCCAAACTTGCCAACCGCCTGTGTTACAAACACTTTTCTTACACTGGATTGAGAATTTTATCCGGGTGGGCTATACTTAAACCATGGCATCATATTATTCAGATACTCATCCAAAGATGGAATCTCTCCAAGTAAAGCTGCTGCGTGAAACACCTCCCTGGCGAAAAATGGAGATGCTGGCTGAATTGAATATGGCGGCGAGAGAGTTGGCCATGGCAGGGCTTCGTCAGCGTTACCCAGAAGCAGATGAGGCATCACTCCACCGTCACCTGGCGAACAATCTTTTGGGTCCTGATCTGACACGTAAAGTCTATGGGGAGGTGGAGCATCGAGCTTAACCCAATCCATATTACCGCAAGGGTAACAGCGGTTTTGGAAGAACTGGGCGTTAGTTATTTTATCGCCGGATCGTTAGCGAGTACATTCCATGGAATGATCCGTACAACGCAAGATTCTGATTTGGTTGCGAAATTCGGCTTAGACCATACAAAACCATTTGTCATTTCATTAGGTGAGGAATTTTATATTGATCAAGAAATGATCGTTAACGCGATAACCAACCAATCCAGTTTCAATATCATCCACAGGGAGAGTTTATTTAAGGTTGACATTTTTATTCCCCGATTAGGCTCATTCGAAAATGAGCAATTTAATCGGACACAAAGGCAAGTATTATCTTTGGAGCCCAAAGTTGAAGCATTTGTTGCTTCAGCAGAGGACACCTTACTAGCGAAGCTAAAATGGTACCGAATGGGTGGTGAGGTTTCTGAACGCCAGTGGCGCGATGTCATAGGAATGGTAAAAGTCCAAGGTAGCACACTTGATATGAGGTATTTAACCCGAATGGCGGATGAATTACAGGTGAGGGATCTGCTGGATAAAGCCGTGGCTGATCAATGATGATGTGAAGATAGGACCTGCTGGCTGCTTTATTTTCATCGCTTCCAATAGCTCCATTTTTTTCTTCTGCCCAAACTGAATTACAGAAAACAACGGTTTAACGTAAAAATAAACTGGTCCGAACTGACTTGTTTCTCGACCGATGTGCCATCCCCGCATGGAGACGAACTCCGGTATTTTTGATCATATCGCAAGAGGTGGTTAAAAAGAGAAGCCCCTGATTTTTCAGGAGCTTGCTTGTGGTGCCCCTAAGGAGACCTGACTCGAATACCGCTCTAGGGGAAAAATGTCACTTCATCGTTATGTATCCGAATAATAATTTTGAATGCTTCGTACGTCAAGTAACACCATAGTTACCTATCTTGGTATGGTATTGATCCCCAGTGAGTGGAAAAAAACTTAATCGCTTACTTGTGTCTTTGGTCAACCTGCAGCGTCGGAAAGCCAACGATTTCGATCGTCGTTGACGCTACCGAAATATGTTCTTCTCCCTGAAAATTCTGCAGCAGTTTCCGGTGCAGATGATCTTTGACCCTGCGACGTTCCTGAGCATCGACCACGAAGCGCAGAGTCATTTCAATCCAGTTATCGGTCATGGCTAAATAGAGCGTGGGCTCGACTTTTAATTCCTTCAAAGGGTAGCGATCGACCAATCTGCTCAACTTGGCTTCTGCGTCGGCCTGCAGTTCTGCGGTGTACGTTTGCCCTTGCTCCAGCATGAGCTCGGCTGCACGCTGCCAGTCACTCTCATAGGTAATGGGGAGCGTGATCTCGTCCCAGAGATACCCCCAGTGCTGGGTAAAGTTGTACACTGGATTGACCCACACCATCCGGTTGGCGACGGTGACAATGCGCCCAGTGTATTGGTCGGCCTTGACCCACTCACCGACCTCCATCACCGTCGTGCGCGCCAGGCTGATGTCCATCACGTCCCCAACAACATCCCCCACCCGGATGCGATCACCAACGCGGTAGATGTTACCAAGCCAGATGTTCAGACCCGCGGCTAAGGAGCCGATCAACTCTTGCGACGCAATGGCGAGGCCCGCTCCCAGGATGCCCAAAGCAGTTGCCAGGTTGTTTCCCGTGGGTAACCAGATGAGCGTGATGATCATGAAGCTTACGACCGCAAGTACATTACGTACTACCACACGCATGGATTGCAACCTTGTCGCGTCCTCGATCCTGCGTTTGATCGTGTTTCGAATTACACGATAGACGATCCAGGTAACAACCACAACCACCAGCGACAGGAATAATTTCAGAGCAATACCAGCAAAGTCGAGCGAAGTCGTTTCCATTATCTTTCTCCTTGCCTTGTCGACGGCAATAGATCACAGAAATTGGGAAGGGTAGTGTTGGGTAGGGTTTCTTCGACCAGAAATTAGGTACTCCGAATTTCGGATAGTTTATTAGATAGTCAAGTTTTTTTGGATCCGGTATAAAATTGGGTAAAAGAGCCTAAACTTACTTCTTACCCTTCCTCCTGTCCATTTTCTTTAACTTCGATTGTCAATATTCATTATCAACTCGCCTCCACCTGCGCGTTTGAAGGTGAGATAGATTCTTCCCTCTGCTCTAAACGCCGGTTGGTGATCAGAATATATACGCTGGTCAGGAATACCCAAGCGGGAAATACGTAGCGCGCCTCCCGGATCGAAACCGCGAAAAACAAAAAGACCAGCGCAAGAAGGTAGGTGATGATGGTCAGCCAGCGCGGCATCACATCCGCCCGGGTCCAGATGGTGCCGATCGAGAGCATATACACCCCGGCAATTCGGAGGACATAGTTGCCCAGGATCTCGTTCATAAACATAAAACCGAAAATGTAAATATCACTATCCACTAGCAAATCATCGGCCAGGGTGTAGGTGCCGAATATGGCCCCGATGGTGGCTGCAAAGATGAACATCAGGACGACATAGGCAATGCCGCTGCCCAAAAACACAGTAGCGAAGAAGCGGTCTTCCCGCTCGCCGATATGATCGCGAATTACCCCCGTAAACCAGAAAAACGCGATCCCGGCGAAGGGTATCAGGCTCAACGCCAGGGAAACAGCGTTAGTCCTGGATTCCAGCCATTCTCTGCTGATATCAGCCGGGGACAGAGTCGTGGTATTGGCTAGCAGCAGCATGCTGGCGACCATTAAGCCCGAAAATAGGATTCCAGCAAGCGCAGCTGAACGCGGCGACCGGATTCGTTTTTGAATCTGGTGTAGATTGTCTTCATTCATTAAGATCTCCTGTTCAATTCATTCATACCAGGGAGAGCAAACGTTTTTCCACTCCTCGGTATCATGAATACTCATTGTGCTCTTTGGTTCCGTGTTGCTGGTCACGCAGCGTTATGGTCTGGAGCCTTATCAAACGAGTAGTTGCATCCTTTATTCAACGGCTTCGGCATTTGGAAATGTCCAGGTTCCGTTTAGAATTTCTGGTCCCGGCTGATACATCCTGACAATGTAATTCCATCCCGGAACGATCGGCAGGAAGTTGTCTGCACTCGGGCCACCACCGAAGTGGATGGTGATACTGCCGTCTTGGTCCTTTTTTGCCGTAATGTTATTGAAGGAGTAGGCATTATACTCGTTGACCGGCATCCAGCCCTTGTCGTCATAGAGGGTCACGGACCAGAAGCCATACACCGGCACGTCCGTCACGGTGAGTGTATAGGGGGTCTTGCCGTCGTTCTTTTCTGGGAACGCGTTCGCATAAGTTGCAGCCTCTGCTGGCAAACCACCCCAACCAAGTGCGGCACCCAGCATCCAGTAGACCGGGTCAAGGTACTCTTTCTTGCCAAACATCTTGGAACTATCCGTAACCGTGGATGCGACCACATTAATCGTGGCTCGCATCTGCTCGACTTCTTCCTTGTTCCAATCGGGCACTTCGAACTTCCCTATATCAGCCTGTTCGATGAGGACTGCGTCCTGGAGCCGATCCGCTTCTTTCATATCTTGCTCATCATTCGGATCCATAAAAGTCCGAAGGGCCAGAAGCGCATACCGAGTCCCCGCCTTCTCTTCTGTCAGAGTGCCTGTCCTGGGACCGTAGAAACTCCAGATCGAATGATCCTGATTCACGATCATCAGGGACTGATAGCGCCCCCCGGTTTCCGGAAGCGTGATTGTGACCGGAGACCTCAGGTCGAACACGCCGAAGGAATAAAGCGTGTCACGGTTTCCCCGAACAGTAATCTGGTTGTAGACATCGTAAGGCTGCCGGTTATGGTGGAACCTCCCAAGGATATTGTAGCTCTCGATGTAGCCTTTCATCTGAATGTCCGACTCGGCACGGACGTAATTGTGGGCAGTCACCTTTGGTGCTGCATTGTTTGGGGAACTTGCGTTCGTCGTCATTTTTTATAATCCTTAATTTGTTATTAATAGGGCTGGAAATCACTTCACCAGTTCGATTTCACCCGGCCGCCAGCGCTTCTCGATCCAGGCTTCAAGCGGCCCATACATCCTCAGTGCCACGAACCAGCCCTTACCGGGCACAGTTTCGATCCAGTTGTTCTCGTAACCAGCAGGCGGTTTGGGCGCAAAGTAGATGTCGTAAGAGCCGTCTTCGTTCTGCTTGAAACCCTCTGTCTGGCTGCCGACGGTCGGGAAGGGGTGGCTGGTTTGCAGCATCGAGCGGGTCTGGTTGTCGTAGACCGTAAGGGCCCAAAAGTCCTTGGCTGGCGGGTTTGGCGGGATGTGCAGCTTGTAGGTTTTAGAGCCATCGAGGGGTTGATTTTCGGAGTCCACATAGGCAATTCCATAATCAGACCCCAAACCGGGGCGGCTGACCGCCATGGCGGGAGTTACAGCGGTATAGGGATAATGGAACATCACCCGGGCATCCGAGCTCATCGTCTTCCCGTCCTTGCCCGTGAAAAAGACATTCTTGTCCACCCAACCCATCAGCCAGGCGCTGTGGGCATCAGGGTAGACTTCGATCCCTTTCGGGGTCGCATCCACACGCGGATACCAGACGATCGAACGGGCCGCAGCATTGGCGATCGCCACCGCGTCGGTGAGGATCTTCTTCATCCGTGCGTCGGGCTGGAATGGTTTGCCTTTCTCTATGCCGATCGAGGCAAACAGGCCTCTCGTCTCCTGATCCAGCATATCGTAAGGTTCCTTTTGGACGACCTGGTTGAGGTGCTCGTAGAAGGTGTAATTGTTGGCATGGATGGTGTTGAAGGCCTTGCCGGAACCGCTGATAAACTCCATTGTGAGCGGGTTATCCTTTTTTGCAAGTGGGTAGATGCGCAGGTTGTCCTTTACGTTTTTGGCAGCCGCTTCCAGGCCTTTGGCGATCGAAGAGCGCATGAAAACCCACACGTCATAGGTCCTCGGCTGGACCACAAAGTAACCTTCCGGAATATCTCCCCTGTAGTCGGGCGGTAGAACGAGATACTTGCCCCCCTGCCCCTTGTCCGGGCCAGCTGGGCCTACGTCCTGGACGTAACGGAACCAGGCGTCGTTGAAAGCGCCTAGCATTCCTGCTGGCGCTTCCAGCACTGTCGGACCGTCCCGCTTGAGATCAAGGTTTGGCAGGACATACATGGTCGAGGTATTCCCGGTCAAGTAGAGCGAGTTCGAATCCATCAACCGGTCAAAGATCAAGACCTGGTGGCATTCCACCGCCCCCTGGTTACGAGCACCTTTAATGAGCCCTTGCACTGAAGCGCCCGGCATGCCCTTTAGGAAGGCATCCACGCCGCGCATCGTGTCGAGATATTCGTAGACTCTCTCGGCGGTGTGGGGTAGCGGTGCGCCATCAAGAAACTCCAGGGTGCCGATGGAAGTATCAACTTTGTCCTCTGTCAGAATCTCAGGCGGAATATGAGTGTTATAGTTTGGGGTAGGATTTGAGTTTGTCATCAATTTATTCTCCTTCGGATTCTAGCTACTGGTTTTTGCTTCTTGAAGTCTATATGTCTCGACAAATTTTACTACAATGAGAATCTCCTGCCCTTGTTTTGAATTTCGCGGGTTAGAAGCAAACTTATCGGTAATTCGGAATGTCTGGAACTCGAACAATAATATTATGCATTCTAGTCAATCGAATCTGATTCGATCCCCAATTGCCTTATCCCTCCCTTGTTCAAAGCGTAAAACCGACAACTACCACGAAATCCTCATGACCGACTCAAATTGCATAGACGGTGTTGGACGAAATTCGAACCAATCATTGAGAGGTTACTACCTAAGAAGATTCGAACTCCGAAATGCAATAAGAATCAAAATTTCAGTCCCAATTCATCCAGATTTTCCCGATTTTCGAACTGGATAGATGACAAAAACCGCTCCACATCTTCGGTGGAATGGTTCTCAACAACTTGTGCCCCCACGGAAATGGGGGACGAACTCCGGTCTTAGCCTTGAAGGGGCTACGTCCTTGTCCCAATGTCAGGTGGTTGTTGAGAGCATATCAACAATCGGTAGGTGAGCGATTAGTTTCCAAACAGGAGGTAAACCGAGCAATAACCAATTAAACGAGGGGGTCAAACAACAAGCCATAGATTTGATCTACAGCCTATACTTCTGTGTCGAGTGTCCCTTTCAAAGCGGCCATCTGTACTTTGTAGAATTTTAGACATTTCTACTTTGTCTTGACACTTGGAAAATCCCCATTGACAAGTTTGTTTTAAATGGCTATACTCTTAGTAAGTTCATTGGACTTACTAACAAATTTCTCCCCTATAAGACACACTTTTCTTATGCAAAAGGCGACCCGCCAACAGACCAAAGAACACAACAGCCGATTGGTTTATAAGTCGATTTACGACGGGGCAGAGATAAGTCGCGCCGATATCGCCAGGTCAACGGGACTAACCAAGACAACGGTCTCAAGCATTGTTGTTGATCTGATGGGTGAAGGCTTGGTAGAAGAAAGCGGCTACGGGACCTCGGATGGCGGGAAACCACCAATATTATTGCGTGCCGTAGATGAGGCCAGGCATTATATGGGCCTCGACCTGGCGGGCAGCATCTTCCGCGGAGCGACATTGAACCTGCGAGGGGAGATCAAGAAGCGCGCCCACAAACCGGTGGAGAATAGTGATGGGGAAACTGCGCTCTCAGTTGTTTACGAGTTGATCGATCAACTGTTGACTGATTCGGAAGTTCCGGTTAGAGGCATTGGTGTTGGGGCACCTGGATTAATAAATCCTGTGCAAGGAGTTGTCAGGCGCTCGGTTAACCTGGACTGGCGAGACTTGCATTTGAGAGAACTTTTAGAAGACCGTTATAATTTGCCTTGTTATATCGCCAATGATTGCCAGGCGGCGGCTTTAGGCGAGTACACCTTTGGGGAGAACAACCAGACAACTGATCTGGCAGTTGTTAAGGTTGGGCGGGGTATCGGTTCAGGCATTGTCATGAACGGGGCCTTATTCTTCGGTCAGGGGTACGGTGCTGGAGAGATCGGTCACCTGGTGGTGGTCGACGGGGACGAAATTTGCGCTTGTGGCAATCGTGGCTGCCTGGAAACTATGGCCAGCACTCAGGCTATAATCAAACAAGCCAAGGAAATTGCCCTTAATGATCCAAAATCCTATCTCAACCAGATAGCAGCCAGTCCTGAAGTGATAACTATCATTGATGTGCTGGAGGCGTTCAGAGCCGGCGACCCTAATATGCAAAAAATTATCATCGAAGCGGGAAGACATCTAGGGGCAGGCATGGCCAGCTTGGTCAGTGTTTTGAATGTTAGACATATTGTCATCGCTGGCAGCATAGCTCGTTTTGGGGAAACCTTGCTCGAGGCGATCAAAGGAGAGTTGGTCAACCGTTCTATGTCGATCATGGCCGAGGACACGGAGGTGTATATCAGCTCCCTCGGGCAGGACATTGTCATCAAGGGGGCGGCGAGCCTGGTTCTGGCTAATGAGATGCATCTGGTTTGATAGCAGGATGGAGATTTTGATGGATACTGTAGATAGATCAAGCAAGGCAAGCAACCATGAAAATGGGATGGAAGGTTACTTCCAGGTCATCACGGCACTGCAGAAATCAGTGATCGCAAGCCAAGGCGTGGTGATGCATGCAGCAGCAAAACAGATGGCAGCGACGATCAAGGGGAATGGTCGAATATTCATCTTTGGAACTGGACACTCGCACATGATGGCTGAGGAGGCATTCTACCGTGCTGGAGGCTTGGCTTCGGCAGTCCCCATATTTTCCTCTGCAGTGATGCTGCACGAGAAACCTTCCTTCGGCAGCCATCTGGAACGGACGGGCGGACTTGCTGAGGCGCTGTTAGAAGCCTACCAGGTACAACCAGGCGAGATGATACTCATTTATTCCAACAGCGGCGTTAACCGGCTGCCGGTGGAGATGGCCATTAAGAGCAAAGAAGGCGGACTTTTTGTGGTCGGGGTCTGCTCGATGAAGTACGCTGAGGTAGCCCCGCTCTCCTCGTTGGGTGTAAAGCTGGATGAGGTTGCGGACCTGACCATCGATAATGGCGGCGAACCTGGCGATGCACTGATGGTGATTGAAGGCACAAACTGGCGGGTAGGCTCAAGCTCGACGATCATCGGGGCACTGATCTGGAACTGCCTGTTGAGCGAATGCGTAGATCAACTGGCAGAATCGGGAGCGGAACTGCCGGTGTTTGCCAGTCTCAATATGCCTGGGGCAGCTGAGCATAATCAGGCGTTACTGGAGAAATGGCGTGCGGTGAACCCGCATTTGTAGAAAATGGCAAATACAGCGAATTCAGTGATGATAGGTATAGATGTTGGGGCGACGAAGATCGCTGCCGCGCTGGTGTCTTCTGCTGGGGAGGTTCTTGCTACCCAGCGCCAGGAAACGCGAGCCTGGGAGGGCGCAGAACGGGTGATAGCCCGGATGAGCGTTATGGCAAACCAATTGATTGGCTCTGTATTGGATAGCAAAAATCACAGCGCACCCACCCTCCTGGGCATCGGTATCGGTATCCCTGGAGAGGTAAACTCGCAGGAAGGCACGGTGCGTGATGCGGTCAATCTGGGTTGGGGAGAAATAAACCTCGTAACTGAAATACGGCGCGGACTGGACATTGATGCCGCCATCCAGATTGACACGGATGCGAATGCCAGCACGCTGGGTGAATTCCATTTCGGCGCAGCACAAGGACACAATAATTTTGTCTACCTCAGTATTGGCTCTGGACTTGGCTCGGGAATCTTCGTTAATGGTTTTCTGGTAACAGGCGCTACCTGGAAGGCTGCTGATTTGGGACATGTTTCACTGAACCCAGAAGGGCGAACTTGTAAATGCGGTCAGCGTGGCTGTGCAGAGACGATCGTATGTGGCCCAGGACTGCTCAAGCTGGTCGGCGAATACCTGGATCGTGGTGAATATACCAGCCGCTTATCCGGGATGGAGCCTTTGACAACCAAGCAGGTTATTACAGCCGCCCGTGAGGGCGATGAACTAGCCCTGGCCGTCTTAACTGAGGTAGGGCGCCACCTGGGAATCGTCATGACAATAGCGGTTAGCGTGACCAACCCGTCACTGGTCGTGATTGGCGGTGGGTTGGGATTGGCAGCTTTTGATCTGCTGGTACCAGTGGCGAAAAGCGAACTCCAGAAGCGAGTGCTTCCGGTGTTGTATAAGCACCTTGAAGTTGTACCTTCAGGGCTGGATTCCAGCGCTATTGGCGCGGCAAGTATGGTGTTGTAAAATTTTTGTTGGAGATATCGTGAGCAAACCGAAGAAATTGCGAAGCAGACCAGCACTCGTCCCACCTCTGGACGAAAATTTCAGGCCGGCGGCCTTATATAACCACGCTTTCCATAAAGCAGTAATGGAGTCCGGCGGTGACAAACTGATAGTAATTGCTTTAGAGCGGAGAGATGGATCGATCTCCCGGATCGAAAGATAGATATTTCCCGAAGACCACCCACTCAGCGAGGAAAACAAATTTTACCTCTAGCGGCTGGTCAAATTCCTACTCTGGCAGAGAGGTGGCTACAAGCTCTATGCTGGTGGACCCAATTACATTAGCGATCACATCAATCGCTGCGGCCAGCCTAGCGCAGATCAATGGAGAAGATTAAGCGTATGGAATTTTATAAAGATAAAGCCCAAATTTACGTACCGGATGGCGAGCTGATAGAAAAGGCATTAGCGCGCACCACGCATCTAGCTATCGCCGCCCACCAGGACGATATCGAGATTATGGCTATTGATGGAATTTTGAAGTGCTACCAACAGACAAATCGCTGGTTCAGCGGCGTTGTCGTGACCAATGGTGCCGGATCCCCCCGTGATGGGATCTACCGGGATTACACGGATGAGGAAATGCGTAGGGTACGGGTAAAAGAGCAATTCAAGGCCGCGCACCTCGGCGATTACACCACCCAAATTATGCTTGATTATACAAGTACAGAAGTGAAAGACGGCTCAAATGAAAATACAGTCGCGGATTTAGCAGCAATCATAAAAGCGACAAGACCGGCAATTGTATACACCCACAACCTGGCAGACAAACATCCAACACATGTAGGTGTAGCTAAACGCACTATCGAGGCGCTGCGAGTCCTCCCCACGGATGAGCAGCCCAAGCAAGTATTTGGCTGTGAAGTGTGGCGCGATCTAGGCTGGATGTTGGATGATGATAAGGTGTTGTTCGACTGCTCCAGTCAAGAGAACCTGCAGATAGCCCTGGTTGGCGTCTTCGATTCGCAGGTATCGGGAGGCAAACGCTACGACCTGGCCACAATGGGCAGGCGGCGGGCGAACGCCACCTACCTGGCTTCCCATGATGTGGACATGTCTACAGGAATGGCCTTTGGCATGGATCTCACTCCACTAATAATAAATCCAGATTTGGATATCAGCGCGTATGTCAAATCTTTCATCGATCGGTTTGCAGCAGATGTGAACAACCTGATCAGCAGTGTAGGTTAAGATTTCGCTAATAAAAGCTACAATCATCGCAATCGCAAACAATAAGGCGTAGCTAATTTGATATGCAGGACATAGAAGGAGGTGAATGACAAAAATCGAATTATCTAAAAAAAGTCTCATCACCAAAAACTAAAAATATTAAGGAGAAGGAATATGCGTAAGCACATCATGTTAATAATGTTCGTCACTCTGGCTCTGCTCTTGGTAAGCTGCGGAACGCCGGCTACCCCGGAGGCAACAGAAGCGCCTGAGGTTCCCGACGAAGTCGCCCCCGAGCCCGGAGAAGAAGTAACCCTGACCATCGAGAGCTGGCGCAATGATGACCTGACCATCTGGGAGGACACGATCATCCCCGCTTTTGAAGCCCAACACCCGAACATCAAAGTCGTCTTCGCACCCACCGCGCCGGCGGAATACAACGGCGTGCTGAACACCAAGCTGGAAGGGGGCACAGCAGGCGACCTGATCACCTGCCGTCCGTTCGACACTTCACTGGGTCTTTTCGACCAGGGGCATCTGGCTTCGCTAAATGACCTGGCCGGCATGGACAACTTCAGCGATGTAGCCAAGAGCGCCTGGATCACAGACGACAGCTCGGATGTCTTCTGCGTCCCGATGGCCTCCGTGATTCACGGCTTTTTCTACAATGCCGATGCTTTTTCTGAACTCGGTCTAGAAGAGCCCACCACCCGGGATGAGTTCTTTGCGGTGGCGGATGCGATCAAAGCCGATGGCAGCTATGATGCGATTGGCATGGGTACAGCAGACCAGTGGGAAGCGGCCACGATGGGCTTCCAGAACGTTGGTCCCAACTACTGGTTGGGCGAGGAAGGCCGTCTGGGCCTGATCGCCGGTACCGAGCAGTACACGGATCAGCAATACGTCGACACCTGGGCTGAGCTGGCGAGCTGGGCAGAATACATGCCCTCTGGGTTCGAAGCGATCAAGTACCCCGATGCACAGAGTTTGTTCACCCTGGGCAGGTCGGCAATCTACCCGACTGGTTCCTGGGAAATCTCTGTCTTCGAAGACCAGGCAGACTTTGAGATGGGCATCTTCCCGCCGCCGGTGGAGAGCGCTGGCGATACCTGCTTCATCAGCGACCACACCGACATCGCATTAGGTATGAACACGGCTTCAGAGAATGCCGATGCGGCAAAGATCTTCCTGGAGTGGATGACCACAGCAGAGTTCGCCGAGATGTACAGCAACTCATTACCTGGTTTCTTCACCCTCTCCAATCACGATATCAGCCTGGATAACCCGCTGGCGCAGGAATTCATGAGCTGGCGGGGCGACTGTGAGGAGACGATTCGCAACTCCTATCAGATCCTCTCCCGCGGTGAACCCAACCTGGAAAACGAACTATGGCGTGTCAGTGCCGCTGTGATCAATGGCACGCTGACACCTGAAGAAGCCGCCCAGGAGATCCAGGATGGCTTGGATTCGTGGTATGCACCATAGTTGATGGCGCAAGAAGGTGTCCATCATCGATGAAACCTTAAGTTAGAGGTTATACTCGGCGGTAAATTTGTCTTACCGCCGAGTATAACCAATTCATCAGGAGAAAATTCTACGCGGAGGTTTGTCCTATGGAAGAGAAACAGACGCGAAAACCCTTCCCCACACACATCCTGGTTTTCCTCGCTCCAGCAGCCATAATATATACACTTTTCATGGTTTATCCCCTTCTAGATTCGCTGCGTCTCAGTTTTTTTACGATCGGCGAACAAAACCAGGAGATTTTCGTGGGGATACAAAACTATATCACCCTATTTACAGATACCAACTACGCACCCAGATTCTTGGGGGCACTGAAAAACAATCTGGCCTTCTTTGCCATCCACATGGTCGTACAGAACTCAATCGCACTGCTTTTAGCTGCCTTGTTGGCTTCTGGTATACGTGGAAGCAGCATCTATCGCTCCGTCCTGTTCTTACCCACTGTTCTCTCAGTAGTCATTATTGGTTTCATCTGGCAGCTGATCCTGAATCCACTTTGGGGGGTATCAGAGAGCATCCTCGAAGCAGTCAGCCTGGGGCACCTCTTCCAACCCTGGCTGGGATTACCCGAAACTGCCTTGATTACCGTATCGCTAATTTCCGTCTGGCAGTTTGTCGGTATTCCAATGATTCTGTTTTTTGCTGCCTTAATCGGTATTCCTGAGGAGCTGTTAGAAGCCGCCCGCGTCGACGGCGCTTCTGGTTGGCAGACTTTCTGGCGTATAAAATTCCCTTTGATCCTGCCAGCTGTGGGGATCGTAGCTATCTTAACCTTTGTAGGCAACTTCAATGCCTTCGACCTGATTTATACGATGAAGGGTGCCAATGCAGGACCTGATTTCGCAACGGATATCATGGGCACCCTGTTCTACCGCACGTTCTTCGGCCAACAACTGCAGCTGGGTAATCCCACGATGGGGGCAACTGTTGCCGCAATGATGTTTTTGATCATTCTGACCGGAGTACTGCTATACATATTCTTATGGCAACGGCGAATTCAAGAGATTGAGATGTGAGGGCATAGATGACAACATTAACGAAAGACCACACCAATCCTAGTACATCATTTGGATACCGAGCACGCCGTGCCCTGGGAGGAATAGCCCCACACCTGGTTTTATTACTCTATGCGGTCATCGTGCTCTTCCCAATTTTTATGATCATCATCAATTCTTTCAAAGATCGCAAAGCGATCTTCGGAATGCCATTCCAATTTCCTAACGCCGAAACATTCAGCCTGATCGGCTACGAAACGGTATTTGAAAGAGCGACTTTCCAGATCTACTTCACGAACAGCATCATTGTCACTGTGGTAGCCCTGGTATTGACGCTGTTGATTGGCGCAATGGCTGCATTTGCCCTCGCGGAATATCCATTCACCGGAAACACATTGTTAGGACTTTACCTGGCAATTGGTATTATGATCCCCATCCGCCTGGGTACGGTGGGTATCTTAGAGTTGATGGTGAACTTTAAACTGGTCAATACCCTGACCGGTTTAATCCTGATTTACATTGCCCAGGCGCTTCCGCTGACCATATTTATCCTTTCTCAATTTTTCCGGCAGGTGCCTAGAGATTTAAAAGATGCCGCGCGCATTGACGGTGCCAGTGAGTACCGTATCTTCACCCTGGTGGTACCCCTCGTGCGACCCGCATTGGGCGCTATTGGTATCTTCACGATGATACCGATCTGGAATGACCTGTGGTTTCCACTGGTGGTCGCGCCCGGTGCTGAAACAGCGACGGTAACACTGGGAGTACAACAATTTCTGGGTCAATTTGTAAGCGATTGGAACGCTGTACTCTCTTCACTGACCTTAGCCATGGTGCCAATCCTGATCATTTATCTAATATTTTCCAGGCAGCTGATACGTAGCATCACTCAAGGATCTATTAAGTGATGTTACCTCAAGGTTGCTGATGGATCACCTGCCTTTTTCATAATTCACCTGCCAGATTACTCACACAAGGGAAATAAATGCCAATCGTTATCTTTGCGTACTATGCATCATTCCCAGATTACATTTGGCGAAGAATTTGAGATCATCGGTAATGAAATAAGGGGCTAGATTGCTCGTCAGCTTGCCTGAAACCAGGAGATTTTGTTAGAGTTGGATCAAGATAATTTATTATTTGGCGGAGGTGTGTTATGAAAGTTGGAATCGTCGGCGTGGGATTTATGGGCATGACCCATGCCCAAGCCTGGTCTGAAACCGAGGCGCAGATTGGGGGAATCATTGCTGAAACCGAAAGCGAAGCTCAGGCACTTGCGGCCCGGTATGGTGCAATTGTGTATCCAAATCTAGAGGCTATGCTGCCCAATGTCGATGTTGTAGATATTTGCACACCAACGCACACGCATTACGAAATGGTGATCGTTGCCGCTTCACAGGGGAAGGATATCATTTGTGAAAAGCCACTAGCCAGGGCGGTTGAGCAGGCAAAAGAGATGATTAATACCTGCCGCAAATATGGTGTGCAGCTATTTGTTGCCCATGTGGTCCGCTTCTTCCCCGAATACAAGCTGGCCAAAGATGCAATTGATGAGGGTCAGATCGGACGTCCTGGAGTGCTTAGGCTTTCACGCGGCAGCTTCCGCCCGAAGAAACCAGTGGGCAACTGGTTCTTGGATGAGGCCAAATCTGGTGGAATCCTGATGGATCTAATGATCCACGATTTCGACTATGCACGTTGGATTGCAGGCGAAGTAAAAACCATATTTGCTAAAAAAGTGAGCAGTGGAAACCCAGATGCACCTATAGATTACGGTCTGGCGATACTAAAACATGAGAACGGGGCTATCTCACATATCTCTGGCGCCTGGGCATATCCCCCACCCACATTCAGGACGCATATCGAAATTGCCGGTGATGCTGGTTTAATCGAGTTCGATTCTGATGCCACCGCTCCGATCACCAGCCTGCTCCAGAGCAGAGAGAGCGACTCACAGGACGTAGGATTGCCGTCCAGCCCGCTCAGTGAAAGCCCATACACAACCCAAATCAAAGAATTCTATGCTGCATTACAGGGACACAAGTCGGCTCGAGTTTCCGCAGCTGATGGATTAGCTGCTGTGCAGATTGCTGAGGGTGCATTAGATTCTGCCAGGTTGGGAAAGGCGATCGAACTCGAGAATCTAGCGGAGGTACGATCATGAAAATCGGGATCATGAGCTTTGCACATCATCATGGGGAAGCCTACATCCAGAATTTACGCGCTAATCCAGGTGTCGAGCTGGTCGGGGTCGCAGATAATGAGAGTGATCGCGGCAAGCGTATTGCCGAGCAGCACGGCACGCAGTTCTTTCAAACCTATAATTCTCTTATCGATGCCGGACCCGATGGGGTTATTATCTGCTCAGAGAATAATCAACACCGCCCACTGGTTGAATTAGCAGCTGCAGGTGGCATACATGTTTTGTGCGAAAAACCGATCGCTGCAACTGTCCTAGACGCACGTGCGATTGTCAATGCCTGTAACCAGGCCAATGTAATCCTGATGACGGCATTCCCGATGCGCTTCAGTACACCGCTGATGGAAGTGAAATCCAGGATTGATTCTGGTGAACTTGGAGAGATCTATTGTTTCAGTGCTACCAACCAGGGAGAGCTGCCAAAAAAACACCGAGACTGGTTTGTGGATAAAGATTCAGCCGGGGGGGGTGCGCTGATGGATCATACTGTCCATCTGGTGGATATCATGCGTTGGTATTTAGCCAGCGAGGTGAGAGAAGTTTACGCGCAAACCAACAAAATATTCCACGCCGAAGAAGTGGAGGTGGAAACAGGCAGCCTGGAGCTGATAACCTTCGAAGATGGGAGGTTCGCCAGTATCGATTCAAGCTGGAGCAGACCACAATACTGGCCATCGTGGGGCGGACTGGCGTTTGAAATGATCACGGAAAGAGGGGCCATTATTGTGGATGCCTTTCGTCAAAATTTAACCATTTATCGCAAGGATCTTGGTAGAGCTGGCTGGGCATATTGGGGATCGGATGCTAACCAGGCGATGGTCGACGAGTTCATCAACGCTATCCAGGATAATCGCCAGCCTGCAGTAACCGGTTATGATGGACTCAAAGCGGTTGAAGTGGTTGAAGCTGCTTACAGGTCAGCAGAAGGCGGACAACCGGTAAGCTTACCGCTCGAATAACAAAAAATTTTAAAGAGGGAGTTACCCATCCAGGCAACTTCTGAACGCAGACGGCGGGGTTTGATTACGCTCGCCTATTTCATGAGTTTTATCGCCTTGGGGTTGGTCGGGGCAGTACTTGGACCGACACTTCCCTACCTGGCCGAACTTACCCGCACCAACTTCAGCCAGATTAGTTCTTTATTCGTCGCCCGGTCCCTGGGATATTTAGGAGGATCCTTCATTTCCGGATACCTTTATGACCGCCTACCTGGTCACCCACTGATGGCGATCAGTTTGGTAGGTTTAGGGATCATGCTCTTCTTAACTCCCCAAAATACCCTCCTGTGGGTGCTGATCACCATCCTGTTCCTCACTGGTATCGCGCAAGGGACCATAGATGTTGGGGGCAATACTTTAATCGTCTGGCAGTATAGGCACGATGTCGGCCCATATATGAACGCGTTGCATATGTTCTATGGTGTGGGTACATTTTTAGCACCTGTTATCATCGCCCAGTCAGTATTGATCAGCGGCAGCATTTCCTGGGGATATTGGATCATCGCTGGTTTTGTAATCATTCCAGCAGCCCAATTGATCTTCCTCCCCAGCCAGCAGATACCAGCAAAGGATCCACAAGACACCGCGACAACGTCAAAGCAATTGCTTGTATTCCTGGCCGCTCTGTTCCTTTTTTGCTATTCAAGTTTTGCCAATATTTTCGGCGGCTGGATTTTCAGCTACGTCGTCAGACTGGATTTAACCAGCGAAGTCAATGCTGCTTATATAACTTCGATGTTTTGGGGAGCGTTCATGATCGGGCGGTTAATCTCCATACCTGTCGCTGCCCGCTTCCGACCCAGTTCCATTCTCTTGGGAGACTTGGTAGGCTGCCTGCTCAGCATCAGCATTATCCTGATATGGCCTACTTCGATTATGTCTATTTGGATCGGAGCTGCCGGGTTAGGACTTTCTGCGGCATCCTTGTTTCCAACAACGGTCTCACTTGTGGAACGCAGGATGCAGATCAGCGGAAGAATCACCAGTCGTTTTGTAATCGGCGGCGCGCTGGGAGCCATGATCCCCCCTTGGATTGTGGGCCAATTTTTCGAGACTTCCGGCCCTCAAATTGTAATTTTCAGCGTGTTTGTTACTATAGTAGTGGGATTGGGGGTCTATTTCTTTTTGATACGGGAGACAAAATCGTCATAACTCTCGATATATATCGTGCATATTCTCGAACTGCTGAGCTTGGATGCCGCGTTCTCCTGCTTCATAAAGCAAAACATCCTTTGCGTAGATCACATCTGCCACTTCTGCTGCTTCAACATCAGTTAACCCGTCACCAATAAAGATCACAGAATAACCTTGCTGTTGGTAATCTTTCACGATGAGAGGTTTGGCGGTGCTGCGTAACGGGTATGCTGGGTCGTACCAAGGGAAATCAAAACGAAATCCATCAGATGTAAAGGAGATATCGCCTGCATATACATCTGGAATTCCCGCATCGTGAAAATCAAGGATGTAGTCTATATACCAGCGAAGACCATCGCTGATGACAGCAAACGGTATATCTTGGTTATTACAATAATTTACCAGCGATTTAAATCCTGGATCAAGATCAACTGTTCGTAAGAAGGTTTCCATGTCCTGGCGAGTCGCCTTCACCGTCCTGAAAATCAGTTCAATTTCCTCCATTGTACTGATCTCACCACGCCTCCAGCGCTCCATGTGGTTCCTAAATCCAGGGCCACCGAACTTTTCATAAAGAGAATCCAGAACATTAATGGTGGTGATCGTCCCGTCGAAGTCGGAGAGAATTATTGTTTTCTTCATAACATATGTAGCTAATTTTACCGTGCAATGGGGACACCCACGGTTCAATAATGATAAGCGTTTGGACAGCCTGTGTGTTGCTGGCCGTCCCCACGGAAATGGTATCCCCGTATGGGGACGAACTCCGGTCCTCCGTTAATATGCACCCGAGAGATGTATTAAAAAGAGAAGCTCCTGAAGGTTCAGGAGCTTGCTTGTGGTGCCCCCACGGAAATGTCATCCCCGCATGGGGACGAACTCCGGTCTTCAAAATTTATCCTCCAGACGGGATTTTAAAAGAAAAAAGCTCCTGAATTATCAGGAGCTTCCTCGTGGTGCCCCCACGGAGATTCGAACTCCGGTCTTAGCCTTGAAAGGGCTACGTCCTAGTCCCCTAGACGATGGGGGCAGCTCCGGGATTTTACCATCCTCATCACAGCGGGTCAAGGATGAGGCAAATGCTCAATATTTTGAAGATTTCTCTTCCCAAACTTCAAGCAGGCGTGGTATAATCCTTCTCCGCCGCCAAGGGCGGTTTTATATTGTGAGATGACATTAAAATTATTAAGGACAGTAAGATGAGCGACGACATTATCAGATCAGTAGAGGCCCCTACCAACCCGGATATGCCTCAAATAAAACCCGGAGATATGGTCAGCGTTTTCCTGCGCATTCGCGAAGGGAACACAGAACGGACGCAGGAGTTTCGCGGTACGGTGCTGAATTCACGCAAAGGCGGCAACAACGCTAACTTCACCGTGCGCCGCATTGCCAGCAACGGTATCGGCGTTGAGCGCACTTTCCTGCTCAATTCGCCCCGCCTGGAGAAGGTGGTGGTGCACCGTCGGTCACACGTGCGCCGGGCAAACCTGACTTTCCTGCGGGAGCGGACCGGCAAACAGGCTCGGCTCAAGCAAAAATTCAATTAATCGCAAGTCATACCCTGAAACGATAAGAGCGCAGTCCCCTCGTGGTCTGCGCTTTTCCTTTTTTCGCGAGTAGAATATTGGAGTCTGTTTATCCCAGAAAGAGGAGGTTTTATGGCATATCCAGTGATTGGCGTGACCACCATGCGCCGGAAAAACCAGGTTGGAATGAATCTCTCCTCAACGGCGGAGGCCTATGTTGAAGCGCTGGTCCAGGCTGGGGTTTGCCCGGTATTAATCCCCAACCAGCTGCCCGAGGGTGCATTAGATAC
>CALBUI010000042.1 GCA_937968125.1 uncultured Anaerolineales bacterium | reverse complement strand
GGAGCCCAAAACAAGTCTTTGACATGTACATATCCCAGGATGCGGTCCAAATCGCCGCGAAATACTGGGAAACGTGAAAAGCCTGAGTCCCTTGCGATCTGTAAAGCCTCTTGGGAGGGCGTATCCGCTTCCAGGGCGACGATCTCTGTGCGCGGAGTCATCACGTCGCGAGTGGTGCGATTGGCATAAGCAAAAATGCGTGTGATCATGCGCTCCTGCACCGGTAAAAAAGTCCCCTGGTCAGTGCCGCGGCGCACCAGAAACTCAACTTCTTCCGGGCTGGTGCTTTCTTCATCTGGGGTATCCTCCCCCCATAATCTCAAAACTAAATCCGCAGAGGCGATCAGAAAACGAACCGGCCAGGCAAAGATACGCCCGAGAAATTCGAAGATGCCTGACACAGATCTGGCCCAACGCTCCGGCTGGCGGATCGCCAGCCGTTTGGGAACCAGTTCCCCCAACAGCAGCGTGGCATAAGAGATGGTTAGTACGATCAACGCCAGGGCGATCTGGTCAGCGTACGGTTCCAGCAAAGGGATTTGCGCCAGGAGTGGGGCTAACGAGTTGGCTGCTCCGACTCCACCCACGGCGGAGGCCAGGGTCGCCACCAGGGTGATGCCTACCTGGACGGTTGCCAGGAACTTCCCTGGTTCTTTTTGCAGCTGCAAGGCTTGGGAGGCACGCTGATCTCCGGCTTCAGCCTGGGTTTGCAAACGGGATTCCCTGGCGGAGACCATAGCGATCTCTGCAGCGGCAAAGAAGCCGTTCAGTAAAATCAAGAGGAAGATTAGAAAAAAATCTGAGAACATGGCCTTTCCCTAGTGTCGTTTGACCCTGATTTCGACCTCCTTCGATAAGCATTTCGCACTGCTCAATAGCAGTTTGACACCCTTGCAGGAGATATCATGGCTGGGTCATTGATAATTTCTACCTATTTTGGTAGAGCTGAGTTCAACTATTATAAAACAAGGCATAGAAACCTGTTTGTGTTTACGGAGCTAACAGTGACTTTTTAAGCTGGTTTGCCTGCTTGTGGGGATTGCTATTGCTTCGTCTCTGACATCGAAAGAAATCGTAAAATATATGGGTTATGAGTGAATATCTACAATCCTCCTGAAAATCTTTGTAAAAATCATACTTGACAAAATAAAATAAACAGTGTATATATACAGTGTATAGTTAATTCAAGGAGGTTATCTTGCCCAGACCGAAACGTGACCAACAAGTTCCCGATATGGCAGGCGCGATTAAAGAGACGGCCTGGCACCAGATCGCAGAAGATGGCGCCCCAGGGTTGTCGCTGCGGGGGATCGCGCGTAAGTTGGATATCACTGCTCCTGCAATCTACAATTACTACCCATCGCGTGACGATCTGGTGACCGCTCTGGTGATCGATGCTTATGCATCCTTCGCCGAGGCGCTGATCGCCGGTCACGACTCAGTTCCTGAGAGTGATTTTGAGGGACGCATCAGGGCTGCAGGTGGAGCATATTACCAGTGGGCGGTTGACTATCCCCAACGCTACCAGCTTCTATTTGGTCCTGCCTTACCAGGTTACAAAATCCCGCTGGATGAAGTGCTGCCAACCAGCACCCGCTCCATGGCTGTTCTGATCAGCATTGTGGCGGCAGCCAAAAAAGCTGGAAAACTCCAGGAGCATGGTATTCCAGAACCTGATGAGAGCACATTGGAATACATCGGCGCTTTGAACGCCCTGGGCATCCCAACACAGCCAGTTTCGCTGACCATCGCGGTGCTGATCTGGAGCCGGGTGCACGGCCTGGTATCGCTCGAGCTCTCGGGCAATTTAAGCAGTGCTGAATGCAAAGCGCTGTTGGATTACGAGCTGCGATCAATTATCAATCAATTTATTTATCGAGGTGAATAAGCAATGGTATCCCTGTTATCAATTCCTTTTCTTTTGGCTGGCGGTGGGTTGCGCCTGTTCGATTTTGGCCGGCGAACGATTCCCCTGGCGGTTTGGCTGGCACCGGTATTTCTGCTTGGTTTTTCACGGCTCAATGAGCCAATTATCGCCATCCCCGCGGTTGGCACTGTGATCTTCCTCGCGGCCCTGGTCGCATACCGGGGTGTAATCCCGGTGCCCGGGCTCATATACCCGGCCATCGTTGCAGTATATGCAGTTATCTGGACGCTGCCGTTTCTCTCAGACCGGTTGTTGTTTACTCAATTGCCTGGGTTTACCTCCACACTGATCTTTCCATTGACCTGGGTCCTGGTGGAACTGCTCTCGGCTCGCTTCCATCCATATGGTTCCTGGGGTTCAGTTGCCTACACTCAATATGGCAACCAGCCCTTGATGCAGCTGGCCTCGATCACCGGCATCGCCGGGATCACATTTCTCGTCACCTGGTTCGGTTCGACGATCAGCTGGGCCTGGGGGCAGGGCTTTGACTGGAGCCTCATCCGTGGTGGGTTGCTGATCTACGGATTGGTGTTGAGTCTCGTAATGCTGTACGGTGGGGCTAGAATTGCCTTCACAAAATATCAAAAAACTGCGCGCACTGCTGCGATTGGCTGGCCGGAAAAAATCATGAACAGCGACCAGATGATGGGGTTGTTCACCTCGAGCCTGGTTGCGGGTCAGACCGACGACGAGGGGCGTGAGAAAATGCGCCAGCTGCAGGGTTACTTTCTCAATGCCACCCGGCGCGAGGCGCGTGCGGGATCGAAGATTGTCGTTTGGCCGGAGATCAATCTGATAATCCTTCAGGAAGATGAAGCTGCTTTCATCGACCAGGCCAGGCAATTGGCACAAGAGCAGAGCATTTTCATTTTGATGGGCATGGGCGTTTTGTGCCTTGGTGAATCCAAGCCTCTGGTGAACAAATCAGTCCTGATAAATCCTCGCGGGGAGGTAGCTTTTAGCTATCTGAAGAGCCGGCCCGTACCCGGTCCGGAGGCCATGTATCAGGTGCGCGGGGATGGAAATATCCCCACCTACGATTCGGAATATGGACGCCTGGCTGCCCCGATCTGCTTTGACATGGATTTCCCATCCTTCATTCGACAGGTTGGCCAGGCGGAGACCGATATTTTGCTGGTTCCGGCGAGCGATTGGGCGCCTATAAAAAGACTCCATCACATCATGGCAGTTTTCCGGGCAGTTGAAAACGGGACCTCAATGCTGCGTGCTACTCGCTGGGGCACTTCTTCGGCCGTTGATCCCTTGGGGAGATCGTTGGCGATCATGGATGATCTCGTCTCACCTCAACAATCGATGGTGGCTCATCTTCCCACTCAGGGCGCTCGCACGCTCTATGCCCGATTCGGCGACCTGTTTGCCTGGATTTGCACGGTTTCTCTGGCAGGGATTATCTTATGGACAGTGATCTATTAGATATTGGATATTGATGTCAGTGTCAAGTCCTGTAATACATTTACAGAAAACGTGTGGATCGAGGGCAAGGAAATTTTGGTATGGAATGTGATCTAAGCAGGGTTTTGATGACCTATAATATTAATCCTTGAGTGGCAAGAGTTAACAGCCGGGAGAAATTAATGACTGATGTCATCCTGAGGACGAAACTCAATACACCTCTTCTCTGGCGGGAGTTTGTATCCCGGCCGAGATTGACCAACGTGCTTAATGAAGGACTGGAGCAGAGATTGATCCTCGTTACTGCACCTGCCGGCTATGGGAAGTCAACTTTATTGAGTGAATGGACCCGTCAAATTAACCTGCCCGTGGCCTGGCTCACCCTGGATGAAGGCGATAACGATCCAACGCGCTTTTTAGCTTATATCATCGCCGCACTGCAGACCATCTATAAGCAGTTCGCCGCGCCTGCACTTGAAGGGCTTCGTTCCTCTCCACCCCCTTCAATAGAGTCGACTCTCACTCAATTGATCAATGAGCTCTCGTTGATCGGTGAACCCATTGTGCTCATTCTAGATGATTATCAAGCGATCGAATTCCAACCCATCCATGATGCGGTGAGCTACCTGATCGAGCATTCACCTCCCCAACTGCGAGTAGTGATCGTCTCCCGGATAGATCCCCCGCTCCCATTTGCCCGGTGGCGCGGCCGGGGACAGCTTTCAGAATTGCGTGAAGTCGACCTGCGCTTCACAAGTCGCGAATCCACTGATTTTTTCACCCAGGCGATGGGTCTCAATCTCGAGAAAAATGAATTGGAGGTTCTGGCCTCTCAAACGGAGGGTTGGGTGGCCGGACTCCAGCTGGCGGCGATCTCGATTAAAAACAGTACAGATAGATCCGCTTTCATCGCCGAGTTTTCAGGCAGCCATGAATTCATCGTTGACTATCTAACCGATGAAGTCCTGGGCAAAACTCCCAAGGAGTTAAGAGATTTCCTGTTGCAGACCTCTATCTTGAAGCAGCTGTCTGCAGAATTGTGCGATCAGGTAACTGGGGGACAAAACGGGACCAAAAGCCTAGAGCAATTACGAGAAAACCACCTGTTTCTCTTGCCCCTGGATACTGAGCGACACTGGTTTCGCTACCATCCCCTGTTTGCGGATCTGCTTCAGAAGCGATTGATGGAGGAGCAAACGGACAAAATTCCGACTCTCCACCAGCGTGCGTCACAATGGTTCGTGAGCAACGATGACCCTGAGCAGGCCATTTACCATGCTTTACAAGCCGAGGATTATGAGGGTGCCCTGGAAATCATCGAACGAATAGCGGAACGCACGCTCATTCGCTCTGAATTCACGCTCTTCCTGCGCTGGCTGGATGTCATTCCAGCTAAGATGATCCAGACCAGGCCGCGCATGCTGATCTTCGGTGCCACCGCGTCGCTGTTCAGTGCAGGCGATTCAGAGACTGTGTCTGCCATGCTGGATGAGGCCCTCAAAGCTGACCAAGACCAAGAATTTGCTGGAGAAATATCCGCCCTGCGCGCCATTATCGCCACTCTCAAAGGAGACGTTGAAGAAAGCATTGAGCGTTCGTTAAATGCCATGGAGACCCTGCCGGAAAGCAACATCTTTCTACGCAGCCTCGTCATCGGCAATCTCAGTCTGGCATATATCTCAACCGGGGATATCGAGAACGCGGCAGATTTGTTTTCCCAGGCTGCGCAGGCCGCAGAGCGAGCGGGGAATTACATGGCGGCTGTTATGGCGCTCCGCCGGCTGGCAGAAATGGCCTTGCTCAGCGGAGATCTTCACCGGGCCTGGGATATCTGTGAACGGGGATTGACAGTCGCCGTCTACCCGGATGGAGAACCGCTGCCAGTGGCGGGTGTGCTCATGGCAGTCCAGGGCGATATATTGCGTGAAAGGAACCAGCTTCCCGAAGCACAAATCCTGATGGAGGCGGGCATTGAACTGGTCTTACGGTGGTCGGAGTTGGGTGCAGTGGAATTGTATTTGTACCTGGCCAGGGTAAATCGATCGTTGGGTGATGCAGAAGGTGCTCAAAAAGCGATCGATACCGCCCGCCAGATATCCGCCCGAAACGAATCCAGCCGCATGGCTCCCGTCATCGTGAATCTATTTCAAGCCCGGCTCTGGCTGCAGCTCGGCCACCTGGCTGAGGTGGAAAAATGGGAGAGAGAATACCAACCTTTTGGGACC
>CALBUI010000041.1 GCA_937968125.1 uncultured Anaerolineales bacterium | reverse complement strand
TTTGATTACCCCGGATGGTGATGGTATATCGACAATGGAAAAAAAGTATCGTTTCTTACGAAATGAGGTTAATCTTACAGTGCACAATCGAGTATCAAAAAATATTGCTGACGCCCGAAATTCAGCGACGATACTCTGCTTAATTCTTGGTGCTGCTCGGAACAATGGAGATTCAGGATATGTATGATCTTAGAAGAATGCTCAACCACGGGTTGTTTTTAGTTTTCTTCATGATATTAATTGTGACTTCTTGTACGACGCTACCAGAACAACCTGCGGCAGAGATCAAGTATCCAACACCAACTACGGGAGTCAATTTGGGAGTAGATCAGAACCAGATACTTATTCAGCCCCCTCCGGAAATTGAGCAATCGGCTGTTCCGACTGTATCAGGCATTTTCAGCTCGTCAAATGATCAATCAAATCATACAACGACCAATGAACCGCAGCAAACACCTGAAGCCGTGTCCCCCCCACGCCGTGAAATTGCGACCGAAATAATTACCCAAATTTATGATGAAGAACTTAATCCTAACTGGATGATTGTGAATCAGTCTGGTATGGAGATCGACTTGGATAGCTCGGATGTTGCGATGAGTGGTGAAGTCTCTTTCAGATTTGCCCCAAACAAAATCTATGATACTTTGTTATTTGCATTGAAAGAATCGGCGACGGATGAGTATGAGCGTGGGGAGGTTCTGGGATTAACTTTTTGGCTCAACAGTGGAGATTTAACATTAAGCAACGATTCATTAAGTGTTACAGTTATTGGAAGTAATGATTTCCCATACTGGGTAGAGGATGATAATTCGGTAACAAATAGTTATGATCCAGTTTTTTCGGAAACAAGATTAAATTTTCTGGGCGTTGATCGCGATATTCCGCCAAATAGCTGGGTACAAGTTGAGCTCTGGTTAAATGATCGTGTTTACGATCCAGATTATAAATATGTGACGGGTTTCTACATCAAAAATGATGACATGGTATTACGCAGTGTCTACCTGGACGATATCCAATTAATTTTGCTGGGCACATCAGGAGAAACATCATCGGAAACGAGGGGGTTGACATCACCAACAGCGGCAGATACAACTTCAAATGAGAATAATAATTCTTTACCGTCGGTGACGACTGTCTTTGTGGACGCTGGGCAACTTACCCATCCAATCAGCCCGATGGTATATGGGATATCAGTAGCTCCTGTTGAAGTTGTTGCGAGTCTTCAGGCGGGGATCAACAGTTGGGGAGGCAACCCAAACACCCGTTATAACTGGGAAATTGGGAATGCTTGGAATGCAGGTCGAGATTATTATTATCGCAACGGTAACTATAATATCCCATCGGGCAATGTTGCCGATGGGTTTATTGAAGGCACGCTTGATGCAGGTGCCGAAGTGAGGTTATCTGTACCCACCCTAGGGTGGGTAGCCAAAAATGATGATCTGGATACCTGTTCTTTCCCCTTGCCGGATGGCAGCTGTGGGGATGCGGCAGGTGCAAGCTGCCTAAATCCTGGCGAGATCGCAGATCCAACATTTGCCAATGTTTCAACCGATACGAACTTCGTTTTGGGATGGCTGCGGCATATTTACGATACGATGGGTTTCGATGTTCGGATCATCGCGATGGATAACGAACCGGAGTTATGGGGCATCACCCACTATGACGTTCATCCAGAGTGCACCACATACCAGGAAATTCTGGATAAATATCTTGAATATGCATCTGTAATTCGCCAGGAATTCCCTGAGGTCGAGCTGGCTGGTCCGGTCACCTGCTGCTGGTATTATTATTGGAATTCAGCAGGGGGGTTCACTGATAAACTGCTAAATGGCAACCAGGATTTCCTGCCCTGGTTTCTAGATCAGGTGTGGGCGTATGATACCGAAAATAATATCCAGACCATCAATGTGTTGGATATTCATTACTATCCGGATGGACTTTTCAATGAAGATGTGGATCAAGATACTTCCGCTCACCGTATGCGAGCGACTCGTTCACTCTGGGATTCAGCCTATGTGGATGAATCCTGGATCAATGAACCCATTTACTTGATTCCGCGCATGCAAAATTTGATAGCCGAACATTATCCGGAGTTGAAACTAGGGATCAGCGAATGGAATTTTGGTGGCTGGGGTCATATGAACGGAGCCCTTGCAGTTGCTGACGTGTTGGGCATTCTAGGCCGGGAGGATGTTTACTATGCAAATTATTACGGATATCCAGAAATTGGGACACCTGAATTTTTTAGCTTTAAGATTTACACCAATTACGATGATCGAGGCGGAAAGTTCGGAGACACTTCTGTGCAAACAGAAGTCGAAAATCCAGATCAGGTGGCAGCCTTTGCAGCGATCGACAGTGAAACAAGTAATTTGCATCTCATGCTGATTAACAAAAATCCTACTGAAACCCTTGAAGTCCAGTTGGATCTCTCTGGATATAGTACTCCTTCAAATACAACCCTTTATCGCTACAGCGAAGAAGAAATGGATGAGATTGTGTCAGCGGAGGTGGAGTGGCCTGCTTTCGATGGGGTCATTGAATTGCCGCCTTATTCGATTTCTCATTACGTGATTGAAGCAGCCAGTAATGATGATTATATGCTGCCCAATTTTTCCAAAGCAGATATCCAGATATTTGGCAATGACTCGGCGAAGACCTGGCGCCAAAATCCTAATGATAGATAAAACTAATTCAAAAAATTGATCAAAATCAGTGTCATCATCCCAACCTATAATCGCTTGGAGCGCCTGATACTGGTATTTGAAGCGCTTCGATGCCAGACATTATCTCCCCACGAATTTGAAGTTATCGTAGTCTCAGATGGTTCGTGCGATGGTACAGATGATTACCTGCATTCATTGCAGGTGCCGTATCCCTTTACTCCGATCTTTCAACCGAATCAGGGAGTTGCGGTAGCGCGCAACCAGGGTCTCGCACAAGCAAAGGGTGAGGTCGTCTTATTTCTGGATGATGACGTCATTCCGGCTGATCATTTAGTCGCCGAACACTTGCTCTCACATGAATCTTCCAATGGAGATCTGGTAATTATTGGTTCCATGATCACACCGGAGGATTTCGAAATGTCTCCCTGGGTTCGCTGGGAGCAGGATCAGCTTGCTAAACAGTATCAAGACATGCTCGGTGGTGTTTGGGAGACGACTGCGCGCCAGTTTTACACAGGCAATACATCTCTCTCTAGAATGCGTTTGCTGGAGAGTGGAGGATTTGATCCTGAAATAACGCGAGCTGAAGATGTAGAGCTTGCCTACCGATTAAACGATCTTGGATTGCGTTTCATTTTTAACCCCCAGGCTGTCGGATACCATTATGCAGAACGCAGTTTTGAATCCTGGGCCACTATTGCATACACATATGGGCGCAATGATGTCATCTTCACACAACACAAAAAACAGACCTGGCTGCTTCCAGCGATCCTGAAAGAATATAACAATCGCAATCCGCTGACGAGAGGCATCACCAGGTTATGTCTAGGCAAGCCACTTTTGAGTAGCGCAGCTAAGTGGGGATTGAAAATGTCAATGGAGATTGGAGATATATTGAAGATGTCCGGGCTTACACATATAAGTTGCAGTGGAATATTTAATTTACAGCACTATCAGGGAATTGCTGACGAATTAGGCGGGAGGAAATCATTCTTTGATGCCCTCAGCCAGGTAAAAAGTCGTGAGAACATAAATTATTCACCCACTCTTCCATTGGATGGGAATTAATTAATAAAGCTAATACCTGTCAACACGAAATCAGAATTTCTAATCTTCGTCAAGTCAAAATTCTATGCTCAAGTGGTAATTACGCAACTAGTATGGATTAAGGTATG
>CALBUI010000040.1 GCA_937968125.1 uncultured Anaerolineales bacterium | reverse complement strand
CAACTCAAATCTATCCTCGCCAGTCTACATTTCAAAAAAATATATGAAGGAGTATTAATGAGTAAAGAGCTAAGTTACCCCCCTCAAGACAAAATAGATTTATTTGATCAACTAATCGCCACCAACCCGGATATCGAACGAAAAGGAAAAACTAATCCTTACACCTCCCACAATGGGCACATGTTTTCCCATCTTTCGAAGACGGGTACTCTGGGCTTGCGATTGCCCAAAGAGGATCGGGACACCTTCCTGGAGAAATACAACACCACCTTGTACGAGTCGTATGGCGCGATTATGAAGGAGTATGTCACCGTCCCGGATGAACTGCTTGAGAACACTGCAGAGCTGAAGCCGTATCTCGATATCAGCTACGAATATATCCAGACCTTAAAACCCAAACCAACCAAAAAGAAGAATTAATTGGTTTCGGGGATCAAAAGCACCATCACTCGGTTTGAGGATTGTCCCGGTTTCTTAAGAAACGCCTCCCACCCCGGGAGCGCCTTCCACAGCCTAGGCTATCTTCATTAACTTGACCCGGACTGAATCGCCTACCCCATGATTTCAGGATGAAACAAACACTGGGGACTTTTTCTGCCAACAGGGGGACTTAATCTATTTACATTCTTGCTCGGGTATTGGAGGCAGTGTTTCTGCATACTTCTGTAAAGATCGAGCAATAACCACCCGCTGTATCTCAGTAGTTCCATCAACCATCTTCATCACCGGGGCGATCCGATAATTCCTCTCTATTGCAGATGGCACCAACAATCCAGCGCCACCAAGAACCTGCATGCATGTTGCTGCTGCTCTTTGGGCTGCGTCAGGCGCAAATCTTTTCACGTGCGCTGCCGCCACCGTCCCTTCTGGAGTACCCAGATATTTTGAAGCATGTTTGTACAACAAACGGCTGGCTTCAAGATCTGTGGCTACATCCGCAAGCATCCACTGGATACCTTGAAACTCTAATTCAGATTGCCCAAACATCTGGCGATCTCTGGCAAAAGTCAAGGCCAGGTCAAGCGATGAGGAAATCAACCCACAACAACCTGCACTGATGGAAGTACGCGCGATGTCAATGGCCATCAATGAGCCACTGAGGCCTTTACCTGGGGGGAAGATCACATTGCTCTCTGGAACTGTGACCGAATCAAAAAACATATCCGCTATGGGCAGGAATGGAGAAACTAGCTTATCGTATGGAACACCAAAACTAATCCCCTGGGTATCCTTGGGAACGGCAACCATGGCGATATCGTCTTTTCCGGATTTGCTGCTGGTCTTTACGACGACCAGGTAAATATCAGCCACATCCGCCAGTGAGACCCATGCCTTGCTTCCATTAATCGTGTAGGAACCATCCTCATTTATTACTGCCCGGGTGTGCACCTTGGCTGCATCTGAACCGGATTGTGCCTCAGTGAGCACAAAACCGCCCAAGGACTCGCCGGCAATCAACTTCGGAGCCCATTCATCGCGCAATTCCTGCTGACCGAAACTACAAATTGCGAATGTCACGATATTGTGCATGGAAAATGAAAAGGCATACAGTCCCTCCCCCTTGCCAAGTTCTTCAAATACTGGAATCCCTTCTTCAAAAGATAACGCCTGCCCTCCATATTCTTCGGGAGAATATATGCCGAGTAAGCCATGCTTTGCTGCTTCCGCGGCTGCAGCTCGTGGGTATTCGGATGTAGATTCCCAATCATCAACGTTAGGACAGATCACATCTTCATAATGGTTTCTCGCGGCTACCAAAATATCTTGCGGCTTTTTCTTATTCATCATAAAGCGACCACCTCTGTTTGCACTGAATTGATCAAATCTAAATTCTCATCATTAGGAAGGGAAAGAGAAATTATAATGCACGCTATCTCCATTGAATTGAATTTAGATTTCAAGCCGTAAAAAGATGCGCTCGACAGGTATGTCAAACAGGACATATTCAAAACCCTGGTGATCCCGGGTGCACTGCCAGACATACCAGATCATCATACCGGCACCGAGGATCCCCATCGGAATAGCCCAAATTGGAAGATATGCCCACCCGAGGACAGCTCCTGCAGCACCAATAACGGCCCAATATGGAGACAATGCTCCTGCGATCAGTTTGGGAGGCAATAGATCAGCTCCTCATGGATACTTTGATCGAATAAGTAGGAGAACACTCATTAGTAGAGATATACCTGAGAGGATGTATGCCAGAACTATCTTGATTTCCTCCAATTTTCATTCACAGGAACGTCAGTATCAGTCAAAGAGATTCTCCTAAACAGAAGTCCGGTCTTCAATTCTTGTTCACCAATAGCGCCAGAAACCGGTCCACATCGTACAGCGCCGACTGGGCTGCCGGGTTTACCTGTGGTAATGCCACGTCGAACGCATGAGCTGTCCATGGAAGAACTGCGTTGACAGCCGGTACACCTGATTCGACCAGTTTTGCGTAGAGCGCCCGGGTGGCGTCCATGGAACAAACAACGTCATGATTCCCCTGAATGAGTAGCGTAGGCGGGCAACCGGGATGAACATGGTTGATGGGTGAGGCTAATTTATACATGTGAGGTGCGTCCTGGGGCCAGCCGCCCAACAAGAAAAACAAGGGGTCTCGTCCTAGCTCACGCTTACTTGGGGTGGAATCCGGCCCATTGTGCACTGGAGACCTGCCAACCGTTGGTTGAAATTTCATATAC
>CALBUI010000039.1 GCA_937968125.1 uncultured Anaerolineales bacterium | reverse complement strand
CTATGATCGAGAAAATGCGCGGCTCGTCTTGGTTCTCAGAGATTGGTTTGCGCCAGTTCCGTAGAGCGAGCAGCAGCAGCAGGGATCCCAAGACAATCAGCAAGATGGGAAGAAATAGACTCGGTTCTCCAGCGTTGCTCCCTGTTGTGCGGTAGCCTAAAATGACCACCGATATTCCAATCAAGGTGTATGCGCCGGTGTATCCCAATGCGTAGCCTAACCCGTTGTGCCAGCCCCGATCTGAGATCAGCAGCAAAATGACCAGTGTAATTGACCCGGGTGAGAGCAGTCCGGAAAATGCCAAGATCAGGGCTTGGATGAGTACCGGCAACAATTGATTCTCCTGGAATTGTCTCGCACTAGTTTATTTTCCTAAGACATCATTCTGGCCGGATCATGCCGAAAATATTCGCCTCCAGATCTGCCAGGCTGTCGTAATGCAGCTGGATGATGTACTGACCATTGTGGGCGTAGCTGCCGGGATCGAGTGCCGCGATCCGGTAATTGTGAGCCGCCTTTAATAGGCGCGGTGTCCAGGTGGTATAGGGTTCCCCGCTTGCATCTACGAAACCACCGTCGTATTCGATATCGTCAACCCCCTCGGTTCTGGCTGCATAGGCCCCCATCGCCAGCAGCAGCCTATCCTGCATCGTTTCTACTTCACCTGCCATCCCTTCTGTGATGTCCCCATCCCCGTCATAATCGATGTTGCTGGTGCGAATGTTGGCCAGGGCTTGGACCGAGTTAGCGCCCTTGTGGCAGGCAGAGCACTGCTCGACTTTGATCTGCAAGGCATGGGCATCGTGACATTCCTGGCAGGTTTCGAACTGGATCACATGCATATAACGACCCAGGTACTCCCGCCCTTCATATTCAAATCCCCCATGTGCTTCAGTACCAAATTGGGTTGGTCCAGCCGGGTTGTTATGGATATTGGGGGGGCTGAGTTCCGCATCCACCTTGTCGGCGGGCAACCCGGCGATCGCCTCGCTCACCTGGACTCCCGAGGCGCGACCCTGGTGGCACTCCATGCAGTTTGCCTCTTGAGTTAACCCGGTTAGATTGATCCCCGAGGGCATGATGGCGCTGCTTTTGGTTCCGGCCACCTCGTTATGACACGCTTCGCATTCAATAGTCGTACCGACCTGGGCTGGCTGGTCGACCTGTCCTGGCGTGGCGCCATCCAGGCCCAAGAAATCACGGTAGCCATGTGTGCTGTGGCACTTGGCACATCTCTCAGGGATTTCCGGTGGCTCCTCGTCATCCCAGCGAGTAAAGGAGCGCGACTCGGAATCGGCGTGGGCTGAGGTACCCCACAGCGCTTCGATCTCTTCCTCGGATGCCTGGGCAGTACTGCAAGCGACCAGGGCAAGGCTGGTCAACAAGAATGCAGTGATGGTGAAGATAACATGATGTTTTGAATTAAGCATTGATTTTCCCTTAACCGCCGGTTATCAGGATGCCGTGATGATGGCGAATAAGATAACAGCACCAACCAGTAATAATGTGAGTAACAACGCGAATCGTTTGACGATAAAGTGATGCATGGCAGCCTCCTAAACCATATCAAAGCGCTCTGACAATACGCGCGTCCTTGGCACCCCCAGATTGGGCAGCGCTTCTTCCATTGCGTCCATCAGCGGCTTGGGCCCACAGATGAGATATTTGAAGCGCTTGTGCTGCTTGGGGAGATATTTCTTCAAGATTTCTTCGCTGATAAAGCCTGTTTCCCCTTCCCAGCCATCTTCGGGTTCATTAAATACAGGGATGACCTGTAGATTATCCATCCGTTCAGCCAGCGCGGCCAGCTCTTCGCGATAGGTCATTGTCTCGGAATCGGCAGCCCCGTAAAAGAGCAGCACAGGTCGCACATCTTCCCGTTCCGCCATCGTTTGCACCATGGAATACAGCGGCGTTATGCCGACCCCACCGCCGATAAAGACATAACCCATGGCCTGTTCGCGGTCCATGGAGAAGACGCCGTGCGGACCATCCAACCAGAGCTTGTCGCCTGGCTTGAGGGCCGGTACCTTCTCCCCGGACCAATCCCCGAGGTTCTTGATCGTGAATGAGACCGACCCTCCAGGTTCAATATCTGCCATCGAGGACATCGAGATTGGATTCTGTAAAAGGCTGAAGGGGGTTTTGCCGGTGATAATCCAGGAAAACTGGCCTGGTAGGAACGAAAAACCTTTATGGCCATCCGGTTCCAGGACCAGAGTCCGCGCATCACCGCGCTCCTCCCGGTTTTCCAAGATTCTCCAGGGTCTCTCCCAGTTGTTCAGCGGGGTCCAGATTTTGTACCAGACGATCAATGCAACAACCAGCACAGAGTAGATCAACCAAACGACCTGCATGGCGAATGTGGATGTGTAGCGGCCGATGATGACGATGTGCACAAGAGCAGAGAAGATGACTACCAGGGCAAATATTCCGTGGAAAATCCTCCAGGGCTCATACTTGATACGCAGCTGTTTGCGCCAGATGGATGTACCAATCAGCAATAATAGGATCACCACGGAAAGGAAAGCAGTTTGCGTAGATAGATTGGCGCAGCTCGAAAAAGGGTTTATCCAGCAGCCTGCCGGGTAGCCGGAAATGATCAGCAGTATCGGGTGGGCCAGGATGAAACCCAGAGCCACCGTGCCCATGATGTTGTGGAACAGCTGCAGCGAATCTTCACCGAATGGTGCATCGGCAGCCTCGAAGCGGGTGACGAGGGCGAATTCAAGCGCCATGAGGGAAAAGCCGATGAACCCTGCACCCACAGCTAATTCAACCAGGAACGATTGTGCAGCTCGAGCGGGGGCTGCGACCGCGGCCATACCGATCGGCAGCAAGATTAAAAACAGGTACAGTCCATACCAGATGATGCCACGAACGATGAGCAGCATGTTATTTCATCTCCTTTAGAAACCCATGGCTCCCATGAGCAGGAAAAAAGGGTGGTGGTCTGCAGGGTGTCTTGTGCGCATTTTTAATCTGGGAAAAATGCGCGGCGCATTCAAGGCTTGAGGTGAACTTATTCTGAATTATTTTGATTTGCGGTCTTTGGAGTTTGATCCATAGTCTCGGCGATGGAACGCAGCCGCAGCCACCATTGATCCTTGGCGCGTTGGAATCCCGGCTCGATCAGTCGGGGAAAATCGTAGATGCTGGTGAACTCGATCTCGCCACCCCGTAAACCGATCATCGCCGCAGCCGGGTTTGGCTTGGTTACTTCTGACAGCAGAAACTCGATGCTTTGAGAGGCCAGGCGGGTGGCCTGGATGCGATCGAATGGGGAGGGGTTGCCGCCCTGCTGGATATGCCCCAATATGGCCTGGCGGACGTCGAATAGATCACCTCCGGCTTGTTCAAAGAGGGTGGAAATGAAACTGCTGTCGTATAAACCGCCGGCTTTCTCGTTGCGGATCATCAATCCCAAGCGCTTCCCGCTTTTAAATCCCTCGATCAGCCCAGCCACGTCCTCCTGCAGTTCGGCAATGGTGATCTGCTCCTCCGGTATGTATGCCTTCTCAGCGCCGGTTGCCAAACCGCCGAACAGGGCCAGGTACCCGCAGTCGCGGCCCATCACTTCGACCACGAAACAGCGCCGGGAAGCCACCGCGGACTGCTTGATCTTGTCCACGTTGGTGACGATATTATTCAAGGCGGTGTCAGCGCCAATGCTCAGCTCGGAGCCGGGCAGGTTGTTATCGATAGATGTAGGCAAACAGACGATGGGGATGTTGAAGGAGGCGAAATCATTGCGTCGATTGAAAAGCTCGTAGGCAGCCTCATAACCCGCCCACCCGCCGATGATCAACAAGCCGTCAACCTGGTGAGACTCCAGGTTCTTGGCGATGGCGTAAAAATCTCTCCCATTGGGGATATGGCGGCTGGTACCCAAACCTGCCCCTCCCCGAGACACCCACCCGCTCACGCTCATCCAATCCAGCTGGCTGATATCTCCCTGGACCAGGCCATGAAAACCACGCCTGACGGCCAGGAAAGTGTGCCCCTTATCCATGCCCAACCTGACTGCAGCCCGTGCAGCGGCGTTCATCCCGGGTGATAGCCCACCGGCGTTCAAAATCGCCAGCCGCAGCTGGCGATCGCCAGTCTCGGGAGGCTTAGGGTGAGAGCGCAATATGGTGCGGAAGATGCGATATGATTCGGCAAAGCTGCCGCCGCGCATGCTGAGGGCGGTCTCAAAATCCTGGGCGTGAATCACGTTGGCCACTTCTTGCGTCTGGACCACGCACTCCATGAGTGAAGAACGCACCACGCCGTGCTGGCGGATGCCGACCAACTTCGGTTCGTCTTCAGGCACAGATTGAAGCAGCTCATCGACCGCGGCATAGCCCTGGACAGTGCCCAGGTAGCGGTCAAAGGCGCTGGGCGCGCCCCCTCGCTGGACGTGACCCAGGATGGTGATACGCACCTCTTCGCCCAGCTTGTCTTCCAAGACTTGCTTGGTGTATTCACTGGTAATGGGATTTCCATCCCGGTCATGAGCGCCTTCGGCGATCACAACGATGCTGTGCTGGCGGCCGATCTCGCGACCGGACTTCAGTGCCCGGCACATCTCGCTTTCCCAATCTTCTTCTTCGGGGGGATTCTCAGGGATCAATACCCAATCGGCGCCAGTCGCGATGCCGCCCATCAGGGCCAGGTAGCCACAATGGCGACCCATGACTTCCACGATGAAAGTGCGGTGGTGGCTGGTGGCAGTGCTCGAAAGGGCATCGATGGCTTCGGTGATGCGATGCAGGGCAGTGTCAGCTCCAATAGTCATATCGGTGCCAAACATGTCGTTGTCGATCGAACCGACCAATCCCACCAGGAACAGGTTGGGGTGAGCCTGAGCCAGCTCCTGGCTGATCTGATCTTGATCAACCAGTTCGGCTAATAAATCCGGCCATTCCTGGCGAAAGATGTTTGCCCCGGTCAGGCTGCCATCCCCGCCGATTACAACCAGGCGGTCAATATCGTTTTCGACGAGATTCTTGGCGGCAGTCCTGCGACCATCCCGGGTGCGGAACTCGTCGCTGCGGGCGGTGCCGAGAACCGTACCCCCCAACTGCAAAATCCCACCGACAGATTCCCAAACCATCTGGCGGATGTTCTCGCCGCCCGCCACCATGCCGCGATATCCATTCTGGACCGCGAAAACATTGACTCCCCGCGTCAGGGCAGTCCTTACCACAGCTCTGACGGCGGCATTCATGCCTGGGGCGTCCCCCCCACTAGTAATGACGGCGATGTTGCCAGGATTATTTTGGGTCATGCGCGCGCCTTAACTTGAATCCCTGTTCTCTCCTCTTTCTTGTCAGGGAATATTTTGCGTGTTATTCCACTACCGGACTGGCGTTCCTGATCTCTTCAGAAACATGTTCGGTGAATTGGGAGAAATTGTCCACGAACATCTGGGCCAATTTTTGGGCCTGCCGGTCGTAAGCTTCCGGATCCTGCCAGGTGCGGCGCGGCTGGAGCAAGTCGTCCGGCACATCAGGACAGGTGGCTGGCACCTGGAGCCCGAAGAGTGGGTCCATGGCGTATTCAACCTGGTCTAAGTCCCCGTTCAGGGCTGCATCAACCATGGCTCGGGTGTAAGCGATTTTGATGCGCTGCCCCTCTCCAAAGGGTCCGCCAGTCCAGCCGGTATTGATCAGCCAGCATTTCACATCATGTTGATCGATCATGTGTCCTAATAAGTCAGCGTAAACGCTCGGGTGTTGGGCCATAAAAGGCGCCCCAAAACAGGCGCTGAAAGTCGCTTTCGGTTCGGTGATGCCGCGCTCAGTACCCGCGACTTTGGCGGTATAGCCCGAGATGAAGTGATACATGGTCTGCTCGGGAGTCAGCCTCGATATGGGGGGCAGCACGCCGAATGCATCCGCAGTCAGGAAGATAATATTCTTTGGGTGATTACCCAGGCCGGTGCGAGAAGCATTGGGTATGTGGGAGATGGGATAGGCTGCCCTGGTGTTCTCGGTCAGGCTGGCGTCATCCAGATCGAGCCGGCGGGTATCGGCATCGATGCCGACGTTCTCGAGAATCGTGCCGTACGTACGTGTAGTCTGGTAGATCTCTGGCTCAGCCTCTGGTGATAGTTTGATCACCTTGGCATAGCAGCCCCCCTCGAAGTTGAAGACGCCGTTCTTGCTCCAACCATGCTCATCATCACCGATCAAGGTGCGCGATTCGTCCGCTGAAAGCGTGGTCTTCCCGGTGCCGCTCAAGCCGAAGAATAAGGCCACGTCCTGGTCGGGTCCATAATTGGCAGAGCAGTGCATCGGCAGCACATCCTCGAAGGGTAGGAAATAATTCATGGCAGTGAATACCGATTTTTTGATCTCACCCGCGTACTCGGTGCCGCCGATCAAGACTAACTTTTTGGCGAAATTGACCAGGATAAAGGCATCCGAATTCGTGCCATCAACCTCGGGAAAGGCGTGGAATCCGGGGCAGTCGATCACCACAAATTCCGGTTCAAATGTTTCTTGATCCTCCGGCTCTGGGAGGATGAACATGTTGCGGGCAAACAGGCTGTGCCAGGCATATTGGGTGAGGATACGTACTGGCAAGCGGTGATCCGGGTCGGCACCGCAGTAAACGTCCTGAACAAATACATCCTTGCCCTGCAGGTAGGAGGCCATGCGGCGGTGCAGCTCATCAAATCGTTCTTCGGTGATCGGGCGATTGACTTCACCCCACCAGACACAACCGCGGCTGGTGGGTTCATCGACGATGAACTTGTCGTTGGGGGAGCGGCCGGTAAACTGCCCTGTACGCACAACTAAGGGTCCCAGGTGAGCGATAATGCCTTCATTTCTCTTCAATGCCTCTTCATAGAGGGCTGGTGAAGGCAGGTTCCAATTCATAACTTTTAAATTGCTGAGCTTGTGTGTATCCAGGCTGACTGGACTATGAGGTCGCGGGGAACATTCTTGGGCCATTTGGTTCACTCCTGGAGATTAGAATTTGATTATTACGAGCTCTATTTTAACCGTTTTCATCAAATTACGTTGATAATACCGCGGATGGTCTGTATTTCTCCTTCTGGGAGGAAATACTCAAATTTACCTCTTTTTTGTCGTGATATACTAATTTTCTGATTTAGATTGGAAACCTTGTTTTAGGAAAATTAGCCAACGCAACCGACGGCGTTTCAGCAGAAATATTGGATGTACAGCATGCAAGCCTCACAAGATGGTTATTTGTTAATCGCCGATATCACCGGCTACACGGCTTTTCTCAGGGAGTCCGAGTTGGAACACGCCAAGGACAGCTTGAGAAGTCTCTTGGACTTGTTGATCGAAAACACCAGACCCCCACTGGTGATCTCCAGGCTGGAAGGCGATGCGGTGATCAGCTATGCACCGGAGGGCAGCTTCCTTCAGGGACAAACCCTGGTGGATCTGATCGAAGGGACTTATGTTGAATTCCGGCGTGCGCTGGATCTGATGGTGCTCAACACCTCCTGCACCTGCCTGGCCTGCCGGAATATTGGCAACCTGGATCTGAAATTTTTTGTCCATTATGGGACATTTGTGTTGGAGCCTCTACCCGCATACACCGAGCTGATCGGTACAGATGTTAATCTCATCCACCGCTTGACGAAGAACAATGTCACCGGTGACACTGGCTATCATGCCTATGTCTTGTATACCCAGGCAGCCCTGGATCACCTCGGCATTTCCGAATTATTCCACGAGCTCACTCCCCATGATGAAAGCTACAAGGATGTTGGTGAGGTGAAGACTTACCTGTTCGACATGCATCCCGTCTGGGAGACCAGGAAACACCGCTATCACACAGCAGTTGAGCCAAAAGAGGCGTTCGATACTATCCAACAAGATTTTTCCCTCTCACCAGCGATCTTGTGGGAATACCTGACCAAACCACAATTCCGCAGCATCCTCTTTGCCGCGGATAGCCAGAAGCTCGAGGATCTAAAGGGTGGCCGCATCAGTGATGGCAGCGTCTATATATGCGCCCACGGAAATAACTTGACCACTCACACGATCGTTGATTGGCACCCGTTTGAACAGTACACGATCCAATCCCCCACGCCTGGGGGATATCATAACCTGATGACCATCTTGCTTACGCCACATGAGAACTACACAACTGCAGCTTTACTACTCGGCGAGATTCAAGGTGCGCCTCGGATCGTAAAAAAAATGATGGGAATATTCGCCCAGAGGTTCTTGATTCCAACGCTTCGAAGTGGTTTTGAAGCACTTGGCGAACGTATCGAGGCGGATATCGACCAGGGAAAGGTCGCCCACCAAGCCGTAGTTGATATCCCGGCCGACCAGATCGAATCTGCTTTGGTTGAGAGCCTGGCACAAACATAATTCCTGAGATACATACCAAGACTTCGCGTTGGAACGAGATAATTTAAAACTGGGTACAACACTCCTACGTTGTAGCCATATGAATCCGAGTCGACCAGATCGAGTCCGCCTTAGCGGATAGCCTCGCTCAAACTTAATTATTTACACAAATTTCATTGGGTCAGGTGAGGCTAATAAATGAAGAGAATGTATCCCTTTGCGACAATAGAAAAACGCTTCAAGGATCGGCGAGTGAGCCTTTGAATTAAATTAAGGCATTATTTCGCTTGCCCCACCAATTTAGAGAGAAGATAAGAACACCAAAAATAACAGCAAAGAGGAGTCAATTAGTGCCAAAGCCATCGAAAGGTAGTGGGAAACCTATCCCTAAAGTTGAGATTAATTTGGAAATATCACCAGAAGGTGGTGCAGAACTGCTTGAAACACTAAAGCTTCGTTTTGAACAAAACATGGACCGCCACAAAAGTCTTGAATGGGCTAAAGTACAGGCAAGGCTAGAAACTCAACCAGAAAAACTGTCATCACTTAATGCAATGGAAAGCACCGGGGGTGAACCAGATGTTGTTGGCTATGATAAAGAATCGGTCAAATATATCTTTTATGATTGTTCGGAACAGAGCCCCTTACGGCGCAGAAGCATCTGCTACGACGGAGAAGGAGAGCAGGTAAGAATTAAGAAAGGAGTTCACCCGGGCGGTAACGCTGTGGACCTGGCAGCCACCATGAAGATCGAGCTACTGAATGAAGACCAGTACCGTGAAATGCAGAAGCTGGGAGAATTTGATACCAAAACGGAAAGCTGGTTGTTAACACCTCCTGAAATTAGAGAGTTAGGTGGTGCAATCTATGGAAATCGACGTTACAACACTGTATTCATAGGCCACAATAGTGCGCCATCATTCTATGCTTCCAGGGGATTTCGTGGCTCGCTAAGGGTTTAAATTTCTAAAAATATTGCGCTCCCATCACTGAATTCAACCGGGGGGAGATGGCCTGTCAGGCACAGCAAGGACTCGACTTTCAAGCTATCCTCGCAGGTTATTCATCAAGAACGATAGTGTTCTATCCCAGGCAAGTTGGGTGACTCCAGCGTTGTAAGCCTCAGGACGGTCGCTTTCGAAGAACCAATGCCCTGTTCCCTCATAGCGATGGAAGGTTACCTCAAGACCGGAGGATGACAGCTCATTTTCCAAATCATCCACGTATTCTGCTGGTTCATAGGGATCTGTTTCTGCAAAATGCCCTAAGTAGGCCGCTTTCGATTTATTGAAATCCGCGCTTCCGGTGCCATAAAAGATGACCACTGCTTTTACCCGCTCAAAGTCATCGGCAGACAGGTTCAGGGCGAAATAGGCTCCCAGAGAAAATCCAATCACGCCGAGTCTGCTGCCATCTACAAAATCATGATTCGAAAGAAAATCTGCAGATCGCCGGATCATAGACATGGCCTGCTGGGCGTCGAGCTGATCGCTCAAGATTTCAGCCTCTTCAATTGTCGCTGCCAGCTTGCCGTCGTAGAGGTCTGGAGCGAAGGCCACAAAGCCCTGCTCGGAGAGTTTATTGCAAACGTCTTTAATTGGTTCGCTCAAACCCCACCAGGCATGCAGAACCAGAATACCAGCTCCCTTTCCGGATGAGGGGGTAGACAAATAACCTTCAGGCTTTGAT
Organism: uncultured Anaerolineales bacterium; assembly: GCA_937968125.1. GTDB lineage: Bacteria > Chloroflexota > Anaerolineae > Anaerolineales > UBA4823 > PFL25. Next base: position 470 of record CALBUI010000039.1, on the reverse strand, counting down.
CGATTCATTAATTATTCACCAATCTCCTCTCTGTATTGAAGCTCATATCTGCTACTCAAACACTGCGACAGCTCGCACCGGAGAACCAGTGCCACCACGGATCTTGAGCGGAAAACCGATAAATCGAAATCGATCCCGATTAATTAACTGATGCAAATTTATCATATTTTCGTAATGAGTAAACCCCATTTCTCCGCAGATGCGATGCACCTCCTTGTTGGATACTTTTCGGATCCCAGGCGACATCGGTTCTACACCAAACGCAGCAATTTCATGCTTTCCTAACCAGCGCGCAGCCTCAACACTCACTCCTGGACCATGTTCCCAATTCTCTGTTCCATACGCGCGGCGATAATGATCGGTATATAAAAGAACCGTATCCCCGATCTTTATTTCGTGATTGGATTCAAATAATGCTTTCTCTAAATCTGCGACTTCAATTAATTCATTCAGCCCCTTTTCCGATAAAT
>CALBUI010000038.1 GCA_937968125.1 uncultured Anaerolineales bacterium | reverse complement strand
ATACATTTGCCAGAAACCTTAACAATTGAGTTTTTCCAGAATGAGAAACCAGAAAACTAAACTGACTTACAGAAATCTTGAACTAGATATTGAACGCTGCTGCGAAAAAACAAACGAAATGCAGATGGGAATACCAGTTTTGCGTGGATATGATCAGGCACGCCGGGAAGTCTTTGATGCCTATATAGAGAAAAAACTATTCCGACAAGTAGTTGATTATCTCCTCACCCAGAATTGGGAGTGGGGAACAAACAATTTTTTTGAGGGTGCCAATCAATCACTGCAAGCAGAAGAGGATATCACCAATTTATCACGCCTCTGGAAAGGGGTGATCGCGAGCCAGGAAGGTAATTATTGGACTACTATGGCAGTTTCCAATCCATCTCGTAATACATTACGCGCGCTGGACAAAGCGAAAGAGATTACCTTAGCTCACATGCTCCGCTACCGAGAAATATTGTTAAAGCAAGATGATCGAATCGAAATTGAAAAGATTGATATCAGGATTTCACAGATAAAGGACGGAAAGCGATCCAGGAAGAGCAAGCCGATCCTGCAGAAAGAGATGGATATCAATCAATTTTGGGATTTGATTGAGAATTCACGTCAAACTTCTAGCTCGATACCAGAGCAGATTGAGATGATGGATGCAGAACTGGAAAATCTTGAGCCCAAAGAGATCATCCTCTTTCAGGAATTATTAGAGGATAAATTATGTGAGGCTTATACATGGGATTTATGGGCGCTGGCTTACATTGCGCAAGATGGCTGCTCTGACGATGGATTTGAATATTTCCGAGCCTGGATCATCCTTCAAGGCAGAGAGCTGTTCACAAATGCGCTTGAAGACATCCACCTCGTATTAGATGAAATCCCTCCAGGATTAGAAACTCACGCAGAAAGTCTCTTAAGCCTGGCCAGAATTGCTTACCAAAGCCAGACTGGAGAGATTCTTCCTGAAGCAAAGCCGACAACCTGCCCCTTAAAAGGCTCTGCTTGGGAGGAAGATGAGCTCAGGACTCTATATCCACGAGTTTGCAATCACTATGAGTTTGAATAGCCCTTGAAGGATGACGTAATTCGATGAGTGGATACAGCCATCTTTGACAAAGGTTGCATGGGGGAAAACAACTAGAGTTTCAACATTTGTAAGATTCCTTCCCGTGAATCCATCAAATATAAATGGGTTATTCCAGGCTCTTACGTCCTCCAAGACATTTTGAAATCTTGTTGGTAGGATTATTCCTTCTTCTTGCAGGTTGTTCGCAAGCAGCCACAGAAACTGGAGCTCAGGTGGTAAGGAACACCATACAACCACCTGCAACCCAAGAACAGCCTACGGCAATTCCTCAGCCTACTATTAGCATTCCTAACAATATTCCCCATGTGGATACTTTAATGCATATCGTTCCCCTTGAAGAAGTCTATTTTGATACCTTCCAACCTCAGAATCGGGCCGTGCCTTTATCAAGGGCTTCCGATGATCTAATCCTGAGCCTTAGGGATGCAATTCCTCCGATTCACAATCCGGTTTATGAAAGTGCAGCAGAAGCTGCCTGGCTCAATGATGGCGATATGGTATTGGGCTACAGTGCTGGCGACCAGGCCTGGGCATACCCGGTTAAAATCCTCAACTTCCACGAGATCGTCAACGATTACCTGGCGGGAGAACCTATCCTGATCTCCTACTGCCCGCTTTGCTACAGTGGGATCATATTCAGCCGGATATTGGATGGCGAGGAGCTGGTGTTCGGCAACACGAGCGCTTTGTACGAATCGGACATGGTCATGCTGGATTATGAGACCGGCAGCTACTGGTGGCAGGTGGCTGGCCAGGCCATCGTCGGGGAGCTGGCTGGCGATAAGCTGCAGGTGCTGCCGAGCAGGATGGCTGCCTGGGCGGAGTGGCGGGAGACTCATCCGGATACGATGGTACTCTCCCGGGAGACGGGATACGACCGAAATTATGACCAGGATCCATTTCTCGGTTTTGACCAATCGGTCAACCAGGGTCGCTTCATTTTTCCAGTCAGCCCTGATGCGCTGGACGATCGTCTCAATCCGGGGGACAAGGTCTTGACCATCCAGTCTGGTGAAGGCGCCAGGGCTTATCTGCTCGATCCCGAGCTGCCGAAGATTTTCCATGACCAGGTAGATGGACGGCAAATCGTGGTCTTTTCCTCCCCGGAGGGACCCGCAGGTTCGGTCTACTTCGCCGATCTGGATGGTACTGAGCACAGCTTCATTCTTAACCGGGGGCAGTTCACGGACGAGGAAACTGGCTCGATTTGGGACCTCTCAGGACGGGCGATTGATGGGCAATTAGAAGGCACCCAGCTGGAGGCTGTGCCCTCCAAAGTGAGCTTCTGGTTCGCCATCGTCGCTGCAGAGCCGGGGATAGAATTGGGTGGGAAATGACAGGTTCTGTTCAAAGCGTATTTATGCCCCTCTCCTGAGTTCGGGAGAGGGGGTGGGGTGAGGGTGTTTTCTGGTTCGCCATCGTCGCTGCAGAGCCGGGGATAGAATTGGGTGGGAGGTAACAGAAAATAATTGAACCATTGATGAAATGATGAGAATTAACCCGCTGAATTATCTGCTCAGCGGGGTCAATTCAATCTGTGGTATCAGCGGTTCCAATCCTGGGCAATGAAATCTGCCTATCAGTCTCTCTTCCCCCACAAAAAATAATTCATGCAAATTAGTTTATCCTGCACTTGATGCGGGACGAAATTCGCGGATAATTGTCTGCTCAGTGGGATCAATGCAATCAGTGGTATCAGCGGTACCATTCTTGCGTAATGAGTTCTGCGTATCAGTCTCTATACCCCCACAGTAAATATTCATGCAAACTAGTTTATCCCGCACTTGATGCGGGACGTAATTCGCGGATAATTGTTCCTTCAGTGGGGTCAGTGCAATCTGTGGTATCAGCGGTACCATTCCTGGTAATGAGTTCTGCGTATCAGTCTCTATACCCCCACAGTAAATATTCATGCAAATTAGTTTATCCCGCACTTGATGCGGGACGAAATTCGCGGATAATTGTCCGCTCAGTGGGGTCAACGCAATCTGTGGTATCAGCGGTTCCAATCAATGCGTTTCCGTCACCTTGCTGATCGAGCGTGGTTGGTGGGTATCGAATCCCTTCGCCAAGGTCAGGTGATATGCGAATAACTGAGCTGGAACGATGCACACCATGGGTGACAACCATTCAGGAATATTCTCTGGGATGCGTAATGGTGTCCGAGCCAAAGAAAGCGCCTCGCTTGAATTAGAAATGATGATCAATTCAGCCAACAGATCGTCCTTCAATCGATGCATCAATTCCATCATCGAAGTGTACAGATCACCGGTTGGCAGCACGGACATCACCGGAAAACCCTCAGCCACCATCGCGATTGGTCCGTGCATGAAGTCCGCCGAGGAATATGGCTCCGCGCCAACATAGGTCAGTTCCTTGAGTTTCAGCGCCCATTCGAAAGTGGTCGAATAATTGAAACCCCGCCCTACCACAGCACATTCCTGCATATACCGGTAACGCGGCGCTGACTGACTGACAAAATCATCTAATTTCAACGTCTCGCGGAGCCAATCTGATACTTGCTCCAGTTCTCCCCAGTGTTGATCCTGCCCGGTCAGGGCCGCGGACAGCATACCAATTGACATCAGTTCTGCTGTATATGTCTTGGTTGCGGCTACGGCCAGCTCTGGCCCAGCACAGATATCCAACACAAAATCAGCTGAACGTGCTAATGGAGAATCTGGTGCGTTCGTTATGGCCAGCGTCAGATTACCCTGGCGCTTCCCCTCTTCAACGACACTCACAATATCTGGCGATTTCCCAGATTGTGAGATGCCCACAACCAAAGCGTTATTAATTGTTGGGGGTTTTTGGTAATACGTAAACAGAGACGGCGTCGCCAATGCCACTGGAATGCCGTTATGCGCTCCCCAGAGGTAATTTGCATAACGTCCTGCGTTGTCAGAAGTACCTCTTGCGGCCAAATATACAAAACGGAGGTCGTGCGACCGGATGGCCTTAGCTATATCATCAACGTTACTGCGCTGCGTTGACAGCAGGTCGTCCAAACGATCTGGTTGTTCAAAAATCTCGGAAATCATGCTCATTGATTGCTCTTGCCTTTAGTCCAATCTTCCTTAATTAATATGTGAATCCATCTTATCAACACTTTATTCTCTTGCAGAGAACCCTTCATCATACATACCTGGGATAGATACGGGCAGCTGCCCCTCGAATTCGATCTCACCAAACATAGCTCGTACGAGGGCAGAAATTGACGGCTTTAGGATACTATATGTGCAAACATAGGTCCGGGCTTCGGGGAAGGCGATAAGATCATAAGGCAAGCGTAACGCAACCACAATAGTTGGAATACCTAGTTTCAACACCTGGCGTACAAATAATGCCTGATCAGGTGATGAAAAAGCATTTAAAGTACCAAGTATTAATAGATCATAACCATGTAATCTGTCCCTAATGGCCGCAATTTCTGCCTCTGTTGGTGAATAAGAAATTATGTATTGATCCACATGAGGATGAAAGCTTCTCACTGCTGCGGCCAGATCGAGATTGACGTAGGAAGATGTATCGGCTGGCGTCAGATCCTCAGGCTTTGGGAAGACGACAGCAACTTTCTGGTCTGAACTTAATGATAAGGGCAGCAGCCGGTCATCGTTTTGCACGATCGTCACCGACCGCTCAGCAATTTCTTTTGCGACAGATTGATGTTCCTGGCAGCCGACAACCTCCAGACCAGGTTGGGGCTGTTGAGAAATCCAATTTTTAAGTGCCGCAATTCGCTTTAACGACTCTGCAGTGGAATTTGAACTCAAATTACCATTTTGGGATGAGGTTACCATCTGTTCAAAAACATCTCGCTGGTCCAATTGACTGGCAGACAGCATGAGCAAGTCAGCGCCAGCGGCGGATGCTCGCAGGGCGGCATCCCCCATTGGAACCACCTGGCTGATCGCTTTCATATCCAGGGCATCGGTAACAATCACACCATCAAAGCCCAAATCCTCGCGCAGAAGCCCCTGTAAAATGTTCGCTGAAAGCGTGGCCGGAGGCGCCTCTGGACCGTCAACCGCAGGTAATGCTAAGTGGGCGGTCATCATCATTTTTACACCAGAATTAACCGCAGCAAGAAATGGTGGAAATTCAACTTTGCGAAATCTGGCCAGATCCTGAGGTAGGAAAAAGAGTCCTTCATGCGAATCACTATCTGTGTCGCCATGACCGGGAAAATGCTTGGCTGTTGCAGCCACACCCTCAGATTGAATGCCCTCGATCATCGCACCAGCAAGTCGACCAACCTTTTCAGGATCTTCACCAAATGAACGAACTCCAATGACTGGATTCTGAGGATTGATGTTGACATCACAAACTGGGGCGTAATCAGCGTTTACTCCCATCGCGGCCAATTCCCGGCCCAGCACTGCGCCTGCTTTTCGAGCGAGTTCTACAGAATTTACAGCTCCAAGTGCCATATTTCCGGGCAGAGGAGTTGTACCCTCATCAACTGCAGTTAATTGTCCACCTTCTTGATCTGTGGCGATGATTAACGGTGGCTGATTATTCTCCCTGGCGATCTGCTGGAGCGAGTCCGTCAGCGCCCGAACCTGTGCCGGATTCTCAATGTTAGCGTGACGGTATAGTGTCAAGCCCCCTGGTTTGTAATTTTTCAGTGCGGAAACAATCTCCGCTGAGGCTTCTTTTCCGTCAAATGCAAGCAGTAATTTTTGCCCGATGGAATTATTGTTATTCACATGTCACCCTTTCAATCCCGAGACCACAACACCATCCAAGATGAAGCGTTGTGCGAAGAAGAATACGATTATCAAAGGAACCGTGGTGAGCACGGCCGCGGTCATAATCGTCGGCCACTGTTGAACTGTCAGATTGATGTTGTAAAGTGTTGAAACATATACCGGCAGCGTATAGAGATCAACAGTTTGCAAATACATTAATGGGGAAAGCAAATTGTTCCACATTCCAACAAATAAGAAGGTTGCCACGGTGGCAAGGGGCGCTTTAACCAGCGGTAGTACAACCTCCCAGAAGATCTGGAAGTGGTTCGCACCGTCCACGAAGGCCGATTCGTCCAATTCTTTAGGAATTTGAGACATGGCCTGCCTCAATAAGAACACCATCGCTGCTCCACCAGCAAAATATCCGGGGATGATGATGGGATTGAAGGTGCCAATCCAATTAAGTTTGTTGAAAAATACATACTGGGGCACGATAAGCGCCTGGGGTGGGATCATCATCGTGGCCAGCATAATGAAGAAAACCAGGTTGCGCCCAGGCCATTTAATCCTGCTGAATGCGTATGCCACTATAGCGATGGATAGTAAAGTGCCTGCCAACGCTAAGCTTGTGTAGAACACCGTGTTGAAATAAGAGCGCAGGAAGTCTGAGTTTTGGAAGACACCAATGTATGCGTCTAATGTGGGCGCTTTTGGTAGCCAAATAATGCCCGCAGAATTTGTTTCCTCAAGTGTTTTCAAGGAGGATGAGATCATCCAAAAAAGCGGGAAACTCATCAGGATAGTCGCCGCGGTCAATAATATGTATAACAGGATGCGCTTGATGGGATCAAAAATTTCTCGCATAGCGGCTCCTAATACAGTTCGTAAGTTACCCATCGATCCTGCACCCTGAATTGGATTGATGTAATTATCAGGATGATAATAAGAATTATCCAGGATATCGCTGAACCGTAGCCGATCTCAAAATGGCTGAAGCTGGCCTGCCAGAGATAGTAAACCATCGACTGGGCGGAAGGAACCAGCGGCTGATTATCACGGTAGAGCACATAAATCGGCTCGAAAATTTGCAGGGCCGCGATCAGGCCCACAATTAAGTTATAGAAAATATATGGGGTTAATAATGGGAAAGTGACTTTCCAGAATCGTTTCCAGCTGCTGGCACCGTCCACTTCAGCCGCTTCGTGAAGTTCTTTGGGGATATTCTTTAGCCCAGCCAGGAAGATAAGCATCATTGCACCTGCGCCCCAGATCATCAACAAGATAACAGACATCTTGGTCCACATGGGGCTCTCCACCCAAAGTGGAACCCGGTTTGCAGCCGGGAAACCAGCCTCCCAAACCCTCGTCATCAGGTTAAAGCTCCCACTGCTGAGACCTAAGAAAAATGCACTGGTGAGTTCCTGGAAAAAAATCCCCCCGCGGACCACATATCCGATGGGGGGAACCGCCTGGGTGACAGATCGAATAATCTGGTTGATTATTCCAGTACCAGTATTAAGCATTAACCGCCAGGATAATAAGACCGCGGTGTTGAAACCAAGAATTACCGGGAGGTAAAAAGCCATGCGGAAGACACGCACTCCCTGCAGCTTCTGATTCAGCAGGACCGCCAGCAGCAATGCAACTCCCATTTGGAGTGGTAAACCGATGGCCGTCAAAAAGAGGGTATTGATGATCGAAGCCCGGAAGCCATCATCATTTATGATCAGCTGAGCATAATTTTCAAGTCCCACCCAATTTGCAGGTTCACTGGAGATTACCCTGTAGTCCGTGAAACTCCAATATAATGAGAATCCCAGTGGAACAATAACAAAAATCAAAAAACCAACAATCCAGGGAGAGGCAAACAAATAGCCCGCGAAAGTGTTCTCCTGTTCTTTACGCGAAGCCCCAGTCAATTTGGCGATATAGCGAGCCAGCCACCCCACCGCGAAACAGGAAATAATGATAAAAATGATTGCTGCGATAGCGGTCAGAATTGCGTCAAGATATGGATTCTCAACCATTTTGCGCTCTCCATTTTTGAATTCGACAAACAAAGTTGGATGGGGAAAATCCCCATCCAACTTTTCAATCAACTCAAGAGCTTAATTGCCTAATGCGGCAGAATACTCTTCTTGGATTTTTGCTACTACCTCTTCAGGTGAGAGCTCTTCCGTAACCAACTTGCCCAGTGCATCCTGCATAATCGTGGAGAGTTTCGCGGATTCGATGATTCCAGCAAAACCAACCCCATACTCAGCAGCCAGTTCAGCCTCACGCTGCAGTTGTGGAGATTCGGTGACATAACCATACAGTGAATCCACACGGGCGGGAATCAAGCTCATCGTCTCATTCCAGCGGTGATTGCCTTCCTTGGAAAAGGCCAGCTTAAGCCACTCAGCGGCAAGTTCCTTGTTCGGGCTGTAATCAGCAACGGCCAGCCAATCGTTGAAAGCCAGGACGACAGGTCGGCTGTTGGGGAAGTTATCGGGATCGCCAAAGAACGGGTCGATGCTGACATTTTCCCAGATCGGGCGGTCGAATGGCGGGGCAGCCCAACCGGAGTGGGCCAGGCAAACTGCGCCATTGTCCTCGCCAGTTTCGTCGTTGACATCAATCACGGAACCCTGTCCAGTGGGGAGCGCACCAACGGCATCCAGGGCGGATCCATAGGTGGCCTGGCGCGTGTCAAGCATAAATTGAGTTGCGGCCAGTGCTTCGGGGGAGTCGAAATTCGGAGTCCCATCTTCTTTGTACAGTTCACCACCTAGGGAGTAGTAAACCAACAACCACCACTGCCAATCGGCCATCGATCCGGCATCCACCGGCACGAGCGCCTGTTGGGTCAGGGAGTTGGTCCCCTCGTCAATCACGGATGCCTGCCCGGTAAATTCAACCCATTCGCTGAAGTTCTGAGGAGTTCCTGAGGTCCAATCCGAGCCTTCCATTAAATCCGTGCGGCAGAATACGTAGCGGGGAGCCGTGAATATTGGCAGACCACGCAGTTTACCGTCGTACTTGGCATTTTCGAGTGCGGGACCAAAGTTCGCCAGATCGGACCATACATCCTCAGCCAGGTAAGGATCCATATCAGCCAGGCTTTCACCATAAAGGGTGTTCATTTCAGAACCCAGGTTGATGATATCGGGGCCTTCTCCAGCAGCAAAGAAACCGCTGAATGTGGTGTCCCAACCGGACCATGATCCTTCTGTGATCTCTACGGTCACACCAGGATATGCGGCTTCAAATTCCGGATTAATCTCATCATTTAGCCAGGTGATTGTGTCTGGTGTGTAATCCAGAAGATAGATCTTTAATGTAGCCTCTTCCATTGCAGGTTCTTCTTCTGGAGCAGCCGGTTCTTCCTCTGGTGCTGCAGGTTCTTCTTCTGGTGCTGCGGGTTCTTCTACCGGCGCTTCGGTAGCAACTGGTTCTTGCGTCTGTGTTCCGCCGCAGGCGGCCAACAGTATACTGACTAGCATTACCAAAACGAACAATTTAGTACGCATTTAACATCTTCTCCTTGTTACAAAAAATATGTTTATTTGATGGGCGACTTCTATTTACCCTTGACCATCACACAGATTTAATTCCTGGACCAAAACTGGGATTGATGGCCGAAAAAGTTTTTTGATCGAAAAGCATCACCTCCTTCCTTATTTACTATTTTCACATCACGCTGGTTATCAAGCTGTTCACATCTTGAGCAAATGCGTCGATATGCTCTTGGACGAAATCCTGAATAATTAAATCCGGGCTAAGGATCAATGGAGTCAAGTCCATCGCATAAGCCAGCCCGGTGGCAGCATCAACATCGTGCGAAGCGAAATAGGTTGCATTCGCCACCCGCCTGCCCATAGTCGCCAGATCGTAGCGTTTACCGCCGCTGATTTGGGAGTCAAAAACCCCTAAAAGCGCAGCCTGTAAGTTGCTTTGCTCTGAACAGTCCAAAACGATTTTCTCACTGTCCATCAGCCAATCCAATCCTCGCCATACTTCACATCCATACAAATAGTTGGGTTGTATATCCCCTGGTAATCTTCGCATGGCTTCGATTACTTTGACCGCCACACCAATATGGGTGGCATGTTTATCTGCCAGGTTGTGCGTGAAGACTGCCTCTGGTTGGGTTGCCTTCAAAACAGCACTGATATCCTCTATTGAATCCGTGTTATCGCCAGCTTTCACCATCTGGCTGGGGTAATCCAACATGATTTGGGCCGCATATTCTCCCACCACAGCTGCTTTTCGCTGCTCTTTGATCCGGGTGTGGCGCATTTGCTCATCGGAATAATTCTCATAAAGTCCGTCTCGCGGTGATCCGCGCCCATCTGTAACCACGACGCCGGTGAACCATTTATCTTCACGTTGAAAGCATTCTAAGATCGGTTGGGGAGCCATGATCTCAATATCATCATGGTGGGCGGCAATGCAAAGGTGGCTGGTTCGTCTCAATGCTTCATCCGGGGACAAACCATCAGGTACATAGACCTCTGCGGAATCCAGGTTAAATTTCACTTTGTCTCCAATCAATTCAATTCTGGCAAACTGGCGGCCGCGATTGATTGACCGACGCGTCTGCTCTTCTCATCAGGCAGTTGGATGTGTATCCGCTTTTGTAGCTCAGGAAATTCTGCCTCCAGGACCTTTTTTGCACCAGCTAAGATCAAGTCGCCTCCCTTTCCAGAGGTGCAGCGACCTAAAATCAGCACATGCTTGATCTCATAAAAATCTGCATAATGGGCAATCGCATAACCAAGATAAATGCCCATGCTTTGCCATATCTTCCCGGCTCCCTCATGTCCTGCTTCGAGTTTCTTTTGAACGAACTGTAATTTGTCCGCATCTGTCAGGTCGCTCGGGATATCAATTCCAGCTTTCGGTGCCATGCGGAACACGCACTGCTGAGAAAAATATGAAGCGCCGCAGCCGCGATCCCCAGACCATTCTTCCACGGGTGCATTTGGGTTGTAATCAATAGGGGCGAATGACAGTTCATTCAACCAACCCATGATGTGCCCATTCAAATCGACATAGCCCGCGGCCTCGCTTGAACCCATCGCGATGCCTAAAATACCGTTATCTTCCAGCGACATTGACCCGGCCAGCGCGGTCACATCACCGTCATTGATAATCTCCAACGGTACTTCCATCTCCTCTTGAATGCGTTGAAACATGTTCTTGACCTCACCGAACCGGTCTCGCGGAATGCTCCGGAACAGGGAGGCCACCATCGGACGATTATCGATGTATATCCCGGCTGAACTGCCGCCGATTGCATCAACCTGGGGCATCTTTCCTGCCGCCGTTTCCAGGGCTTTCAAAATCTCCTGGTAGTGGTAATCTGGATCAGCATGTTTTTTTGGTTCCCAAACAACTTCCTCGCTGTAGACAACTTTTCCATCAATCACCGCGCTCACTTTCCGGTCTGAAGCACCCAGGTCAAACCCGATCCGAGAACCATCTAAATTGCGTCCAAGCGATTTTCCCACCTCCATCGACGCGGGCACTTCATCAGGTTCACAACTAATCACCTCGAAAGTCCGTTCGTACACCTGCTCTCCCATGAAATGAAATTCAAATTTTTGTTGGCCATGCGGAGAATAGCAGTCGTGGATGTATTCTCCGATTTTGCGCGATCCACCAATATAAACTCTGTATCCACCGCGCTGCCAAAGCAAGAATTTTACCAATCGTTCAACATACATGAGATTAAGGTCTGCTAAAAGATGATCGTCCGGAAAAACCACGGTCTCAAAACGGGAGAAAACCTCCTCGTCTCTTTCAAGACCGATTATCAAAGGCACACCAACAGAGCTGGCTTTATTTTGAAAATCCCGATTCGCCAATACTGCGGGACGAAAGTCTTCGTCCAATGGGGGTGAAATTTTTGGGGGGATTAGGTTCATCTTCATTTCCATTTTATTTTGATTATTGGTCAGAAATTGAGTAAAGTAAGGAGTAATCTTCAAGCAGCATGAGTGCGGAAGCTCCCAGGATGGGGCCCCGAAAACCAAGCTGGCCGATTTCTACTTTTGTGTGTTGAGCAATTCTGTTCAGCGCTGCGTCTGACATCGCTTCCTGAACGCTTTGCAGCCACGACTCTCCAAAATGGGTCATTTCCCCGGTCAGCACAATTTTCGAAATATTTAATACGCTGATCAGGTTTGCAAGCGACATTCCCAGGGCAATCGCTGCCTCCGAAACGATGCGCTGTGCCAGCGGGTCGAATTCCTGGTAGGCTGAATTTATTGAGGTTATGGATAAATCTTGGAGATCTTGCAGCAGCACTGAATTGTAGTATTCAGGGGCCAGGATTTGAGCTCGCTGTATGATTGCCCTGGAGCTGGCCACCGTTTCCAGGCAGCCAGATTTCCCACACCGGCACAGCGTCCCGTCTTCTTCCACGACGACATGTCCGATCTCCCCTGCGCCACCACCGTCCCCCTGGAACAACTTCCCGTTGATCACGATACCAGCCCCGATGCCGTGTGAAACCGTTACCACGATAAGATTTTCTTCCGGATCATGACCTCCGACATAGACTAATTCGCCGATCGCATTCGCCTGGCTGTCATTGAGCACTGTTACCGGTAATTTGTAGCGCCTCTCCAGGTCTTGGCCCAGCGGCAAATCCTGCCAATCAAGATTAACCGCACTGACCACAACCCCATCCCGAGTATTTATCAAACCCGGAGTACCAATTCCAATACCGACGATCGGATTCCACTCATTTTCAACCAGGCTATCCAGGATCTTATAAACCAGTTGCAGTGCATGCTCTCCATCCCGTCCATCAACTGGAAATTCTATGGTCTCTTTTAATTCCCCCTTTAAGTTAACCACCGATCCAATGAACTTGTCCTGTGCTAAATTCAGACCCACCAGGTAACGGGAGTCAGCCACGATCTCCAACAGTATCGGAGCTTTGCCTCCCATGGATTCGCCGTACCCAACCTCTTCAACCAATCCTTCTTCAATCAAATTGGAAACCATATCCGAGACAGTTGCTCGGGTTAATTTTGTTACCCGCGCAATTTCTGCCCGGCTGTGTGCCTCGCGATTTAAAATCGTTCTGAGGACGAGGTCCCGGTTGTGTTGTTTCGTTTGCTGGTGGGTGGCTTTTCGGGAGGGAATGATAACCTCTCAACTTTGTAAGTTTACTGAACTTATAAAGTTATTATATTGGACTTTTTTGCCGAAGTCAAGTTTTTAGACAAGCTGAGTTTATAACATATATAAAATTTGCTATTTACAAATTAGAACAAATGTGCTATATTATGGTGTTAAGGATGCTAAGGATTCGTTTTTTGAAGAGCAAATGAATCAATTGCTGGACTTGATAATTGCTTGGTTGGACAGGATCGAAACGGACCAGGTGCATTTGAAGGAGCTGATTGAACACCGGTTAAGTTATATTGAAAAGC
>CALBUI010000037.1 GCA_937968125.1 uncultured Anaerolineales bacterium | reverse complement strand
CGCGCGGGATCGATGTACTGGTAAGTCTTTTGATGGTCATTGGAATTTTTGGACCCTTGCTATTCGTCAGATCATGGGCAGAGGCTATCGGGAGGTGGATTGACAAGGATTACCCATTCCTTACCGATTGGGTTGCTAATGCACATCAAAGTCGTTTGGGTCGCCTGGTACTCAATAAATGGATTGGCCGGGGGCTAATGATACTTGTCCTGTTATCTTTCCTGTTCTGGTTGACTTCGTTTTTTCCGCTGATAATGGTCGTCGTTTTCGGTCCGGTAGTCAGCGTTCTCCTGCTGGCCAATTTGCTCGACCTGGACCAAGAGCTTCCGGAGGCTTTGCATCTACCGCATCTCGGAACGAGACGCGTGATCGGATTCTTTGGTGTGGTCATCATCCTCTTCCTGATGATCTTGGGTGCAGAGGTTTGGATCATAGGACCAGACCTGCGCACGGATGGCCTGCACGGCTACTTAGTCCCCGAAGTGTTAGGCTTCAGCGCCAACCCGATCACGCTTTACGACCTGGATGGCAATCTGGATCCCCTTGGGGCGTTGTACCTGGGCGGCAACGCCGATTTGTATGTACTTTATGATCCCTGTACCGAGACCGTGCGCATGGTACCGGTTGGCTCATCACGAGTTGAACTTGTTGATCAGGTTGTTTGTCCAAAGACAGAGTGACGGTTTTGAATTCAATCGTCATTGGGTAAATGGGCCGGTAAACAATGGGCTAATTTAGAAGCCGCCTGGCAAAAGCTGGTCGATTAATGCCAAAGTTCGAAGAGGGTCACGATCCCATAGTCGTTATGGATAACAATAATGGCAATTAGGAGCATCGATGACGATTGGCTGGTAGAGCAAACCTTGCAGTCCGGAACATTGGTTGACTCGGTCTTTCTAGCAGGCAATCCTACCATTGTGTTTGCACTCGTCAGCACAGATGCCGATCCCGCAGCAGAGCCATTCGCCAGCGAAATAGAGGGTGCAGAAGATGCTATGACTGAAGTGGATGGATTGCCGGTTGAGCTGCAAGTGATAACAACCGGAGCCACTACCGATGAACAGGTGGAGACCAGCAATGCGGCCTTTGAAGAGATCATTAATAAGACATTGGCTCAAAACCTTCAGAACAGCCAGTTAGTTGAATTTACCTTCCAGGTTGGAAACCCATTCATCGTCGAAGTTACGGTTACTACAGATCTCGACAGCACATCTGAAGAGCTGCTAAACGAATTTGAGGTTGTTGAAAATGCCCTGGCAGATGCCCTGGGAATAACGGTGCTATTAGATGTTTCAATCCAGTCGGAGTAAGAACTATAGCTGTTCTAATCAAAATAAATGAGCCACTAAGGTTGTTTAAACATGAGATCAATCGATTCTTGATTGAAAGAGGAGCTGATGTAGAAATAAATTTCAATCTCCTGCAATTTTGCACGACTGAGGAACCAAGTATCGTTGATACTATCGGAGATGAATAAATGGATGCCTTTCCCGATAAATTTCACACCAAGGACCGAACTGCTAGAAAAGATCAATGGTGAGCGAAAATTGCTTTATATATCGCTGGATTGAATAGGAAGAGATTTAAGCTATCATTTTTCGGAAAAACCAATCTTACCTGATGGTTGGTCGATCAAGGATACCATTGCCCATATCACTGAGTGGGAGTTAGCTATGATCAGATGTTTAAATACTTCTTTGCGTGGCGAAACCCCAAACCAACCACCATTTGGTCTACCAGAAGATGAAGTTGATCAAATTAACGCGGATTTCTATCAACAAAATAAAAACAAACCCATTGGGCAAGTAACCGACGAGGCTCAGGATTCTTATCAATTAATCTTGAACACAATGCAGAATGTTTCAGAAATTGATCTTTTTGATCGTCAACGATTTAATTGGTTGTCAGGTGAATCTTTCTGGCCAATCGTAGCTGCGAACACATGTTGGCATTACGAGGAACATCGGCCAATAATTGAGAATGCAATAATTGTATCAACTCGCTAAATTTTCACTTCCACTTTTCTCCAATTTCAAACGTGTCAGTGATGAGTGGCATTTGGAAACTATCAGGAAACATAAGACGAAAAACTGATCCCTTATAACAGGAGAGAATCTAAGCCATTCAGATAAATATAAACCCAAGATTTTGTAGGATGTCTTTTTCCTTGATGTATTATTTGATCGCTGAACTTGCCGATTTTTCATCTACTTAACGATCATCATCGTGATTGGGTCAACCCGTTTCACTGGCTGAATGGGTGGGGATGGTTAATGTCGTTCTACTTCTTAGTGATCACCCTGAATTATTTAGTCGCAATCTCTCCCAAAACCTCCCCAAACCGCTCAATTTCCTCCACAGTGTTGTAGTGCACTGGACCCACCCGCACCATGCCGCCGCTTTCTTCAATCCCCAGCGATTCTGTAATCGAGAGTGCGTAATAATTCCCATCCCAGACGAAGATATCTCTTCTGCCCAGCTCTTCTGCCACCTTTCCAGGTGTCAATCCCTTAATATTAAAGGCGAAAGTTGGCACCCGCTCATCTAACCTCTTGGTGTCGCGCAGCCCATAAATGATCACCCCAGGAGTCTCTTCAAGAACTTCCAGGGTGGTGCGAGTAAGCTGCATCTCGAATTTCTGGACCGCGGTCATCGCTTGCTTCAATCGCACCTGACGGGTAAATTCCCCCTTTGAGCTTCCTTGGGTTCCGAAAGTCTCACCCAACCATTCAAAATACTCAATCGCCCCAAGCACGCCAGCATAGCCTTCAAAATTTCCGGTACCGGTTTCGAACTTTCCGGGAGGGTCCTGCGGGGCTGGACGCACTTTATAAGCAGTCAGCTGGTCCAGAAGATCGTAGCGCCCATAAAGGATGCCCACATGGGGTCCGAAGAATTTATAAGCTGAACAAACTAAAAAGTCACAATCCAAATCCTGAATATCTATCGGACCATGCGGCGCGTAATGAACGGCATCCACATATACTAATGCCCCAACAGCATGGGCATCTTTTATGATCTCCTTTAGCGGATTGATCGTCCCTAAGGCGTTGGAGGAGTAACCAACAGCCACCAGACGTGGTTTGGATTCCAAGGCCTGGTTAAGCTGCTGCACATTTAGGGTGCCGTCTTCCAAATTGAAATCCACATAGCGAACCTTGCAGCCACGGTCTTCAGCTGCCATGACCCATGGAGTCACGTTGGCATCATGATCGAGCCGGGTGACCAGAATCGTATCGCCAGGTTCCCAGGTGCGGGCAATTGTCCGGCTGATATGCAAAGTCAGGGTGGTCATATTTGCGCCGAAGACAATCTCCTCCGCTCGATCTGCGTTTAGAAAATCGGCCGCAGCCTGGTGCGCTTCATCAACAATGGCATCCGATTCTCGGCTGGTGACAAATCTTCCTGCATGATTGGCATTTGAATTCCGCAGATACGAGACCATCCTATCCAAGGATGGTTTGGCAATTTGCGTACCGCCTGGGTTGTCAAAAAAGATGGCTGGGCGTTGTAAGCCGGGGAATTGGTCGCGGATCAGGTTGGTGTCGAAGTTCATTGATAGGATCCTTGAAGTTAAAGATGGGGGTATTATATCGCTTGCGCTGGCCCATAATGAAGTAAAAATGGCAAACTGTTTTTATTGGTGGGATGGTTTTCCACAGTATCCAGTATGCATACCGATAATCCCATCTTTGCTCAGCAAGTCACCAACAATTGATTGAATTTGTGGTCCTGGATTTATAAAGATTTTTCACCCAGATTTTGTGGATTTCAATGATCAGACGAAACATGTGATATTTCATCCAATATGTGGCATAATTTTTAACATCATTTTTTTACGATTACACTATCCAGGCAATAGATTCAAAATATACTTACCGAACTAGAATAGATATTGAAGGATTTATCAAATATGACCATCTATAATGATCAGGTTAGTTCTTATATCAGCTCTCTCTTTGCGATAGAGGATGAACACCTACTGCGCGCCAGAGAGGATTCCCCCAAGCGTGGATTGCCGACAATCAATATCAAGCCAGAGGAAGGCCGCTTTTTGCAGCTATTGGTGCGCACCTGCGGTGCCAAGAAAGTGGTAGAGATTGGCACACTTGGCGGTTACAGCGGGATCTGGATAGCACGTGGTTTGCTGCCTGGTGGAGTCCTGTATACCGTTGATTTGGACTCGAACCATGCTGAAGTCGCCCAAGAGCATTTCGAAGCAGCTGGGCTCAGTGAGGTGATCCAGATCCGCATTGGGGATGCACATCGCGAGCTGGTGGAATTAACCGACAGAAGCCCCTTTGATTTTGTGTTCATCGATGCCGAAAAGACAGGTTATCCAGCCTATTTCGATTGGGCGCTTCAAAACGTCCGCCTGGGAGGCATCATCGCCGCCCACAATGCATTTCGCAAAGGCAGTGTCGCTTTAGCAGGCAAGGATGACGATTATTCGGAGCTCATGCGGCAGTTCAATAAACAGGTAGCTGAAGATGAACGGCTGATCAGCACCATCTATCCAGCTGGTGATGGTACTTTGATTGCGGTCAAGATCGCCTGAAAGGTGGAATCGCCTTTAGTTTTATTTGTGGATCTTGAGTAAAGAATAAAGTAGTTAGTTCGATGCCCCTGAAAACTTGCGATTAAAGTAGCAAACGCCTGGGTGAGGGGGGCACCCAGACGCTTGCCGATTAAATGATAACATGAAATTAACTCACCTGACAAGATGCCCTCTACCTTGCAGTTTTATTATTCACATTTGTGCATTACTGTGAATATCTAAATTTAATGATTCTTTTGAAATTTCAAACAGGAAATTAGGACTCTATTCGCTCCATGGAGTAATGCAGAGTCAAGAAATTGAGTCCAGCCAAGTAGAAACGGTGCTCGGTGCGAAGCTGTTCACTGTCTACGAACACCTCAATCTCTTCATTAAAAGTTGGTAAGCGCATGACGGTCAGGTTTTCATTCTCACTCGCGGTCAGGTAATGACCTGGAAATGAATAGCCTGTATCCCTGGAGGTCAACAAAAAATTACTATCGTTGTGATTTTTGGGCAGCAATGTCGCAGTGAAGTTTGAATCAGGTAGGGGGAAACCTACGCTGACATAACCAACTCCTTGATGCTGGAAAGTAGTGTATATCCCGACATAGATTGCTTCGCCGGTACCCTCGAAGGCTCGTACCCAGCCGCGCAGGTCAATAATGTCATCACATTTGAAATCTATCGCATCAATATAGCTAACCACTCCTTTTTGAGCTTCTTCTGTATTGAATGGTAAGTTAGCCTGTCCAATGGGTTGGGCGATATAACGTTTAAATATCCAGAAGAGCGGCTTAATGCGCAGCTCCCATTCAGGAACGATGTTGAGTTTATAGTTGCTGGTATGCTCGTAAAAATCCCTGATCAGCGGATGAACCAGGCCAGCGTCGAATGCCGGTCCTCGCATGTTATCCATGGATTCAACGATCCCGATCCCTTCTAGATTGCGGACATAATGCCCTTTTTCACTGCGTGCTAAATCCTTGAAATAATCTGCGCCAACATATTTGCTGTTGGCTTCAAAAGGGACCACGTATTTGATCTCCTCCCTGGGTACTCGTTCTGCCATCATTTGAATATTATCCTGGTCCCGAAAGAGAAGCGTGCTGAGGAGGCGATAGAACAAGACCACCAGTCCACCGAGAATTGCTGGATTGAGCTCTGGGTAGAAATTCTGGGCAAGATACCCAAGAACCCCCCCGGTGATAACTCCGAGCAGGATCTTGTTTACCCGCAGTCCAAAGACGCCGGATAAGAGACCAATAACCAGGCCAATCACGGTCAGGCTTAAACTAGTGAAGAGCATTCCTAATAGTGCCCCGATAACTGCACCCGCGAAGCTCATCATGAGAATGCGGTAGACTAGATTGGTCGGTTGGCCTTCTATTCTCAGGTAATCCGCAAGTCCCGCAATCGGCCCGATTACGAGCGCTCCAAGCAGAGCACCGGGCACGGTATTGCCTGTACTTGCTCCGATGATCGCCCCACCAACTGCTCCCAAGATCACTCCGGCAATGCCCGCGGAAAGGGCTCGCTGATTCTTGGTTGGGGGATTTTTTCTTTTCCTTCCCTCCATTCTGGAATCTCCTTGGCATCAGGAAGTAATTTCCTGGGTAACCTCATAATAATTCCAGGAAAAGCGAATTCGTATTTTACTTGATTCTAGTTTGGATTTCGAAAGGAGCGGCGACTTGAGGTGATAAAGAGTTGTCAATTTAAGGTCAAACGCCTGGGTGAGGGGGGCACCCAGACGTTTGACGCCTATATATTACCTGAGATTTATCAAGAAATCAAGGGTTGTCAGACAAATTAATGAATTTATTAATTTATGCATGAAATTATTTTGAAACCTATTTATCGTAAATCTAGGAATTATGGTGTAAATGGGATGTATAAAATTCTTATTCAGGTGAGTTTATTGAACTAAGAGCCTGTTGAGAGCGGCACTAATTTGATCGTTGCAGCCCGCACTTCCGGGGTCACCATCGGGGCCACCCATTGAGGGTAACGACTGTATTTGGTGAGGTAGGCTTCGTCGATCTTGTCATTGATCTCAGGATCAGCTCCTTCCACAAAGGTGACATCTTTCTCAACGCCGCCTGCCCAGATGCGACCTTCATGCCGCGATTGCACGCCGCGGAACCAGGCTCCCTTGCGCCCGTTGACACACCGGATGTATATGTCGTCATCAACGCGCACGACCCAGATAATCACCTTCCTGCGCAGCGTGTCATCGAGACGGCGAGAGGCAAGTTGCAATTCTTCTGCAGTTCCAATCTCGTTGAGTTCATCGTCTGTCCAGGTAGTCATAATCTATTTCCTTTTACTCTTTTCATTCACCCTGATATTGTTCTTCACTGACTTTTTCCATCCAGCTAGTAAAATTTTCTTCGCTCTTTTCAATAATTGCGATGTGTGTCATGGCTGTAGTCGACGTGGCACCATGCCAGTGTTTCTCATCTGGTGCGATCCAAACCACATCACCTGGACGGATTTCCTTGATCGGGCCACCCCAGTGCTGGATCCGACCACAGCCAGCCGTAACAATCAGGGTCTGGCCCAACGCATGGGTGTGCCAGGCGGTCCGGGCACCAGGCTCGAAGGTCACTTTGACGCTAAATACTCGGGCCGGCGTGGGTGCATCGACGAGAGGGTCAATCCGCACATTACCAGTGAAATTTTCAGCCTGTCCTTTCCTGGAAGGCTGTGAACCACTTCGTTTGATTTCCATTGTATGAACTCCTTATCTTATAGCCCTGTCATTCTATCCAGCTCTTCTGGATATCGAGCCCCATGTACCTCAATACCCAACGCAGCGTTCTCGATCTCACGCAGATCATCATGGGTCAGTTCAATTTGAGCGGCTCCGATATTTTCTTCGAAGCGTGAAAGATTAGTTGTGCCTGGGATGGGAACGATCCACGACTTCTGAGCCAATAGCCAGGCGAGGGCAATCTGAGCCAGGGTTGCTTTCTTCTTTTCAGCAATCTTGCTTAGCTGCTCAAGTAAGTTTTGGTTTGCTTTCATCGCCTCCGGTGTAAAGCGTGGGATGCGACTGCGCAGGTCGGAACTATCGAAGGTTGTGTTTTCCTCAATTTTTCCGGTGAGAAACCCTCTTCCCAGAGGGCTGAATGGTACGAAACCGATGTCGAGTTCTTCGCAGGTCGGTAATATTTCCTCTTCCGGGAGCCTCCACCAAAGAGAGTATTCATTTTGAACGGCCGTGATTGGCTGGACCGCATGTGCCTGGTGGATGGTTTGGGCGCCGGGTTCGGAAAGCCCAAAGTGCCTGACCTTGCCTTCCTGGATCAAATCCTTCACGGTTCCTGCAACGTCTTCGATGGGTACGTCGGGGTCTACTCGATGCTGGTAGAACAGATCTATGGTCTCAATTTTGAGCCGCTTAAGCGATTCTTCAGCCACCTGTTTGATATGTTCCGGCTGGCTGTTAACCCCTCCCAGACTTTCTCCGGTGATCAGATCCAGGTTGAACCCGAACTTGGTGGCAATCACTACCTGGTCGCGAACTGGTGCCAGCGCTTCGCCCACGAGCTCTTCATTCACGAATGGGCCATAAACTTCGGCGGTATCAAAAAACATGATGCCGCGGTCGACCGCCGTGCGGATCAGCGCGATCATCTCCTGCCGGTCAGGTATCGGTTTGAAAGAACGACTCATGCTCATACAACCAAGACCGAGAGCCGAAACTTCTAGCGTTCCAAGTTTCCGTGTTTGCATAATTTTTACTCCCTTTTATCCTCGATTAGTATCATTTCGTTTTTTGCATTCATAATAACATTTTTACTTACTTCGATTTTGTAATCCAACAAGTCCTTTATTTGGCATTTCTCCCACCAAAATCACAAACTGAGCTCATTACTCGAACAAGCCTGCTCTTCGGGCTTCAGCGGATTGGTCCTCTTGTTGAACAAGCTTAAAATACTCAATCAAAACTTTAATTGGATATCCACACTCAGTATGCACTCGATGAATTTAACACGCCGCAAATCGAGTTTGTCGTAGTCTCAAATGCCACCGATATTTCGATTGATGGGTGGAAGTAGCCCAATCCGCTCGTAATAGCGCAGTGTATCCTGTGAAAGACCGCATTGTCTACTTACTTCCGAGATTTTCATAAAGGAACCTCCAAAAGTCAGTGTATCACCTGGAGTTGACTCCAAGTCAAGGATATTTTGTATGAAAAATACGGAAGGATAGTATTTTATCGGAACAGTGGGGAAAAGGGGGAATTAATGAAGTAAACAACCAGATAATAGATATATACGAAGAAATACCCCTTATGGAGACACATCCCGAACTCCACCCATCTTTTTTTCGAGGGGAATATATGTTTCAATTGTGTTACTTGCACAGAATCTTAGTCTGAATCCTTGACTGTTGCCTGCCAGGATAAGCCATGCTAAACTTGTCCGAAACCACTCTAAACCGGAGGTAAGATGAAAAAATTTATTATTCGCTCCGAAACCCCCCGCGAACAGCTGGATTGGGGCACGTTGGGTTGGCTCAGCCATCCGCCGACGACGAACAACAAGAACCTGACGGTTATCGATGTCGAGCTCTTTCCAGGAAAAGGACATGATTTCCACAAGCACCCAGACCAGGAAGAAGTGATCGTGTGTGTTAAGGGGACCTTGGAACAATGGGTCGGTGAAGAAATGCGGATGCTGAAACCAGGTGATTCGGTTTTCATCCAGGCTGACGAGGTTCATGCCTCTTTTAATATGGGGGATGAAAATGCCTACGCTTTGGCTATCCTTGGACCTTGTGTCGGGGAGATCGGCTATGAAGTGGTCGAGGTAGCCGATCAACCCCCCTGGAACAGTTTGCGTTCCAAGAAGTAATAACTCAGCGCTTGACAAAAGATCGGATAATTGAACAAAAAGAGGAAGCCTCTAAACTCTAAGTAGATCCTCACACCCTGCGACTCGGACGCTTTTTTCCTAGTATCGAACCGAATCATAGACAAAAAACCGCTCAGAATCAATCCTGGGCGGTTCGTATACCCCAACCGGGACTCGAACCCAGATCTCGGCTTTAGGAGAGCCTTGCTCTATCCATTGAGCTATTGGGGCAGGCGCGATTATAGCATAGGGTGGTAATTGCAGATAATATGCAATGCCAGAATATCAATATTCCAATCTGAAAATCATCTTGCATCTCAATCTTATTAACTGGATAAGCAAACAACTCCGCAAAAACTTAACCTGTCCAGTATTTCTTGGTTTTATGGGAGGGAAGATTTCACAGGGGGGCTTAAACTCAAAAATCACCATTAGTGATTTATGGATACCCCTAGGGTGAGGGGACATACTCCGATCAACTACTTTGTCAATAATTAGGTCTACCGTTTACATCCAATTAGTTGTCAATCGATAAAAGCAGTTATTAACTTTCAAGTCGGGCAAATATTCTGTTTTGTAATGTTTCCAACCAAATTTCTCATAAAATGCGATGGCCCTCGCATTAGGCTCAAAACATTCGAGATGCAAACTCTCGTATTGGCCAGACATTTTTTGAGTCAATTCAGTCAAGAAATACTTCGCAGCCCCAGTTCCATGATATTCAATATCAATTAAAAATGCTTTGACCCAATTATCATGCAAGACGCAATAACCTATGATTCTATCTTCATATAGGAGTACATACATCTTCTCCAAGTTATCTAAGACCTCTTTATCACAAGCTCCGCTATTGATAAACTCATCGATAACTTCGTCACCCAAAAATTCGCGATTGTAAGTATCTGCCACTCGCCTAGCCATACTTACGAGTATACCGACATCATGATTCTCGGCCTTACGAACAGACCAGTTCATCAATACTTTACTGCTCCTATAATCGTGAGATTTAATAATTTCATTGTTGATCTTATTATAAATAAAAAAACGCCGTAAGGCGATTTTGAGCACCCCAGCCGGAACTCGAATCCAGATTTCGGCTTTAGGAGAGCCTTGCTCTATCCATTGAGCTATTGGGGCAAATGGAATTATTGCATAGCGAGAAAATGTTTCAAATAAAACAACCCTGCCTGGAACGAGCAAGGTTGTCAATAGGTGAGTCGCGTTTTGATTAATTTCTTGGTAATACTAATCCAGGCTGCCGGTGGCGATCGCCTTTTTAATCTCTCCGATTGCTGTCGTTACCTGGATCTCTCTCGGGCAGGCTATCGTGCAGTTGAAGATCGTGTGGCAGCGGTAAACCCCAAATTGGTCGTTGAGGATATTTAACCGTTCGGCTGCTGCCCGGTCGCGGCTGTCGAAGATAAAGCGATGGGCGTTGACAATAGCCGCTGGTCCTACATATTTATCATTTGCCCAATAGGATGGACAGGAGGTGGTACAGGCGGCACACAATATACATTTCGTCGTGTCGTCAAAGCGCTCCCGCTCTTCTGGGCTTTGCAGGCGTTCTGTCCCGGGAGGGGTCTCATCATTTACCAGGTAAGGCATCATGGAGCGGAAGTGATCGAAGAACGGCTCCATATCCACGATCAGGTCTTTGATCACACTTAAACCCAACATTGGTTCGATAGTGATCTTCGAGGATTTTATATCCTTTACCAGGACTTTGCAGGCCAGGTAATTTACACCATTAATGCGCATCGCATCCGACCCACAAACACCATGTGCACAGGATCTGCGGAAGGAAAGCGTGCCATCGATATATCCCTTGACGTATTCGAGAAGGTCCAATACCCGGTCAGTGGGCTCAGCCTCTACTTTGTAAGTCTCGTAGTGTGGTTTCTTGTCTTTCTCAGGATTGTAGCGAAAGATTTTCAGTTTAACCTGCATCAACGTTATCCCTTTTCTACGAAAATAAATTAATAAACTCGTTCTTTCGGTTCAAATTTGGTGATCACCACTGGCTTGTAGCGCAGTTCAAGTTCACCATCACGTTTCCAGGCCAGGCTGTGCTTCATCCAGTTCTCATCATCCCTTTTCGGATAATCCTCCCTGGCGTGAGCTCCCCGGCTCTCTTTCCGAGCCAGGGCAGTGGCAGCAGTAATCTCAGCCAGGTCAAGCAAATTACCCAGCTCCCAGGTAGCCAGGAGGTCGGTGTTGAAAATTTTGCCCTTGTCATCGACTTTGACCTTTTTAAAGCGCTCCTGCAGTTCACGTACGGTTTCGAGAGCGTGAGCCATTCCCTCTTCGGTACGGAACACACCCACCAGGTCGTTCATCACCTTTTTCATTTCCAGACCGATCGTCTCTGGTCGCTCGTCTCCAGATGAACTTAGTAAATCATCTATCTGCGCCTGGGTGAAATCAGTTGGATCTTCCTGGAGGGGGAGGAAATCCGCGCTGTTGGCATACTCAGCTGCCTTCAGACCGGAATACTTCCCAAAGACCAGGATATCCAGGAGTGAATTCGTGCCTAGCCGGTTTGCGCCGTGTACCGAGACACATGCCACCTCACCAGCCGCGTAGAAGCCGGGCATGATCGTATTCTTTTCATCGATCAGCACTTCGCCGTATTTGTTGGTGGGGATGCCGCCCATCGCATAATGGGCGGTGGGTTGGACTGGCATGGGTTGGGTGACAGGATCGACCCCCAGGTATGTACGGCAAAAATCAACAATATCCGGCAGTTTCGATAAAATCTCTTCTCCGGTGACGACATAAGGACTGCCATCAGGCCGTTTGCGACCATCGCTGGCTGCGAATTTATTTACAGTTTCGGGGCGCACATCCAGATACATGTAGCGATCCCCATTGATCCCTTTGCCTGCTTGCATCTCCAGGAACATGGCGCGGCTGATGACATCTCGCGAGGCCAGATCTTTCACGGTGGGAGCATATTCCTCCATGAATCGATCACCTTCGCCATTTATCAAAACTCCGCCCTCTCCACGTACACCCTCAGTAATCAATATACCCAGCTTGTAGATCCCTGTGGGGTGGAACTGGAAGAACTCCATATCTTCTGCGGGAATCCCCCTGCGTAAAGTGATGGCGACTCCATCACCGGAATATGCATAAGCATTAGAGGTGATCTCCCAAATGCGCCCATGACCACCTGTGGCAAAGATCACTGATTTGGCGTGGAAGACGTGCAGCTCTCCAGTCAGTAATTCGAGTGCCACCACGCCTGCGGCTGATCCATCGACTATGATCAGGTCTAAGACCTGATATTCGTCAAAGAAATTGACATTGTTCTTGATGCACTGCTGGTAGAGCGTTTGCAGGATCATATGCCCAGTCCGGTCAGCCGCATAGCATGCCCGGCTAACAGGGAGACCAGTATTGTTATTGGTGTGTCCCCCAAATGGCCTTTGTGCGATGCGTCCCTCCGGTGTACGTGAGAAAGGTAATCCCATGTGCTCTAATTCATAGACTGTCGAAACTGCCTCCGAGCACATGAACTCGATTTCCTCCTGATCACCGAGATAATCGCTGCCTTTAACCGTGTCATAAGTATGCCACTCAGGGTGGTCTTCTTCTATATTTCCTAAGGCTGCGCCAACCCCTCCCTGGGCTGCGCCGGTATGAGAACGCGTTGGATAAAGCTTGCTGAGCACTGCTGTGTCAGCATTTCTGGAGGCATACAGGGCGGCCATCAACCCAGCCCCTCCTGCCCCGACAACGATGACATCGAACCGATGTTTGTTCATGAATTGATCCCTCAAGCCTCCTCAAGAATTACCACACCTGAACCATTTTCGGGTTTTAAACAGGTGCAAATTGTTGCTAGAATCCAGCTTCCTCTCGTGGAATACTAAAATAACGGGCCGTGCTCCCCAAATACTCCTGGTAGGAGTCACCATACTTGTTCACCAAGAATTCCTCTTCAAGCAGCACGGTCCAGTGAAAATACGGAATTGTCAAGAGGAAATAGAACAAAAATATGATACTCCATACCGAAGATGACCAACCGATAATCGTCATACCTAGAATTACCAGTGTCCAACCGACATAACCAGGATTTCTTGAATACCGATGAATGCCAGTGGTAACCAGCCCACGGTTATTGGCGAATGAATAGAATGTTCCTCCAACGATGATTATTCCGACCAGGTAAAATAACAAACCTATGATAAACAATGTTCCTAACCCGATTGGAACAAAGAGGCTTATTAGCAGACCTCCAATGAGCCAGACCATCGCAATGGCAAATATTTTCTCTCCTTTAAATAAAAACTCTGGGTCATCAAAAGGCTCTCCACGTTTGTTGTTTGCCCAAGACTGAATGGGCAGAGCAATGGCGTAGGCCAACACATAGAAAACCCACAGGTTGTCGAGTTTTATTCCGAGATTCAAGCTGGATAGGTTCCTTTCTGCCTCTCAAAAGATTGAATGGTGACCCAGCCCGGAGCACAACAAATTGGACTGAATTGCTCCGCAATTATATTATAGAACCACTAAGGGAGATATTAAAGTTTCACTCCATTCAAGAGAATAAGACAACATAAATGGCAACAATCAACGTAAAGATCCACAGCAGGAAGATCAAGCCGCGGATAGAAGGTTTTGCGATTGATTGGCCAACGAAGTCTTCGATAACCACCCGTAAACCGTTAAGGCCATGTGTGACCCCAAAGAAGACGATTAAGATTTGCATCACCTGCCAGAAAGCGTTCGCCCATCCAAGGGTAACATCTGGAATGTTGCTGTTAATGACATGGTTGGGGTTGGGGAAAAAGGTCCAGCGCATCAGTGTGGGCAGGTCAACCTGCGTTCTGGCTCCAAGAGCAAGCGCGCTGACCATTCCGAAAATCGCAAGCATGATTAATGACATGGCAGAAATTCGGGTGAAGATCCACATGATGTATTCGAATGACAAACCAGGTTGTACTGTCCGGGTACTCATCTCAAATTTCCTCCTGGTTAATAACCACCGGTAAGACCATGTTGAATGAGGATGACCACTGTCAGCCCGTATACAGGGATGAAGATGAACCACTGCAGCCACAATGCTTCCCGTTGAAACATCTGGAATCTCGGCCAGATATCAAGGATGGCGATGCGCATTCCATTCAGACCGTGGAAGATAACAATAAATGCCACGATCACCTGGAATATCCAGGATTCGTAAATGATGTTGATTGTGGTGGCAAAATCGTTGCCGGTTTGCTGCATGAAGAACGAGGCGAAGACGTGTGTGCCGACGAACAAGATCAACGCCACTCCCGTTACCCGGTGCAGCATCCAGGCCCACATTGGACCCCCACCTCGATACCTCAGCCCGGCAAAGAATCTTACTCTGCGATTGAGACCCATTCTTGTCCTCCTCAACCTTTAATAAAAACATTTACCCACAATAATTATTATTGCATCTGGGCACGCTATCAGAATAGTGACAATTATCACGGATTATTAGTTTCAGATATCCTTATAATTCATGGCGATTTCATCTAAAATAAGTTTGGAATATTATCGTAATTTTTTTGGATATGGAGAGATTTGATGGCTGATTCACATGAAGTCCAACGCCGGGATTTTGTCAACATCATCCTGGTGGGCCTTAGTTCCGTCATAGCTATGATAATAGGTATTCCTGCCATCGGTTACCTGCTGTCACCAGCCATAAAAACACAGGAGGAAGAGGCCTGGATCCCTCTCGGGCCGCTTGATGCATATCCCCTGGATCAACCTACATTATTTTCATACACCCGGACGAAGATTAATGGCTGGGAAAAGACAGTCAACAGCTATGGCGCATATGTCTGGCGTTACGGACCCGGGGAATCAGAGGTGAAAGTTTTTTCGAATATGTGCACCCATCTCAGCTGCAGGGTGTCCTGGACAGACGAGACGAATTTATATGTCTGTCCCTGCCATGACGCCGGGTTTGACAAACAAGGCGTGGTCGTCTCAGGTCCACCTCCTGAACCACTTTATGAATTTGAGACCAAAGTGGAGGAGGGGGTATTTTCCGTCAAGCATATGGAAGTGTGAGCATGGCCGTCAAAGTAGTTAACTGGTTGGACGAGCGTTTAGGACTTCTGTCGATCTACAATCTGGTTTTCGATCGCAAAGTCCCCAAGGTTAACTGGTGGTTTACCTTGGGCAGCGCAAGTTTGTTTTTATTCGTTGTGCAGGGCATAACGGGTGTTTTCTTATCGGTTTATTATGTCCCCGATCCAGAGAAAGCCTACAGCAGCATCCAATATATTATGAATGGGGTCGCCTTTGGTTGGTTGATCCGCGGGATTCACCACTGGGGCGCCACATTGATGGTGATTTTTGTTTTTATTCATATGCTGCGCACCTTTTTCATGGGTGCCTATAAGTATCCACGTGAGATTACCTGGGTAACCGGTGTCGTTTTGCTGCTGGCAACTTTAGGGATGGGTTTCACTGGCTATCTTCTGCCCTGGAACCAGCGTGCTTATTGGGCAACGACGGTCGGGACGGCCATTGCCGGGACGGTGCCTGTGGTTGGAGATTTCATCCTGCGCATCTTGCGCGGGGGGAATGATCTCAGCGCGGTTACCCTGGCGCGTTTTTTCTCCGTGCATATCTGGTTCCTACCGGTGGTGATCGTCGGCCTGATCAGCGTCCACATGTATCTTGTCGTTCGCTTGGGCATTTCGAGTGAGCCCAAGGATGAGGCAGAATAGTCCCAGGGAGCGGCATTTTGAACGAAGAACAGAAGCAGGCCTATTTAGAAGATTATAAACAGGAGAAAGAAAAGGGGGTCAAGTTCTACCCGGATATCATTTATAAAGATCTGATCGTCGCTTTCGCGTTATTTTTGTTGTTAGTAGGTTTGGCGATTTACGTCGGGGTGGCAGCAGAACCACCCGCAGATCCAAGCGATAGTTCTTATATTCCCCGCCCAGAATGGTATTTCTTGTTCTTGTTCCAGCTGCTTAAATACTTCCCAGGCCAGATCGAATGGGTCGGTACCGTGATCATTCCGACCATTGCAGTCCTGGCGCTGCTGCTGCTCCCATTTTATGACCGCAGTCCTTTTCGCCATTGGAAGAAGCGTAAAGTCGCCACAGCTATCATGAGTATCGTTGTGATTGGCATGGTGGCGCTCACCGTTTTGGCTGCAGTGTCAACACCCCCCCAGGAGGAAGTAGCTTTCGCCACGACGATCACCGACAAGATCGTCCTTGGACAGGATGTATATTCGATCCACTGCGTTGAGTGTCATGGCGCTGAAGGAGAGGGAGGTGAGATCGTCGGTGTAGAAGGATTAGAGGGTGTCTTCCTGAAGTCGATCAGCAGCCAGGATGAAATGTATACCAGATCGGATGACACATTTTTTGCCATCATTGATTACGGCCAGCCCGACTTGGGAATGCCGCCTTATGGATTGGGATATGGAGGGGAGCTAACGCGAGGCGAAATTGATGCCATCGTAAACTTCATGCGCTACACCTGGGATGACCGGGTGGAAATTCCTGAAGAGGCTGCACAGGCGGGAGCAATTCCGGAGTTAGGTCCAAATGAGATACCCTCCTATGAGGTTCACATCGAGCCGATCGTGAAACGCTATTGCGTCTCCTGCCATCGTCCAGGGAAGAAAAACAATAATTACCTGATGCGCTCTTTCCAAGAGACGATGGAAACTGGAGATAATGCACCCAATGTAATTCCGGGTGATCTGAACTCGAATAATATTCTGATGATGAATCGCCAGGAGATTGAAGCCGGTGGGCCCATGCCGCCGACCAGAGCGCTCAAACCAGAGCTGATCGTAATTTTTGAGAAGTGGGTGCTTGGCGGAGCGCCGGAGACAGCTGAAGAAGCTGCCGCGCTTTCCCCCACAGAAGAGCCAACAGCCCCCATAACCGAAGAGACTGAAGTCTCACCATAGGCAATACCTGAGAGAACGGAGGTACCAACCCCAACAACATCACTTCATCCTTCCAGACATTGATGCAACATCGCAGCTGCATTTGGAATACGCTCATCGCTGATTACATTACCGGGTTCCAATTGCGATCAACACAGCCACAACGCTACCTGCACCGCTGAAACATCGAACTTGGGTTGGACACCGTCTCTCAGATTGCACCGAGTAGAGCCTCTCAGAAATGGGAGGCTCTCTAATATCAAATATCTAATCCCGGTTATATCTCTCCAAAACTGAAAAACTTAAGGCGCCCGCACACCACCGACGATTGCCGCCGCGCCGATCAGCGAGAGGACCAGCCAAAGGATAAACAACAACCAGGTGACTCGTTTGCGGGTGGTATCCGATCTGATGTAATCGTTTAACACCTGGCGCAGCCCGTTGACACCATGGGCAAAGGCGAAGGCGAGCAGCAAGAAGTCATATACCCGCCAACCCAGTGAAGCCCAGCGCAAAGCGACGTAATCCAGATCGATGGCATGCACCCCTACCAGGATATCCTGGATCAGGACATGTCCCCAGGCTAACGGGATGAGCAGTAGCCCGCTGTAGCGCATCCATTTCCAGGCCCAGCTTTCGAATCCCTCCGGTGCAGCAGCTTGATTGAGTTGAACTTGATTAGTATTCGTTGCCATAAGAATCCCCTCTCCTGCTTATAATCCGAAATTGTGGACCAGCATGCTGCGCCCCATCATATAGGCTGCTGGCAGCCAAAGTACGATCGCAATGCCCAAACTCCAGTAGGCTGATTTACGCTGGGTTTCTACATTCCAGCGATCGGGTATGAACAGGTCAAAAAGGGCGATCCGGGCGCCGTTCACCCCATGATAGATGACCGCAAAGACTAGGGCGATCTCCCCCAGCATAAAGGGCGTGCTGCGGTAGATATCGATGGCGTGTTCGTAAAGGGAAGGGAAGAAATATACCGTTGAGGTATCTAAGATATGCACCGCCAGGAAGAGCAGCGTTCCCAGGCCAGCCAGCCGGTGCAGGATAAAGCTTAACTGCCCTTCACGTCCCCGGTAGCGAGCCATACCCAAAATATTTAATTTGAGAGATTCCATTCCATCCTCCGGACATTTGGTAATAATCAAGCGACTTTATAAAAGGTTACCCTAATCATACCAAATATATCTTAATTTCTTCTCGATTAACTGGGTTGTTATCCGATCAAGATATTCCTAAATCATGAGCGCAATTACGCTTCACAGTTTAATTGACAACTCGGCTACCAACCTCATTCCAAGAAATGCAAAGTTCAATGGCATAGGTTTCTGAAATATCGGCGCGAGAAATTCTATCAATCCTGGAGCTCTCCGCTGGAAGGGAGCAGTGAAAGTATATCTGGCAAAAACTGCTGTTCTTGGTGAAAAATACCCCCGAGGATTCAAATACTCGAGGGTTATTGGTTAATAGGGTTCTTGCGTGGTTAAGATGGAGATTTATTTCTTGATTTCGCTATTACTGGTTGGTTAATTTATCGGATAAGTAAATATATTAAATAAACCAAATGCCAGGATCCCCAGGCTGAAGACGATGATCACCCACCTGGCTGACATGGCTTTGAACTTCGAGGCGATGCCGCCCAGAAACAGCACCGAGGCCAGGATGACCGTGTTCAGTATGTAGTTATCACTGGTCTCGTTAGCTGCTGTTCCTTCGGCAAATTTTGCTTCTGCATCCGTCTCCAACTGCATGGCTTCCTGAGCCTTGCTGACCTGGTATTCCGACATGCTGAAGGGGGTCGGAGGGGCATCCGGATTGATAGCTGGTTTAGTAGCCAACCAGGCTTCGAAGGCTGGTTTAAACTCCGGCCGGAAACGTTGCTCATAAAAATCTGTTAATAGTTGGTCTTCAGCAGCGAATGCATTGATCCAATTGGTGAACAGCCCAATGTCAATTTGAACCAGCTGGCCTGCCTGACTTGAAGCGCGCACAGATTCGGTCCGAATGGCCCCCGCCTGGCTGTAGCTGCTTGACTGCACCCCGCCCCAACGGGCGGCCTGGTAGCCGCTCCAGGCTGTCGCCAGCGTTGCAAATGCCAGCACGATCGTGGCTATAACTTCTGCCGCCGGCTCCCAACGATCGAACCTGGTAGGCAGGTCAATATAAGGCGTCATCTCACCAGATTCACTTTGTTTGGTCGTTGTTTCTCCTTTATCTTCCATGTCCAACACCTCGCATCTGCAATTTAATGATGGAATAATTTTGTTATTTTGTAAGACGATAAGATAGTTGGCAAAATTATAACTTGTCTTGGACTGGTTCACTAATACTTAAGTAACGAGAAATCCCCTCTCCTGTTTATGGGGGAGGGGATACAGTGCCTGTCCCGGACTTGCTACGGGAGGTAGGGGTCAAAATTCCTCAACCCTCCATATGCTCAATAACTGCCGTCCCAAATTCGGAGGTCGATAGTTTCGTCGCGCCCTCCATCAAGCGGTGAAAATCGTAGGTCACCGTCTTGGCTGCAATTGCACCCTCCATACCCGTGACAATCAAGTCGGCCGCTTCGTGCCAGCCCATATACCTGAGCATCATCTCGCCGGACAATACCACCGAGCCGGGATTGACAACATCCTTATCTGCATATTTCGGAGCCGTGCCATGGGTAGCTTCGAAAATGGCGTGTCCACTGGTGTAATTGATATTTCCACCCGGTGCGATGCCAATCCCGCCGACCTGGGCAGCCAATGCATCGGAGAGATAGTCGCCATTCAGATTCATCGTGGCGATGATATCGAATTCGCGCGCCCGGGTGATGGTCTGCTGAAAGACGATATCGGCGATCACGTCCTTGACCAATAATTTGCCGGCCTTGAGTGCTTCATCTTGCTCCTGGTTAGCAGCCTCTTCTCCGCTGGACTCAACAGTGCGGTTCCACTGACTCCAGGTGTAGACCTGGTCGCCGAATTCGGCTTCTGCAACCTCATAACCCCAATTACGGAAAGAGCCTTCGGTGTATTTCATAATGTTGCCCTTGTGAACCAGGGTCACACTGCGGCGGTTATTCTCCAATCCGTACTGGATTGCTGCCCTGACCAGACGAGCAGTCCCTTCTTGTGAAACAGGTTTAACGGCAAACCCGGCTGTGTCCGGGAACCGAATCTTGTTGTAATCTTCTGGGAAATTCGACCTCAGGAGCTGTTTGAATTTTTCATCCCCTTCCGTGCCGTGTTCGAACTCGATGCCAGTATAAATATCTTCAGTGTTTTCCCTGAAGACCACCATGTCGACATTTTCTGGGTGTTTCACCGGAGAAGGTACACCCGCGTAATAGCGTACAGGACGCAGGCAGACATACAAATCGAGCGCTTTTCGCAAAGCAACATTCAGCGAGCGAATGCCGCCTCCGACAGGAGTAGTAAGAGGTCCTTTTATTCCAACCAGGTATTCCTGGAATGTTTCAATTGTCTCTTCTGGCAGCCAGGAGCCAAGTTTGTTAAATGCTTTTTCCCCAGCATACACTTCAGCCCAGGCGATGGTTCGTTTTCCCTGATAAGCTTTCTCAACTGCCGCATCGAAAACCCGCTTGGATGCTCGCCAGATATCCCGACCTGTCCCATCACCCTCAATGAAAGGAATAACGGGATTATCCGGTACTAGAAGCACCCCGTTATCGATCTTGATCTTTTCTCCCCCGGCGGGGATCTCTATCATGCTTGCCATAAAAACTGCTCCTTTGACTAACGATTATCTGGTAATAAACTCGCCTGGTTACAACGTAGAGCGTTGTAACCAGGTACGGATTGTATTTAGGTTACCGAGAGGGGATTATAGCACGATGGGTGAGCTTAACAACTACCTTTTATTTGATTGCAATATCGAAATTCTTCTATAACATTCTCTGTGGTCTCTGCGTGCTCTGCGGTGAATTTAGTTGAAGGTTAGCAGGATTCTATCGAAATTG
>CALBUI010000036.1 GCA_937968125.1 uncultured Anaerolineales bacterium | reverse complement strand
CCAAAATGGCTTATTGGCTTTGATGACCACCATTCCCTCGATCAGCGCTGTCCTGGTAGCAGAGGATATCGGTACGGCCTTGAGGATGGTTGAAAACCACCAACCAGCGCTGATCATACTGGATATGTCTTTACCCGAAATGCAGGCTGTCATCATGCAGATAAAAGAGCAGTACCCTCAGATTCAATTGATCGTACTTGCTGAAGATATTGCCCAGGGTGAAGCAGCCGAAACATTAGGTGTTAATAATGTGCTCATAAAGGGTTTTTCTGCCCAGAAGATGGTCGCGATCGTAGAGGACCTAACCCGAAAATTAGAAGAGTCTCGTTAAAGGAGAGCATCATGACCAATGCAGAATCAGCAGATCCTAAAGTTACCGCCAAACCCCGCCTGTTTTATATCGACAACCTGCGCATCCTGCTCACCATCCTGGTGATACTGCACCACCTGGCGATCGGGTATGGCGCACCGGGGAATAACATTTATGTTGAGGCAGGAGAGATTAGCACGGTGTCAACCATTTTGTTGACCCTGTTCGTGGCCATCAACCAGTCCTTCTTTATGGGTTTCTTTTTCATGATATCCAGCTACTTTACCCCGGGTTCGTATGACCGCAAAGGTCCCGGGCCGTATGTCCTGGACCGGCTGAAACGACTGGGCATCCCCTTGCTGTTTTACATTGTCGTGATTGATCCTCTGCTCGGCTTCGTGTTGAGCCGCTACTATGGCTACCAGGGATCCTTTGGGGAATTTTTGAGTCAACAACTGGGCAGTTACAATCGTCTCGGAGTGGGTCCACTCTGGTTCGTGGCGGCCCTGTTGATCTTTTCTCTCGTCTACGTACTTTGGCGGCTCGCAATCAAGCCATCTGCCACGCCTCCTCCGAGTGAGGGCAAAGCACCCAGCAATCTGGCCATCGCCGGTTTCGCCCTGGCACTGGGTCTATTGACTTTTGTGGTGCGCATTTGGATTCCGGTGGGCAAGGAATTCGAGTTGCTGGGATTTCAACTGGCTCACTTTGTCCAATACATCGCCCTGTTCATCGTCGGCATCGTTGCATACCGTCGTAACTGGTTTTCTGCACTAACCGTTGCCCAGGGCAAAGTGTGGTTTCGGGTAGTCCTGCTACTGTTAGTGTTGTTCCCGGTCCTGTTCGTTACCGCAGGAGCGCTGGAGGGTGATATCGACAAGGCCTTTGGTGGGGTTCACTGGCAGTCTCTGGCCTATTCCGTCTGGGAAGAATTCATGTGCCTGGCGATGGTGGTCACATTACTGGTCTGGTTCCGCACCAGGTTCAACCAGCAGGGCTCTTTGACTCAAAAAATGTCTGCTGCCGCCTATGCTACCTACATTTTTCACCGACCAACCATCATCTTGTTGGCGATCGCCCTGAGCAGCATCAAGTTAGATTTGGCGCTCAAATTCGTACTGGTCGCGCCAGTGGCTGTATCCCTCAGTTTCCTGGTTGGATATGCCATCAAGAGACTGCCGCTGGCCAGGGATATTGTGTGATATTAGCGGCATGTTGGATGCAGATGCCAGCGGCAGCTCTGATATCTATTACCTGGGCAATCCGGAGCTTGGCAGAACCGATACTTCAGGTTCCTCATCCATTCAATCCAAGTAATAACTTGGGTCCAATGTGGAGAACTGCAGGAGGTCAAGAGAATATGATCGCCTATAAAGTAACCTGTAGGAGATACAAATCGATAAAAAAACTAAATATGATTCAAATTTAGGTCAAGTAACTAAATAACAAGATTAAAAGGAGAATGCTATGGACACTCATGTAAAAGTAGTTGGTTGGCTCTGGATAGCAAATGGGGTACTGGCTATTTTGATGGTCGTATTCGGTCTTATCATTGCCAACTTGAACATTCCCAGCGCACAAGATTCAATTCTCGTCACGTCTGGCGTACTGTGTTGTTTCGTTCCCGCAATCGCCGCAGATTTTGCCGCTGGTCTCGGCCTGCTCCAGTACAAGTCTTGGGCTCGCATCCTGGCGATCATTTTGGGGATTATCAATCTGATTCTATTCCCCATCGGTACTGCCTTGGGTATTTACACGCTGATCATCATGTTCAACGAGGAAGCTAAGGCTTTGTTCAATGGCGAACTCGCTCCTGCTGAAGTGGAAGGTGCCAGCTAACACTTCGTGCAGTTCACAGGTGCCGCAACATTTTACTACTTGAGAACTATATAGAAGGAATCCTCTTCCTCAAGTTCGCTATACCTGTTGATTTCTAATACTTCGTAGAGGGGTTCCGCCATGGTGAGCAGCTGATCTTCTGTGTAATATTGAAAGCGCAACCCATGCATGGTCTCTTCGTGATCACCATACCAGAAGGAATGGAACAGGAAGCCACCTGGGTTGAGAATCTCCCTTTGCCTGAGGAACGACTCGCTTAGTTCGGCCGGTGACAAATGGTGCAGCACCTTGTTTGAATAGATGCAGTCGAACTTGAGATCAGTCTCAATCTTGATCGCATCCAGGAGCAGGAGATCGGCGCCGGGATCCTTTTGACGGTAGATATCGAGAAAGGTCTGGGTGTTATCGGAGCCGGTCACCTGGTAAGATTGGCTCAAGAGATCCAGATCTACCCCAGGCCCCATGCCCGGTTCCAGCACGGTTGCCCCTCGCGGAAGGTAGCCTTTCAGCACCTCGATCAGCTCACGGCCATCATAACCCTTGGCCATCTCAATATAATCCCAGGCGTTTTTCTCATCATCGAAATAGTTTGTCAAAGGGTCAAATCCTCCTCTGAGAAAGTTGAACCAAGAATGTCTTGCAATCCCATTGTAATTGATACTTTCTCGCTCTCGCCGGATTTGTAATCTGGTGAATTTGCTATCGAAGCAATACCTAGACAAACCAAAAAATCTGGTCATAACGGGGATTACAAATTCCCTCAGAGCCACGCCCTGAGAGTAAACCCTAGGAGCATTTGGTAGCTGACTTACTCACAATATGCTCATCTAGTTGTATCCGAAGATATGATGATCAATGGACTGGCTAAGGGTGGCGCGCTGCTGTTCGCTACTTCCTGGGCCGGGAAAACTGGTCTTGAAGATCCACAGGCGGCCTTTATGACAACATTGGAATGGGCGCAAACTGTCAGAGTGGATCTGGATGCGCTGAATGATTATGCCCAGGCGGTGTATAAAATCACGGATGCATATTTGGCGACGCTGGAGGAAGATGATCTCGGCCGGGTGATCGACCTGACTGAGCAAAACATGGGAGAGTGGTCGTTGGGTGCTTTCCTAATCTCTTATGTGCTCTGCCATGTGCGGGATATTATGGGTGAGGTTTCCGCCCTGAAAGGTGTGTATGGCTTGCAGGGCTATCCTTTCTA
The DNA here is from genome assembly GCA_937968125.1 of uncultured Anaerolineales bacterium. Lineage (GTDB taxonomy): Bacteria > Chloroflexota > Anaerolineae > Anaerolineales > UBA4823 > PFL25. The sequence goes on along the minus strand of CALBUI010000036.1, from coordinate 964 downwards.
AAAGCTAATAGTCAAAAGGAGCAGGGAATCCAATCTCAGCTTGTTATTAAACCTGTTTTTCCAGCCACCGATTTAAATCGGTGGCTGGTAATGTAAACTTCTGGGTAAAGCCCTGATTGCCTCCTCTGACCTTCGGACAAAAAATCGGACATCAGAACCCAAGTGCCTGTCATTGCGAGCCGCAAGCGCTCTCCTTGCGGCGTGGTAATCTCCCAGTGATGAGATTGCTTCGCAAAAAACGCTCGCAATGACATCCAAAATAGGTTTGTCCGAACTCTTGTCCGAACTTGAGTGCCTCCTCACTTGACAAATTTAAGGGGGGTATTATAATGAAAATGATTATCATTATCACTTATATATTATTATGACAAGTCAAATCCACCCTTCCAAATATGAAGCCTGGTTAGACAGCCTTCAAAATGGCGGTTACCGCTTGACCGCCCCGCGCAAGGCGATCGTGGCCATCATCGTCAACAGCTCGCGGGCGCTGGACGCGGTTGAAATCTTTGACCTGGGCCGGGTCGAGCACCCGCGTCTGGGACTGGTGACCGTCTACCGCACACTGGAGAAGCTGGATGAACTGGGCCTCGTGCAGCGGGTGCACCAGCCGGATGGCTGCAACATGTACCTGCGCGCTCCTGAAGGACACGAGCACCTGCTGCTGTGTAAATCCTGCGGGCAGATGGAGTATTTCAGCGGGGATGATTTATCAGAACTGATCGAGCAAATCTCCCAACGCAGCGGGTACCAGGTTTTGGAGCACTGGCTGCAGTTGTTTGGGTTGTGCGGCAGCTGCCAGGTGGTTACTGCTGAGCTGGATGTATGACCGGATGAAGGTACTGCTGAAAGTATTCATCTATGGTGGGTTGGTCTTGCTGGCAGCCTGTCAGGCGAGCGCAGCCCCAGTCTCCCAGGAGGGTCAAATCAAAGTGCTGACGTTATCATCCTTCCTGGCCGATATGGC
>CALBUI010000035.1 GCA_937968125.1 uncultured Anaerolineales bacterium | reverse complement strand
TATGAGGCTGAAGTGACGACCCATGAGTTAGGGGATGACATTGCCGCCCACTGGAGGGAGGGGGAGGATGTAACGCCCGTGGCCGATATGCCGGATGAGGGAGAAGCAGAAAGCTAAACCAAACATTTCGTTTTGGTTTATGGTAGAAGTTCCAGAGAAACCTGGATAATTACAGAAATTTGTAAAGATGAATCTGGAAGCCAACACCAGGCTTCCAGTTTTTTTTGTCCCAAGGTAGTTAATTTCGCCCGATGAATTTCCCCTCATGATATACTGCAAAAAAGGAGTCCAGTGGGAGAATGCCATGGATTGTCTACGTGTCGTACTATCATTGATACTGCCCCCGATCGGGGTATTTCTCAAGGTAGGTTTTGGTCTGCACTTCTGGTTGAATATCTTGCTGACCTTGTTGGGTTACATCCCGGGACTGGTTCACGCTATCTGGATCATCGCAACGCGTTGAGAGCTACTCATCCATAAAATTCATTTATTCTTTCATTACCCCGAGTTCGATATAAGGATCGCAATTAATTTGATTCTGTCATTTCGATGAGCCCTTCAGTTCTTCAGGATTGACTTCACGACGAGAAATCTCTATGAGGAGGATTAAGAGCGGATCTCAATCGGGATTTCTCCCCTATGCTGGGGCAATCAAAATGAAAATATTTGACATCAAGTTCTGAACTTGAGCTGACACTGCAGTAAAAGTTCGATTTTGAAACGGAAACTCACAGCTATCAATAAAATTCCAGGACGGCCGAATTTTTGATTGAAAAATCCGCGTTCATCCGCGCTCGTCCGCGTCCACTTTACTCAGATTGCATTTGAGCCGACCCTTTTCGGGTGAGTTGGAATGATGGATTCGAAGGTAGAAATTATTTACTCATAATGGAGAGAAATTATGGCTGACATGTCAAGCCTGGAGGTAACTGCTCAGTACGTGGCCGCCTTAGCTGCTGGGGATACCGAACGGATGAATACCCTGCGTACAGCGGATTTCGAGCTGGATTTTGTCTATGGCGACGCATTTGCCTCCGAACCCCTCTCCTCTGAGGAGACGAAACAGTTTTGGCCGACCTGGCTGGTTGGATTTACAGAGATGGACTACGAGGTGACCCGCACCATCGCAGCCGATGAAGTGGTTGTCACCCAGTGGGTCTTCACCGGCACGCATAACAAGCCGCTCGGCCCTCCAATTTTTGACCCACCAGTAGAACCAACCGGCCGCACGATCATGTTCCGTGGAGTCTCGATCTATGATATCAGCGGGGGTCTGATCAAACGTGAGACTGCTTATATCGATCTGGCTACCATTATGGTTGAGCTGGGAGTGCAGCTGTGAGCAGTGATCAGGGTTCAGCCAACACGCCGGAGAATCTCGGCCGGGTGATCCATGCCAGGGAAATAAATTTATCTGGTCAAAGCCCGGGCAAGGCCCGCAGCGCGATAATCCTGCTGGCCGCCAGCGTGGGCTTGATGATGACCGGATTTGGCATCATCCTGCCAGTTTTCGCCAGGCGGTTGGGGGAATTCGGTTCAGGCGTCGAAGCGCTGGGTCTGATGACCATGTCCTTCGCCCTTGCTCAGCTCATTGCCGCACCGTTCATGGGGAGCCTTGCCGACCGGTATGGTCGCCGGCCGCTGATCCTCCTGTCCCTGGCCGCTTTTGCTTTAGCCAATTTCGGCTTCCTGTTGGTCTCGACGACAACTGGTTTTATTACCGTGCGTGTTCTGGAGGGCGCCTTGACCGCAGGTTTATTTCCAGCCGCGATGGGTGTCGTGGCGGATACCGTTCCCGAAAACCAGCGCGCCCGGTGGGTGGGCATCGTTATGGGCAGCTACGGAGCTGGCCTGATCTTTGGTCCTGTGCTGGGGGGTGTGCTCTATGACGGCTGGGGATTTGCGGCGCCCTTCATTACTTCTGCTATCCTGGCTGTGCTCGCTTTTTTGGCGGCCGTGGTGATGGTTCCGGAAACCCGCACCGCTGCGATTCGCTGGCGAGAGACGCTGCGCAAGCGGCGGGTTGATGCGACTGTAAAAGCATCAGACATGTCCTTCTGGGCCTCCCTGCCGCGACCGCTTTATGTTTTTGGCACCTTGCTGGCCTTGGATTTTATCGGGGTCTTCGTCTTCGCGTTCGTCGAACCGCAAATGGTGTTCTATTTCTACGATGAACTGGGCTGGACGACCATCCAGTTTGGGATTGTAGTCGGTGCTTATGGTTTAGCGATGGTCTTTGGCCAGCTGGTGCTGGGTCAATCCAGCGACAAATTTGGGCGCAAACCGCTCATTGTTTTAGGTATACTGCTATCGACCAGCTTATACGCCGGGCTGTTGTTGGTAACCTATTTCCCATTAATGTTGGTAGTCGCAGCGGTGGCTGGTTTAGGCTCAGCCTTAATCTCTCCAGCGTTGAGTTCATACTATCTGGATATCAGCGACGAACAGTACCGGGCGCGCATCCTGGGCGTTAAGGAGTCGTCTGCCTCCCTAGGAGGTGTCCTGGGACCGCTGTTGTTAGTGGCTGTCAGTGCGACGATGGCTGCCCAGGGTATCTTTATACTCGGTGGTGCAGTGATGTTGGTGGGGGCCGCGTTGGCCATCTTTGCTCTACCGGCTACGCGCCAGATCGCCGCTCCGACCGAAGACATGAATTGGGAATACTCCAACAAGCGGGCGCTGGCTGGGCAAACTGCCCTGCGGGGAGTAGTCTTAATGTCAACGGCTGCCCGGGAGACGAGAGTCACATCGTGAGTTTGGGGGTGATGCAGATATTCATCGTATCGAAGGAATCGTCTACTACCGCTGTATTCTGCTGGCTCTCGGTCCTACGGTCGTGCGGAGAGGATGAGTAAGCCGCCGGCCGTAGCGGCAATAATATTAAATATCAGCACGAAGAGCAGCGCACTGATGGTGGACATCCATCCAACTAGTCTGGAGCGGATCCAGCCCAGGAGCGCAACTCCCAGACTAAAGGCCAGCGTGCCGAGATATGTAAAAGAAGCAATAGTGATAGCTACTGCGTCCAGGAATTCGGTCCCTATATCCTCTGGACTGGGAACATCTGAAGGCACATAGCTAAGCCAATCCGATGGGACGAGGAAATACATTGCTGTTATAGAGGTAGACGTCAAAAAAAGCAATGAGGCCAGGATCATTACGCCTATCACCCAGGAAGTGATTCTGCGCTCATCCTTAAGAGCAAGTATCCCGACGGTTACCGCGACGCTAAATCCTGCCATCAGACCGCCGAGGTATGAGAACTGCCTCAGTGCTTCTTCATTTAGCATAATAATTCTCCAATCCCTACTTTTACGCCCAAGATCAACTTTTCTGAACTAGAAAAACCACTTACTCGTGCAGCTGCTCCCACTCCGCCAGCAGGGCATTGATCTCATTTTGAATCTGCACGTAATCCTCCCCCAGCTCTTCAACCGTTTGGCTGTCAACTGGCGGCTTCTCCAGCTGTAAAGTAATTCCTGCCAGCTGTTCTTCCAACTCCGCGATCTGGGATTCAATCTCTTGTAAACGGTACTTCCGCCGGCTCTCTCCTTTCTTGCGCTGATTACTACCAGATCGTTGCCGGGAACTCGTTTTCACAGGGAGCTGAGATTCTGCGACCTCTTGTTCGGCTTCCAGTTCAGCATGGTATTCGCTGTAGGTGCCCTTAAAGACCCGGAGAGCCTTTCGCTCGGGAATGATGTCCCAAATCTGGGTTCCCAATGCATCGATCAGGTAGCGGTCGTGGGAAACCAGCAAGATCGTGCCCGCAAATTCGGACAGCACTTCCTGGAGGATCTCCTGGGAGGGGATATCCAGGTGGTTGGTGGGCTCATCGAGCAGCAGCAGGTTGGCATTGGTCAGCGAAAGCTTCGCCAGTGCCAGGCGGCCGCGCTCACCTCCGGAGAGGGTAGCGACCTGGCGGAAGACGTCGTCACCGGTGAACAGGAACCGGGCTAAATAATGACGAATATCCGCCAGGAGCATGCTGGGAGCGACTGACTCAATCTCTTCCACCAGGGTGCGTTCTGGGACGAGATCCTCGTGGGCTTGGGCAAAATAGCCAATCTCCAGGCTGGCGCCCATTTTGACTTCCCCTTTCAGTGGAGGCTGCTGGCCCAGGATGGTCTTCAACAGGGTGGTTTTTCCAGCTCCATTTGGCCCGATCACCGCCGCGCATTCCAGGCGGCGCAGTTCCAGATCATCCACGGTGAGCAAAGGGTTGCCCGGATAGCCGATGGTCACCTCATTGGCGCTGAGGATTATATTCCCGCTGCGCTGGCTGGACTTTAAATTTATGCTGAGATTGGGCGGCTTTTTCAGGGGCGATTTCAGGCCATGGATGCGACGTTCGACCTCGGCCAGGTTCATGACATTGGCTGAGATATCGGCCTGACTGCTGATCTCCAGCCAGCTTTTGCCCTGCATCGCCTCTACGCCCAGGCTCTCGATCGCTTCTACCCGGCGGCTCAAGCGACGCAATTTGCCCTTGGCCTGGGCGGTGCGCTGCCCGGCAATATGTCTCTTGACGTAATCCAGCTCCTTTTCGAGTCGCTCGCGCTCAGCCTGGTAAATTTGCTGGCGCAGCTGCCAGCGTTCTTGACGCTGCTGCAGGTAGGCGCTGTAATTGCCGCGATAAGTTTCCCAGCCAGAGACATCCATCTCCCAGATGTGCTGGGTAACTTTATCGAGGAAGTAGCGATCGTGCGAAACCAGCAGGGCGGCCCCTTCCCAGGTGAGCAAATAACCTTCCAGCCACTCCACCGCGGTCATATCCAGGTGGTTGGTGGGTTCGTCTAAGACTAAAAGATCCGGCTTGGAAAGCAGCAGTCGAGCTAGTAAGGCGCGGGTTCGTTGACCGCCCGATAGATGGTTCAAAGGTTGCGAGTAGTCTCGGGTTTTGAACCCCAGGCCGGATAATACCTGGCGGATGCGCGTTTCATAGGTGTAGCCCCCCTGAAATTCAAATGCTTCCTGTAATTTCCCGTATCGCTCCAGGGCCTCTTGCGATTGATCTGGTTCGCCCATGGCCGCTTCGAGCTGCACCAATTCGTCCTCCTGGCGGCGCAGATCCTTAAAAGCGCTCAGGCATTCCTCCCACAGGCTGTGCTCCGCACTCAGAACCGCTTCCTGGGGTAAGTAGCCGATTGATAACCCCCGGGAGCGTTGCACACTACCGGTGGTAGGTTCTTCGAGACCCACCAGTATACGCAGGAGGGTGGTTTTACCGATCCCATTTGGCCCGACAATCGCGATTCGGGCTCCGTGCGGTATACTAAGCGAGACGGATGAAAAGATATCATCTGGACCGAAGGATTTTTCCAGATTAGAGGCGGTTAATATCGACATTGGGGAACTTTTAGGGGTTGATTTTCGTCCTGGAATAGCTTGGCACGGATTGTGTATAGATGCTCAGAACACTAATTTTACCCTAAGCAGAGAAAATGCCCGGCGTGATATAATTATGTGCCATTTGACTGACTATAGGTAGCTATTTCGATCCCCGCTGTCTCTTTCTTCTCTAGACTCTTCTGTGGTGGGAGAAGGTAGATTTAAGCGGGTTTATCCTTTATCACAGAGACATGTTTGACTGACATTTGATACAAATTATGGAGCAAGCTCAACCAGGAAAACCAGAAACGAAGCGAGCGACCAGATCCGGCTGGATTTACCTCGCTATAATCGTCACATTCTTAATACTTGCCGGGGTGGCAGCCTACTTGACCTATACCAACGTCAAGGACTTTGTGGCCGCCTGGAATATGACTGACTTGCCCGGAATCGTCGTCGATCCGCAAGCCGGCGCGACACAAGGTGCCCCGGAGATCGCCCCTGGAGTCGATACGCCTCCCCCGCCGCCAGCATTAGCTATTGGCCCCGAACCGGTACCCTGGGATGGCGCCAGCCGGGTCAATGTGCTGGTGATGGGCCTGGATTATCGCGATTGGGTCAGCGGGGAAGGTGCCCCCAGGACGGACACCATGGTGCTGGCCTCAGTCGATCCGCTGTCCATGACAGCCGGGGTACTGACCATCCCCCGCGATCTATGGGTAAGCTTGCCTGGGTTTGAAGAACCGGAACGGATTAACGTCGCTTATCGTTTCGGTGAAACTTACCAGTTACCTGGCGGGGGACCTGAGCTGGCGATGCAAGCCGTCGAAGGGCTGCTGGGATTGAAGATCGATTATTATGCCCTGCTCGATTTTTATTCTTTTGAGCAGTTTGTCGATGAATTGGGATTTATCGAGATCGATGTGCCAGCAAATATCTGGGTTGATCCGATCGATGGGGATACAGTCAAACTGAAGAAAGGCACCCACGACCTCCCCGGAAACCTGGCCTTGGCATATGCCCGGGCGCGTAATACCGAGGGCGGGGATTTCGACCGCGCCGAGCGCACGGTGCAGGTCATCATGGCCATTCGTAACCGGGTATTGAGCTATGACTTGCTGTCCACATTGGTCAGCCGGGCTCCCGTGATATTTGAGCAGATCGCGGCCGGGGTACAAACAAACCTGACCTTAGAACAAGCCATTCAGTTGGCATGGTTAGTGCAGCGAATACCCGAGGGTGACATCAAGCGCGGCACAATCGGCACGGAACATGTAACCTTTGGTAAGTCGCCAACTGGTGATGACGTGCTCAAGCCACGCCCGGAGCAGATTCGCATCTTGCGAGACGAGATTTTTACCAATTCGGGTCTGATAAGCGCTGATGCAGACCCACTGGAGCTGATGCGCTCTGAAAATGCGAAAATTGCGGTGCTCAACGGCGCCGGAACACCTGGCTTGGCTTCCCGCACTTCGGAATACTTGACTGCCCAAGGAGTAAATGTGGTCTCAACCGGTGATGCAGCAGAGCAGTACAGTGCCACGACCATCATCTCTTACACTGGAAACCCGTACACGCTTTACTACCTGGTGGATTTGATGGGAATATCACCGAACAGGATTTACAATCGTTTTGACCCATCCAGCTCTGTGGATATTGACCTGATTCTTGGCTATGATTGGGCTAATAACAATTCTATGCCATAATAACAACTGACCATGGATAGTAGCCGCAAACGTAAATTTCCCTTCTCTTCAAACTGGTTGCTGATCGGATTAGTGATCGCCTTCATGATCGTCGGAGCGGTGACCGTTTTTCTCACGTATTCCGCGGTTAAGGACCTGGTCTCTACCTGGGACCTGTCCAATCCGCCTGGCATGATTCTTCAAAACCCGCAAGATGCCGCAGCTGCGCCCCTTGAAGATTTAGGCCCCCAGGGCGAGACAGCGCTGCAGTCCTCCGGTGGACCACCCCCTGTCCCCTGGGATGGAAACAGCCGCATCAACGTGCTGGTCATGGGCTTGGATTCACGGGAAGCAGACAGCGACGATATCCCCCGCACCGATACGATGATCTTGTTCTCACTCGATCCGGAAAGCCGCACGGCAGGTATGCTTTCCATCCCCCGCGATTTGTGGGTAGAGATCCCTGGATTTGACCACAACAAGATCAATACCGCTTACCGTCTCGGCGAGGTGTATAACACCGCAGAGCGCGGTCCCGGATTAGCTCTGCGCACGGTGGAAGAGCTGCTCGGCATGGAAATCGACTACTACGCCATGGTGGATTTCCTGGCCTTCGAAAACTTTATCGATGAGCTGGGTGGGGTTACCATCCAGGTCCCCAAAAATATCCTCATCGATCCTTTGGGTAAACAAAATACGATCAAATTAAAAAAGGGAGAACATCTCCTGCCAGGGTATCAGGCCTTGGCTTATGCTCGCTCGAGAAACACATCTGGAAGTGATTTTGACCGGGCAGGTCGGCAGCAGCAGGTGATCATGGCGATCCGCGAGCGCATCCTGAGCGACGAACTGCTGCCGTCATTAATCCAGAATGCTCCCGCCGTATACGAAACCCTGTCTTCCGGGATCAGCTCAAACCTGACTTTGATGCAGCTGGTGCGCCTGGCATGGATCGCCCAGCAGATTTCTGACGAGAATATCCACCAGGGAGTGATCGGTGTGGACCAGGTAGACTTCGCCTTCTCATACGATGGTCAGGATATCCTGAGACCCCTGCCGGATCAAATCCGCCAGCTGCGGGATGAGATTTTCACCCTGACAGGACCACCAATCCCCATGGCGGTCGAAGTCAGCTCCCAAGAACTGGTTGCCGAAGAATATGCCAACGTCCTGGTGCTCAACGGCACATTCACCCCGGGTTTGGCCGCCCAAACTGCTGAATATCTGCGGACTTCGGATCTTAATACCATTGAACCTGGCAACGCGGACGAACTCTACCATAATACAACCATCATTGATTACACTGGCAACCCTCACACCGTGAAGAAGATCGTGGAACTGATGAGCATCTCCCCTGAATACATCTATCATCGCTATGATGTCGCCGGTCAGGCGGATATCGTCGTGATCACCGGTGACGATTGGGCGAACGACAACCCAATGCAGTAGGCAGATCAACAAACGGAAAACATATTAAAGGAGACGGGGGGATCCGCAGCAGCGAGGGTGCATGGATTCGCTAACTGGCTCAGTTGAGCGCATCACGTTCTACAACCCCGAAAATGGATATAGCGTGATCCGGCTTCTACCGGATCAACAACCTGGCATAGATCTTTCCAGCGAACAGCTGACGACCGTGGTGGGCAATTTGCCGGAAGTCAGTCCTGGTGAACACCTGCGCTTGAAAGGCAGCTGGAAGAACCACCCCAAACACGGCAGACAATTCCAATCAGAAACTTGTGAACAGATTCTGCCTGCCACTGTGGCCGGCATGAGGCGTTATTTGGGTTCCGGATTGATCAAGGGCATTGGCCCGCGCCTGGCGGAACGCATCGTTGACCAGTTCGGTGACCAGGCTTTGGAAGTGATTGAAAACCAGCCCGAGCGCTTGCTCGAAGTGCCGGACATTGGACCCAAACGTTCAGGCTCAATCGCCCTGGCCTGGGAGGAGCAAAAGCAGGTCAAGGACATCATGCTTTTCCTGCACTCCCATGATGTGAGCACCAATCTGGGGATTAAGATCTACAAGCAGTACGGTGACCAATCCATGCAGGTCGTGCAGTCAGATCCTTACCGCCTGGCGGGCGATATCCATGGTGTGGGTTTCAAAACTGCCGATCGGATTGCCCAGTCGTTGGGGTTGCCGCACGATCACCCTTCTCGCATCGAGGCTGGATTGGTCTACGTCTTGAACGAAATGATCAACGAGGGTCATGTGTATGTTCCGCGAGAAGTTCTGGCGGAGAAGGCGAATGATATGTTGGGGGAGATCAACCCGGACCTGCTACCTACGGCGATTGACCGCCTGCGAGAGCAGGAGCGGGTATACCAGGATTTAGTACCTGGTGAAAAGCCTGATGCCATCCCATCTGAGGCCGGTTCTGGGGAAATTAGCGAGAAGAGAGCTGAATTCCAGCAGCCAGCGATCTACCTGATGCCTTTCTACTACAGCGAGATCGGTGTTACAGGGCGATTGGGGGAATTAGCGGGTACGCTGCCCTCCCGGATGAGCGATTTGCCGCCGGCCTTCCTCCCCCTCGATCCGCAGCTCACCGACGAGCAGGGCCAGGCCATCCGCACTGCGATCAGCCACCCGGTCAGCGTGCTGACCGGCGGGCCAGGGACTGGCAAGACCACCGCCTTGAAAGCCTTGATCGCCGTGGTGGAGACGGCCGGGAAGAAATATGCCCTGGCTTCACCAACCGGCAGGGCGGCCAAGCGGCTCTCCGAAGCCACGGGACGACCCTCTAGCACCATCCATCGCCTGCTGGGTTTCTCGCCGAAAGAAGGTTTCAAACACAATGACCAGAACCCGCTGGATATCGACCTGCTGGTAGTGGACGAGGCCTCCATGCTCGACCTGATCCTGGCCAACCAGCTGCTCAAAGCTTTACAGCCAGGCTGTCATGTGCTGCTGGTGGGGGACGTGGACCAGCTGCCTTCTGTCGGCGCGGGAGATGTGCTGCGGGATGTGATCAAGAGCGGTATCGCGCCGGTGACTCGCCTGAGCTTTATTTTCCGCCAGGAATCCGGTTCCCGGATCATTACCAACGCCCACCGCATCAATCAGGGCCAAATGCCAGTCTTCAAGGAGATCAGCGAAGGGTCCAGCAATGATTTCTTCCTGTTCCCTGCTGAAGCTGCAGAAGATGCCGCAAATTGGGTTGAGGATATCGTAGTCAAACGCATCCCCAACCGTTTCGGCTTCGATGCTATGGCTCATGTCCAGGTCTTGGCGCCCATGTACCGGGGATCTGCCGGGGTGAATAACCTGAATGAGCAATTACAGGCTGCACTCAATCCACCAGAATTGAAAAAACCGGAGAAACAGCTCTTCGGGAAGACCTTCCGCCAGGGGGACAAGGTCATGCAGACCCAAAACGCCTATGACAAGGATGTGTTTAATGGGGATATCGGCCGCGTCTTGGAATTCAATCCCTCTGCCCACACGATGGATGTGGATTTTGAAGGCCGCCGGGTGACCTACGAGTGGACCGATGCCGACCAGCTGGTGCTGGCCTATGCCGTTTCGGTCCACAAAGCCCAGGGATCTGAATTTCCAGTGGTTGTCGTGCCGGTGATCACCGCCCACTATATGATGCTGCAGCGCAACCTGCTCTATACAGCCATCACCCGGGCCAGGCAGCTGTGCGTCCTGGTCGGCAGCAAGCGGGCGATCGCCATCGCCATCAACAACAACCGGGTCGCCCAGCGCTATTCGGCACTGGCCTGGCGATTAGAGACGAACTTTTAGTAGGAATCTTAATAATAGTTGCATGCAAAATAATAGGTAGTATAGAGCCTGCCCCGTATCGCGGGGGCCTTGTGCCCGTTAAACCAAACCGAAACGCTCACAAGGGGCTAGACTACAACACCCAAAGAGACTCGACATAAATCACATATCAATTAATTCTCGTTCCAATGCCTTGAGCCCGCTTTTTTGTTGCGAGAGACTTTTGGGACAACTCCTTCCTGGAGCATTAAAAGATCATCTCAAGAATTTAATTATTTGTTCTTAAAATTAGCGTATTTCGCGTGCATTCGTGGATCATTCCTATTATCCGGTTAAATATACAATTTTCATTGTAGTGAGTCACTCCTTTACAATCAGGACCAAAAAACTCCTAATAAAGTTAATATATTTCGCTAACGTAAATTTCACAATTCTCAGGTAAGCTCTAAGGGAGATATCCGTCTATATAGAGAGGGGTACATTTAGAGGTGTAATATGGGTAAGAGCATTAAACTTTTTCGAATCGGTGGTATTCCAATTGGGCTTCATCCCAGCTGGTTCATCATCTTCTTGTTTTTAACCTACTCATTGGCCAACGGTTATTTCGCCACCCGGGCTGCAGAACTGCCCTTTGCGGGCATCTGGGCACTGGGTTTGGCGACCAGCCTTTTGTTCTTTGGCTCTGTTCTGGCCCATGAGTTGGGACATGCCTTTGTTGCCTTGCGGAATAAGATCCCGGTTAAGAGCATCTCCCTGTTTTTCCTGGGTGGTGTGGCTGAAATCGATCGCGAACCCTCCGCGCCAGGTGAAGAATTCCGCATCGCAATCGCTGGGCCGATGGTCAGTTTGACCCTGGCTCTGATTTTCAACAGCCTGGCCCAGGTTAGTGGAGACCTTTCCTACCTGAGTGCGGCCTTTTCCTACTTGGGCAGGGTGAATCTACTCTTGGGTGTGTTCAACCTGATACCCGGCTTCCCGATGGATGGCGGACGGATTCTGCGAGCCGCAATTTGGAAGATTACTGGAGACCATTTCCGGGCCACCCAGGCGGCTTCCTTCACCGGGAGATTGGTGGCATTCGGCTTTATTGGCTATGGCGTGTTCAGCGTCTTCACCGGCAACCTGATGGGCGGTATCTGGATGGGATTCATCGGTCTGTTCCTGCTCAACCTGGCTGGCAGTGCTTCTGCCCAGGCGAAATTGCAGCACAAGCTGCAGGGAGTCAGGGTAGACCAGGTGATGAGCCGCAACTACCCCTCCGTCCCTGGCGAGACCACGCTCGAGCAGCTGGTCGTTAGCCGCTTGGGTGACAACTCCCAGGGGACATTCCTGGTGGTTGACCATGAAAAACCACCCGGCATATTGACCCTGCGCGAGATCACCAAGGTGCCCCGCCACCTGTGGAGCCGCATAAAGGCCAAAGAGGTGATGAAATCCTGGGAGCGCTCAGCCCAGATCAGCCCGGATACACCGGTGATCACCGCCCTGGAAAAGATGGAGCGCGATGACTTGCGCCTGATGCCGGTTGTGGATGGGTTGCAGGTCATGGGTATCCTCTCTCGGGAGCAGGTGCGCCACTATCTCAGGCTGCGGACAGAACTTGGTTGATAATTGAAACCTCACGAGGAGAATAATCTCTCGTGAGGTTTTTTTGTATGTAACAAATGGTTTGATGCTCAGATATACAGTAATCACCATCTTCGCGGCTGTCTTGCTGCTGCTCGTTATTCCCTTCGTAATTACCCAATTTAAGGAGGAAGAAGCCAGGCATTTTGAATGGGTCAGCCTGGGTGAAACCACCTACCAGGAGATTGAATTCCATAATGAGGTACAGGATTTAAATTTGGCGGGCATGTTGTTTGTGCCCGAGGGGGAAGGGCCATTTCCAGCGGTGGTCATCATTCATGGCTCAGGAACCAGCCGCAGGGACAGCGGTTGGTATCTGACGTTAACCCAATATCTGCAAGAAAATGGAATCTTGGTTTTACTTCCAGATAAGCGCGGTTCTGAAAAGTCTGAAGGGGATTGGCGGACGGCTAGCTTTGAGGATTTGGCCACCGACACCGTGGCAGCGGTTGATTATTTGAAAGAGCAAGATCAAGTGTCGGCAGCAGAGATCGGCGTCGTAGGCCTCAGTCAAGGGGGACATATTGCCCCGGTTGTCGCCAGCCAATCAGGCGATGTCAATTATGTGGTAAATATCGTCGGTGTGTCAATTCTCATGCATGAGCTGCTGCTGTATGAGGAGAACCACAATCTTAGACAGATGGGTTTTCTACCCGGGTTCGCGGATGGGCTGGCCTACTTGACAACTTTCTTGCTCAGGAATATCTCTCAGCCAACATTTTGGAATGCGATCGGAAACTTTGATCCGCTGCCATATTGGGAGAAACTTGATGTAGAGTCATTCGTCTTATATGGAGAAAAGGACACCAATGTCCCCTCAGCAAGGAGCGCCGCGAGACTTATCTCTTTAAGCAAACCGAATATCGAAGTGAAGATCTACCCGGGTTCAGGACATGCGCTGGAGGATCCACCGGGAGAAGGGAACAGCATTTTCAGAAGTGATGCTCTGTGGGATATCGTGAATTTTATTAATTCCATGTCAGCACCGTAATATCTAATACCCAATAACTAATATCGATTTAATACTGCAATAAGAGTCACTGCAAAATTTAAATCCACACATCGTTCTCTGCAGTTAACTCCCCACCCGCGTCACCAGTATTGACCGTTCCAGCGGGTTCTATGAGCAATATCCAGCACTCTTTGTCCGCATAAGGCTTGTGCTCGACTCCCCTGGGAACGACGTACATCTCCCCTTCCTTCAATTCAATCTTTCCATCACGCAAATGGATCGTCAACTGGCCCTGTGTGACGATAAAGACCTCGTCAGTTTCCGGGTGGTCGTGCCAGATGAATTCGCCTTTGACCTTGGCCAGTTTGAAATGGTAGTCGTTCATCTGGGCGATGATCTTCGGCGACCAGAGGTCGGAGAATTGGGCGAACTTATCGGTGAAATTGATCACGGGGGTGGTCATGGGGCTGTCTCCAATGGGTAATTGCTATGGTGATCGATCTTTATTATATTTCGTCTTGTCGAAGGGGCGAAGCATTCTGTGTTGCCTTGTTGATTTATCGACCATTATTGGAATGCTTCGCCCCTACCGATGTAATTTAAAAAACCGGGTTTCTCGAAGAAACCCGGTTTCTGTGTGAAATTAGCAAGATTGACTTTTTCAGTTTACTGAAATGCCCGTCTCCTCGCAGATCCCGTCCAGCAACCCCCAATATGAATCCAGTGCCTGTGAAGCGGAGGACAATACTTCCTCGGCCGAGGTTCCGTTCTCCAGGCAGCGCTCCAATGCCAGCCGTTCCCCCTGGCGGTGTTCGAGGTCCGTCTCGGCGTGCACTTCGAAGTAGGCCAGGGTATCCGCATCCTCGACCCCATAAAGCTCCTGCAGCCCATCCGATTTCTGGCGGGCAACTTCCGGTTGCTGCGATTCGTATGCGTAGAGGGCAGCTAAGGCTCCACCGGTGCCGTTTGAAGACAAGTGTTCAAAAGTGCCGACGATGTTAAGGGCGGCTGGGTGCTGTGGCTCATTGGGGAGATCCTCCCGCGCCGCGCCTACTCCCGCCGCGAAATCCAGCCACAGCTCATTGTGTGCTTTCGGGTGGTTTAACTCGTCATCTAGGTTGGTCTCCAGCTCGGCGCGCACAGCTTCATCTTCTGCTGATTCAAGGGCGATTGTCAGATAATTGGGAAACTCGGCCACGTGGGGGTAATACACCCGGGCATAAGTCGCCAGCTGCTCAGGGGTTAATTCTCCATTCCGCCAGGCAACGTAAAATGGGTGTTCTAGGATCGATCGAGATTGGATCAATTGATCGAGTTTGATTAAGGTATCTTGGGGTTGCATGATTTCTTCTCCTTACTTAAGAGTTAATCCCTCGGGAAGGCCTAGTAGGCTGTTATCACCAAGTTATATTGGATATTATATACCTGTTTTATCTGATTAACAAAGGGAATAATACTTGCTCTACAAATTGAAACTTAACTGCGCAGGCTGTTGAAAAAGTACACATAAACTCTTGGCTGATTGAGCACTTCTCGATATAAGAACAGGATGACACTTAAGGCCTGGTTTTGGGTGGAGGCTGCCATATTGCGATCCACCGCCAGATGGTTTATAAATGCTTCAACCTCAGCGGCCCCCATTTCTTGGTGGTGTTTTTTATAGTGGAAAATGATGTATTGTTTGATCCAATTCAAATAAGCCTATTCGGTTTTATAGGAATAATTTTTTTGGCGAATTCTTTCACGGACTCGATCGAGCAGTTTTTTCGGCTTTTGATATATATTTATTGATATAATCCATTATCGTGAAGGTTTAACGGATAAGCCCCAGTATTTCACTTCATACACAGAATTTGTGCTGAAAACATCGTTTGAGAGATATTATCAAAATTTTTATACCGATAATGATTCGTATAAAATGTATTTGGTTGATTTCGCGCATTAATTTTCTGGATAATTAACCTGTTAGCCCGCAGTCAGGGCATTACAGCTACGATAAAGCCAAGAGAGGAGCGCAGCTATGAATCACAACACGATTGCTAATACCATCACCAGGGGAATCCGGTTATCTGTTGTTGCCGCGCTGGTGGTAGTGCTGGCTAACATTACAGCCCCGCCACTCGTGGCCCAGGCGGCTACCATCACAGTGACTACAGCGAACGATGAGCTTAATGGCGGTGCGGGCAATGGAGTTTGTTCTCTGCGCGAAGCCATCAGTAACGCCAACAATAACGACAACGCTCAGGCCGACTGTGCCGCCGGTATTGCTGCCCTCGACACCATCACCTTCGACGCTGTCACGGATGGGACGCCCATCGTCTT
>CALBUI010000034.1 GCA_937968125.1 uncultured Anaerolineales bacterium | reverse complement strand
CCGGTGAAGGCCAAACCAGAAAAGCCGAGTATGGACCCGGAGATGGCCAACCGTCATCCATTACGAATTCTGCTGGCTGAAGACAATGCGGTCAACCAGAAACTGGCCTTGAAACTGCTGTCACAGATGGGATACAGGGCGGATATGGCAGGGAATGGGCTGGAAGCAATCCAGGCTATTGAGCGGCAAAGATATGACCTGGTATTGATGGATGTGCAGATGCCAGAGATGGATGGACTTGAAGCTTCAAGGCAGATATGCTCCCGCTGGCCGCGGGGTGAGCGACCGCGCATTGTGGCTATGACGGCCAATGCCATGCAAGGGGACCGAGAACGCTGTTTGGAAGCAGGCATGGATGATTATGTTAGCAAACCGGTCAGGGTTGAGGAATTGATCAACGCCTTGGACCGGACACCAATTCTAAATTGAGGAGTTTCAATTCATGGAATATGAGGGTGTGATCGACCGGGAAGTGCTGGATAACTTGGTAGCAGCAGTGGGCGGGGATGGTGAATTCCTGGCCGAATTGCTGGAGACATACTTTGAAGATACACCGCAGTTGTTCTCGACCATGCACGCGGCGACCGAGAGTCAGAATACGGAAGAATTTCGAAGAGCGGCGCACAGTTTAAAGTCAAATAGTGCCAACTTCGGGGCGATGGACTTAGCACAGAAAGCGAAGGCTCTCGAAGAAATGGGGAAAGTGGGAGACTTGAAACAAGCTGGTGGGGCTTTGACAGACGCAGAAGCTGAATATGAGAAAGTAAAGACTGTTCTGGAGATGATCCAAAAGAATGGATAAGGTGGGGCTGGCACGCGGTCATATTTTAGTTGTGGATGACAACAAGATAAATTTAATGATGCTTACGCGCGCCTTGACCTCCCAGGGATACCAGGTGACGACAGCCAAGGATGGGGGACAGGCACTTGAAATTCTCAATTCTGAACTGGCAGAGACGATTGACGTAGTTTTACTGGATATCCTAATGCCCGATTTGGACGGCTACCAGCTCCTGGAACAGATAAAAGGCAATGAGGATCTACGCCATATCCCCGTGATTATGATCTCTGCATTGGATGAAATGGATAGCGTCATCCGCTGTATTGAAATGGGCGCCACGGATTACCTGCACAAACCCTACAATCCTGCCTTGCTGACGGCCAGGCTGAATGCCTCCCTGGTGGAAAAGCGATTGCGAGACTTGGAATTGGAATATCTCGAGCAGGTGGGCTATGTGGTCGAGGCAGCCGAGTCGGTAGAAACTTCGTCCTATGATCCCGAGAGCCTCAAAGAGGTTGCCGTGCGGGGAGACGCACTCGGCCAGCTGGCACGGGTTTTTCAATCCATGGCAAATGAAGTTCACCTGCGCGAACAACGCCTGAAGCAACAGCTGGAACAGTTGCGTATAGACGTTGATGACATGAAAAAATCCCAATCAGAACCGCTTAGCGTGTATATCCCGATGGACCGAAGGCAAGCCCTGGTGCATGGCTATCAACTTGCGGACCAATCTAATGGAACATCTTTGTTTGCAGATATCTCCGGATTCACGCCGCTGAGTGAAGCACTGGCAAATGAAATGGGTCATCAAAGAGGCTCAGAGGAATTGACCCGAATTCTCAACCAGGTTTATGGAAAGTTAATCGAGGAAGTTCATCAATATCACGGCAGCGTGGTTGGATTCAGCGGGGATGCAATAACCTGTTTTTATGATGGTGATGATGGCTTGCAAGGATTATCCTGCGCACTCAGCATGCAGGAAGCTATGAACCAGTATGCATCGATTTCCACCCCAACCGGTTCAAAATTTCCATTAGCAATAAAGGTGGCAGTTGTAACAGGACCGGTCCGCAGATTCCTGGTTGGTGATCCGCAAATTCAGAATATCGAAGTACTTGCTGGAAAAACTGTTGATGTTCTGGCTGCTGGTGAGCATCTTGCTGAGCCGGGTGAGGTGTTAATCCATGAAGAGATTTTGGTTAATTTCAAAGAGTCGATCTCGGTATTAGAGAAACGGATTGAACCAGACACAGGAGATGTTTTCGCAGTTGTCAGCGGTTTGGTTCAAGACCTGCTCCCAGAGCCTTGGATTGAACTGCGTAAAGATGTGCTTCCAGACGATCAATGCCGTCCATGGCTGCTGCCCGCAGTTTACGATCAAGTAACAAGTGAGGCGAAAGCATATCTGTCTGAATTCCGCCAAGCAGCTGCTTTATTCCTTAGTTTTTCTGGCATAGATTATGACAGGGATGAGAACGCCGAGGGTAAACTAGATAGTTTAATCAGGTGGGTGCAGTCCGTCGTGGCTCAATATGAGGGTGCAATCCTACAACTGACGATGGGTGACAAAGGGAGCTATCTCTACGCCGCATTTGGAGCTCCAACTGCTCATAATGATGATGCAATCCGGGCGGTCTATGCCGCTTTATCGCTGCAAGAGATACCACCCGAATTTGGTTGGATTGACGAACTAAAGATCGGTATTGCCCAAGGTCAAATGAGAACTGGCGCCTATGGCAGCACGGCGAGACGCACCTATGGGGTTCAAGGAGAAAAAGTCAACCTGGGCGCGCGATTAATGCAAACCGCAAACGAGGGAATTTTATGTGATGAGTCCGTTTACCAGGCAACCCAGAACAGGCTGGTTTTTGATTCACTACCTCCCATTCTGTTGAAAGGGTTCCAGGAACCAGTGGCTGTTTTTCGACCAACCGGAGAAAAGAAGCATTTAACCAGGAAGAAAGCAAGCTTGATCGGACGCATGTCTGA
Source organism: uncultured Anaerolineales bacterium (assembly GCA_937968125.1). Classification (GTDB taxonomy): domain Bacteria; phylum Chloroflexota; class Anaerolineae; order Anaerolineales; family UBA4823; genus PFL25. Next base: position 355 of record CALBUI010000034.1, on the reverse strand, counting down.
ACGGATCCTGCTCGGAAAGAAACTGAGGGATTTAAAAGCAGGCAGCAGCGAGGTAATCCTGCTTGAGGGGGAACCTGGGATCGGGAAATCAAGACTTGTTGAATTGATGAAGGAATTTTCCCAAGAACAAAAGGTTGAGTATTACTTGGGAGACGGAAAAGCCGGGGAAGGCAAGGTTCCCTACCTGGCCTGGCGGGAGATTATCTGGCAGATTTACGATCTTCATAACTTAGATAGTAATACAGCCAGGGAGGCTTACATCCAATCTTCCCTCAATGATGGACAATCCGAATCAATCCCGAGTTCAGTTTTGTCGTTAATTCTCGGAACGAACCCTGGAGATAACGGCCATCAG
>CALBUI010000033.1 GCA_937968125.1 uncultured Anaerolineales bacterium | reverse complement strand
ATTGCCAGCGATATCCCCAACATGTCTCACATCATCAAGCATGAAGTGAATGGGCTATTATTTAAAACTGGCGACTGGCAGGATCTGGCCATGCAATTACAGCGACTGATCGAAAACGGATCACTGCGCTCCCAATTGATTGGGGGGATTAGCCCAGTCAATACGATTGGGACCGAGATGGGGGATTTGGAAAAGGTTTATCAAGAAGCAGTAAAGAGTTCACAACTGGTTGAAGAAGTGCATCTACCTGCTTGAAAAGCTCATTGAGATCAGATTTGGCCATACTAGAAAATAATCCACTCGTTTATATCGTTATTCTCAACTGGAATAACGGACCAGACACAATTGAATGCCTTCAATCACTGCAGGAGTCTAATTACCATCCGGCCGTTCCGCTGGTCGTCGATAATGGGTCTACAAATGGCTCTGTTGAAGAAATCCGCAGTAGTTTCCCTTCATTAGAAATCCTTGAGCTGGAAGAAAATGTAGGGTATGCGGCGGGTAATAATGTTGGTATCCAGCATGCGATAGGGGCAGGCGCTGATTATGTATTGATTCTGAACAACGATACCCTGGTCGCGCCAACCATGTTGGAAGAATTGATTCATTTCGCAGAATCCAAACCAAGCGCAGGGATGGTTGGACCGAGAATGTACTGCACAAATCCAAATGACACAATCTTTGCCGATGGAAGTTTCATCGATTGGGCAAAAGGGAAGACCTATAACAGGGGGATGTTTCAAAAAGCCCTAATCGAGAGTGAGCCAAAAAGCCCCGAGCGAGTTGATTTCATCGCTGGATGCGGCGTACTGGTAAGCAGGAAATTTTTGGATACGGCTGGAGGATTTGACCCAATTTTTTTCCTCAATTATGAGGATGTTGATTGGGGATTGAGAGCCTGGCGACTCGGATTTGAAGTTTGGTTCACACCAGATGCAGTAATGTGGCACAAAGTCTCTGGAACCTTGGGGCAAGCTTCGCCAACAAATACCTATTACATGACACGAAATGGCTTGTTGTTCTTTTGGAGAAACACACCACTTCATTTACGATTGGTCGCAGTTGGGAGAATAATCCTGCGTACATTGAGGCGTATAGGAGCCTGGACATTCAAATCTGAATATAAAAATGAAGATTACCAGAAGCTGCGTTCAGCCAATTTGAATGCTCTCCGTGATTTTATGTTCGGCCATTTCGGTCAGATGAAGCCATAGTATTTCACGGGAAAGCGATTAGAATCCGGCTTGCATAATTGAGATTTTCCACCCTCAGCTGAATTCAACTCCATGCGTATTTTATTTCTGTCCAACTGGTTTCCGTACCCTCCTGACAACGGCTCGAAGATCCGGATTTTCAACATGATCAGCGGCCTGGCTCGAGAACACGAAGTGACACTGATTAGTTTCACGGATCCTGGATCAAACCAAACAGGCAATCACATGGAAGACATCTGTGAGGCAGTTTATGCGATCCCTAAAAGGGAATACAATGCAACCAGTGTTTCAGCAATAATGGGGATTTTTGACCAAAGGCCCCGGGTTCTTGTAGACAGGTTCATGCCCGAAATGAATGAACGCATCCAGGAAGAAATTAATCGGGGGAACTACGATGTGATCATCGCCTCCCAAATGTACATGGCGGCTTACTTGGACGGACAAAGGAATATCCCAGCGATTTTTGAAGAGGTGGAAATCGGTGTATTTGAAGATGCGGTGACCAGTTCATCCAGCACACTCAGTAAATTCAGGCACCAATTAACATTGACCAAAATGGGGGCTTACTATAAGAAGTTATTTCCCCATTATGCTGCCTGCACAGTCGTATCCAAGTTGGAAAAAGAGAGATTGAGCAAGTTGATCCCTGGCTATCAGCATATTGAGATAATCCCAAATGGGGTCGACCTCGGTCATTACCGGGAATTTCTTGCCAATCCAAAACCAAGCCAATTAATATTTACCGGGTCGTTTACCTATAACCCAAATTTTGAGGCAATGGAATGGTTTACGAGTCAAGTTTTCCCGCAGATATTGTCTCAATTTCCCGATGCGCAACTGACGATCACCGGAAATAGCTCAACTCGCAATTTGTCTGATTCAAAGGGAGTCAATCTAACTGGTTATGTAGATGATATTCGGCCGTTGATCGCCTCTTCTTGGGTCAGTCTGGTGCCTATCTTCACCGGTGGCGGCACTCGTTTGAAGATCCTGGAGGCATTTGCCCTAAAAACACCGGTGATAGCTACCAGCAAAGGTGCGGAGGGATTAGAGGTAGTCCATGATGAACATCTATTGATTGCAAATTCCCCTGAAGAATACACCCAACAAACCTTGCGACTATTACAAGACGAGCAGCTTAGAGAGAAATTGGTGTCTAAAGCCTATAAATTGGTCGAGGAAAAGTATGACTGGGCAGTGATAATGCCAAAGTTTATTAATCTCGTAGATCAAGTAGTAATTTCCTCCCCGAATTAGGATTGATGACTTACTTGTTTCGTGGCAAGTACCATAAATTTTGTGATCGATGAATATTCTGAACCAGTTTGATTCCAGATCGCGAACGAGAATGTTTGCTCAATTAAATGGCTGGGTTTTGTTAAATCAACGCCGATTGATCAAAGTGTTCATCATCTCGGCAGTTTTCATTCTCTCTGCGAGTATTACCGTTGTGCTCCCCTCCAGGAATTTTGCGATGATCATGGTCATGGTCGCGGCAATCGGAGCGGCGATTTTTTACTTGAAATACCCACCATTGGGATTGATTGTTTTAATCGTTGGGGCATTTCTGCTCAGCTTTGAATTGGGTACGGGCTCGCAAACGGGTTTAAACATTGCGATTTTATTGCTGCCTGGTCTAATTGGGGTCTGGTTCATCGATAAATTCGTCCGCCAGCGGGATTTAAAAATATTCTGGTCTCGAACATACCTGCCTTTAGTTGGCTTCATATTTGTCTGCATACTCGCATTCGCCCTAGGCCAGCTGCCGTTTTTTGTCTTTGCAGATCAAGCACCAATCCGTAGCCAATTAGGTGGGTTGGCAATTTTTCTGCTCTCCGCAGGAGCATACGTCCTAACAGCAAACATAATCCCTGATCTCAAGTGGTTGAAGAGATTGACCTTAACCTTCATCCTGATGGTTTCAGTCTACCTCGTTGTTCGCTTTGTACTTCAAACGGACCGCTCACTTGATGGTTGGATGCCCCATGGAGCGACCGGCAGTTTGATTTGGACATGGTTCGCTGCGATCGGTTTCAGCCAATTTCTCATTAATCGTGATTTGAGACTTATCTGGAGAGCAGCATTACTTGGACTTGTTGGATTGTCTCTTTTTGTCGCCGTTGTCGGTGAATTTGGATGGAAGTCAGGTTGGATTCCTCCACTGGCTGCAATTGGCGTGATCATCTGGATGCGTTTCCCTCGCCTGAGGATACTCCTCGCGATTGGAGGCGCTTATGCAATTTATTCCATGTCCTCAGAATTGATTGCGTCCGATCAGTACAGCTACATCACACGCATCGAAGCCTGGAAGATCATGTTGAATGAGATCGTCAAGGTCAATCCACTCCTTGGGTTTGGCCCAGCAAATTACCGTTTTTATACCCCTCTATTTCCAATAATGGGCTACTACGTGGAATTTAATTCACACAATAATTATATTGACATGCTGGCTCAAATCGGAATTTTGGGCCTGGTTTTCTATCTATGGTTTGCCTGGGAAATTTTTCGCGTTGGGTGGGGGCTACTCAACACGAAATTAGATAGCTTTTCTCAAGCTTATGTGACCGGCGCGTTGGGGGGGTTAGTAGGTATGTTAATTGCAGGGATGCTGGGTGATTGGGTCTTGCCGTTTGTCTACAATGTCGGATTGCGGGGATTTCGGACCAGCGTTTTAGGTTGGATATTCTTGGGCGGAATAGTTGTCATCGAACAACTCGTCTCCAATGGGAAAATTGGCGCTCAGAAGGATCAGAACACATCAGAATTGACATCAAAGTAATCTCTAAAATATGCCAGTTCCACTAGTTTTAGTCAGCAATGCGGTAACTCCCTCGAACCAATATCAATGGGAAGTTGATCACGATCTTTCGCCGCGGGTTGATTATTTAGAAATTGCGAAGAAAATTGGCGGGGAAACCCTCGGTTATGAGAATCACAACGGATCCTGGTACAAACCAATTCGAGATATCGAAAACCGGATCAAGATCGATTTCATCGAGGCTTACTGGACCGCGAAGAAATTTTCCGATTTTAACCTTTATTTATCTGCCTCAGAGAAATCTGGCATACCTCTGTCATTCTTTATGTCCGCGTTCAGGGAAGATGCGCCACATATCTTAATTGGGCACCATCTCTCCTCTATACCGAAAACTTGGCTATACAAGTACTGGAAGTTTCGTGAATATGTCACGCATGTAATTTGTGTTAGCCAGGCACAAGCTGAATTTGCAGTTAATAGCATGGAATTTCCAACCTCAAGTGTTGATTTTATTTTCGATAAGGTCGACCATAATTTCTTCCGCCCAGAGCACAACGAAAATGGGGATTACATACTGGCAATCGGCCAGGAGCAGCGAGATTATAAGACACTAATTGAGGCCGTTAATGGCACAGATATCCAACTGGTAATTGTCGCATCCAGCCCCTGGTCTCAATTTAACCTCGAGATCATAGAAAAACCGAATGTGACTCTGGTCAGCAAGATCCCATACACCGAATTAAGAGATTTATACAATGGGGCGAAATTGATTCTAGTGCCCTTGTTTGAGAACAATTATGGCGCTGGTTTGAATACATTACTCGAGGCAATGGCAATGGCAAAACCGCTAATCATCTCGAAGACCGAGGGAATAGATAATTACATTCAACATGCTGAAACAGGTCTCTTTTCGAAACCTGGGGAATCAGATGAGCTACGAGATCATATACTTCGCCTGATGGGGGATAGCAAGGAACGCAAACGATTAGGATCCAATGCCCGGCAGGTCATTGAGGACCAAATGAATATCGACTTTTATGTAGAGAATATCGTGGAGATTGTTGACAGCTATATTTAGTGGCGGGGCAAGAATGGATTTATCGATAATTATTGTCAATTGGAACACCAAAAAGTTGCTGGTAGAGTGTATCGATTCCGTATACGCATCTCCACCAAATTCTAATTTTGAGATTTGGGTTGTGGATAACGCTTCAACGGATGGCAGTCCAGAATTGATCAGGGATCGCTACCCACAAGTGAAATTAATTGACAACGAAGAAAACATTGGCTTTGCCAGGGCTAACAATCAGGCATTCCAACGAAGCGAAGGAAATTACATCCTGCTGCTTAATCCTGATACAGTCGTTGAACCCAATGCAATTGAATATCTGGTTCAATATCTGGACGAACAACCAAATGCAGGCATGGTTGGTTCTCGGCTGCTCAACCCAGATAAGACCTTACAAATCTCAGCTTTTCCAGTACCGACACTCTCCAAAGAATTCTGGCGAATGTTCCACCTGGACGCTTTTGTACCATACGCGAATTATCCAATGGAAAAATGGGACCTGGAATCGGTGAGAGAGGTTGATTCGTTGTTGGGAGCCTGCATGCTTGTCCGGCGAGAAGCATTAGGACAATTTGGACTATTTGACGAAGAGTATTTCATCTATTCGGAAGAAGTAGATTTGTGTACCCGACTCAAAAAGGGTGGCTGGTATTTATACTGGCTGCCAGTTTCTGTGGTAATCCATTATGGTGCACAAAGTACGCAGCAGGTGGCGGAGGAGATGTTTCTGAGATTGTATGCCGGGAAGATACTCTATTTCAGAAAGCATCACTCCAATTTAACTGTGTTGGTTTACAAATTAATTTTGTTCCTGGCAACTGTTTCCCGTTTATTACTTACACCTTTTGCGTTAATCGAAGAACCGATCAAGCGGAATGAACACCTGGTTGTATCGAATAATTACCGCAGGTTACTTTGGTCCTTACCCAGCTTGTAGAAAAAGTGAAGAGATATGTCTGACGGTATGATGGATCTAACAAATTTTCACCCAGAAACCGATGTTTTTGCACCTATACAGACGACAAACAAAGTTGATGTATC
>CALBUI010000032.1 GCA_937968125.1 uncultured Anaerolineales bacterium | reverse complement strand
TATCTCTTGCTCTGTTAAAAGATGTTTCAAACCTTCTATCACAGCTTTGGCCGGATTTTCGGGAGTAGACGACCTTTTGTGGGTATGCAACTCCCCATTTGATGGATTGAAAATGACAAAGTCTGTGAATGTACCCCCGATATCGACTCCAATATGCAAGACTTGCTTAACTTTCCCTGTTTTCGTCATAGAATCCACCATCAATAGAATCCAGGAAATTATATATCCTTCTGGTGGTATTTTGTTCGGTAGTTCAAGAAATTATCTTGATAGTTCTATTTCTAGAGGGGACGGCAGGTTAGAGTAAGGAAAGCTGTCGGCTCGGACGATGACCATCTAACAAGATAAATGGTACTACTCGGGTGGGATTGATTCCGATATTCCGTAACTCTTCAACGCTTCTCAACCTGTTTTTTCTTCTTTCCCGGAGCAGGGTTGCAGCTCCTTTTGGTCCGATACCGGGTATCCTGAGCAGTTGTTCCTTATTCGCTTGATTAATTTCAACCGGATTCTCTGTAAGATGCAGCTTTGCCCAGGATAGTTTTGGATCCGAATCCTGCAAATTCCCTTGCTGGTTAAAAGGTAATTCTTCCATAGAAAAACCATAATCACGGATCAGGAAAGAAGCCTGGTACAAGCGACTCTCTCTCTGGAGTTTGGTTGCCGGCTGACCTTCTAGGGGAGTATCTTTTACTGGATTGAAGGGAGAAAAATATGTGCGCCGTAAATTCAAATCCTGATAGAGGTATTCAGTAGTTGATAATAATTCGACATCGCTTTCACCTGCACCTCCAACCACGAATTGTGTTGCCACTGAGGGCCATCTCCCGTTCCAACTGGTATTTTTTGGATTGGAGGAACGAATTCCGTTGATCCATTTCAATGGCTGCAGTAGTTCATCCCCAAATTCTTTATGAGGAGCGAGAATATTTAATCTTTTCGGATTGGGGGCTTCCAGGTTGATGGAAACGCGATTCGCCAGTTTCATCGCTTGTTCAACCTGGTCAATTTCTACACCAGGCATAATTTTCAGGTGGAGATAGCCTTTAAACCCGAGTTTCTTACGCAAGATATAAGCTGTATCGATCAGCCGATCTTGGGTAGATACCCCACCTCCAATCAATCCAGAACTTAAAAACAATCCCTCGACAATGCCGGCCCGATGCATACCCATGAATATTTGGGCCATTTCATCCGGCTTTAAAGTGGTTCGCCTGAAGTTGCGAGCCGCTCTGAAAGGACAATAATGGCAATCCCTTTCACAAGCAGAAGTAAGCAGGGTCTTCAATAATGGGATCGTTTTTCCATTCGGCATGACTGCATCGTGGACAAACCCGGAGTATTTCTTCTTGGATTCAATTTTTGGGCAGTTAAAATCTTCTGCCAGCTCAAAATCCATATCGGATGACAGGATTTTCAATCGTTCTTGAGGTTCCATAATCGTCCCACTCAAATAAGAATAATTAGAACGATTGTACTATATTTACATGAATATTGAAATGGAGAAATTTTCTGTCCTTGGACTAACAACTGACATCTCAGAGGGGTCGAGATAAGACGCGAATCTATAATTGGTGAAATATCCACCTTTTTTTATTGGGTATAGTGTTGTTGGAATAGGGAGGGGGTAGATTAAATGCCTTGCAGAATGTGAGTTACTGCTGTAGCACCACTGCCACCAATATTCTGGGCCATGCCAATATGTGCCCGATCAACCTGATTTTTACCAGCTTCACCGCGTAATTGCTTGACCAGTTCAACAATCTGATAAACACCAGTTGCACCAACCGGGTGACCTCGTGCTTTGAGACCTCCAAAAGTAGATATCGGAAGCTTCCCAAAAGGAGCAATATCTCCATCCTGTCCCATTCTAGGTCCCTGACCCCTGGGAGCAAATCCACATGCTTCCAAAGAAAGCGCTGACATAATCGTAAACGCATCATGGAGTTCGAATAGATCGATATCCTCTGGTTGTATTCCTGCCTGTGAATAAGCTCGCCTGGCGGAGATTTCCGAAGCCGAGAGCCAAAGAGGGTCCTTTCGATCGTGTATTGAAAGCGTGTCTGTTGCTGCTGCAGAGGCGAGGATGTGAACCAAATTGGAATTTCCATTATTTTGGAATTCATCAGCTGCCACCAGCACAACAGCCGCGGCGCCATCGCCAATAGGGGAGGCATCCAGCAGGTTGATCGGCTTTGCAATCATCCGCGAGTCTTGATATTCCTGTTCAGTAATTTTGGTTTGCAGCCTGGCATTAGGATTACGCACCCCATTCTGGTGGGCTACCACTGAGAAAGGCGCGAAATCCGCGTGATTCCAGTTGTATTCGTGCAGGTAACGCTGCATGATTAGTGCATTAAGGGCTACGAAAGAGAGCCCATGAGCAGTTTCATAGTCCGCATCTGCTGCTGTTGCTAATGCCGAGGTTGTTTCCAGTAATTTCGCATCTGACATCTTCTCAACCCCGACTACTAGGGCGCTGTCGAGTTCACCAGATGCCACTGCGATTAATCCTGTCCGAATGGCTGAACCGCCTGAACTGCAGGCCGTCTCAATTTTTACACCTTCAACAGGCGTCAAGCCAGCCCAATCCGGGAGCAAAACACCCAAGTTTTCTTGCTTATTCAAGGAACCGGACAGCATATTACCAATAAAAAGCCCATCGATTGAACTTCGTCCCGCGTCTTCCAGTGCTGCAAATATCGCTTCAGCAGCTAACTCCTTAAGTGACATCCCCCAATGTTCAGATATTTTCGTCTGCCCGACGCCCAAAATCGCTACTTTACGCATAAAAAGCCACAAATCCTCTAATAATTTTTCGTATAGTCGTATAATCACCACTAATTCAACTCGATTTTATCGCTCATTGCTTTCATAAACTATCAAGTATCGCTTATAACCAGCTCTAATCTTTCTTGGAGTGTGAAATCATTGTATTTACTCAAGTCAATCCTGGTAATACCACATCTGAATACGCTTTAGAATGAAAATGTGCACATATTCTATGGGGTAGGGGATATATTCATTCCAATAAGCCAATTAGATAGTGTCATAGGTTCTTTGTGTTGTGCTCCAACAAATACTTACCCAATTTACGGTTTTTTCTTAGTAACGAGATCAGAAGAATAAAATAATTTGGATAGGGTAGGGCTTAATGACTTGACTTGCATCCAATTTTCTGTTATGATTCTGATAACTATTATTATCAGTAACATAATAAGAATGAATAATTCAATGGAAATCATCGCTAATGCAATCTAATAAATCGATAAAAGAATCAATTCAGGAATTCCTAGCAAGTGTGACGCTTTCTCGCAGCGCCAACACTGCCCGCACCTACAAGAACGCATTGAACTCTTTCGCCCAGGCATTGGAAGATTTCAGCTTAGATCCTGGAAAAAGTGATATCTCACAGTTATCTGAAGATGCAGTAACCTGGTTTGCTTCTTATCTGAAAAGTTATTCCCCTACGACTGAACGGTTGTATTTGACTGCTTTAAACGGCTTCTATGAGTTCTTGGCTGCTGAGAGATTGTTGGAGCCAAATTTACCCCGTGTTCGTATGCTCATCCGCCAGCGAGCCAGGCGCGTTGGACAGCGCTTACCACAATTTCCCAAGGAAGATATTGAGAATGTGCTGGAATATGCAAATAATCTTGCATCCCGACCTGTTGAAGACGAGATGGAAAAGCTGCGCCATCTGAGAGATCGAGCCTTTCTGATCACCTTGGCCAACACGGGCATGCGTGTGCATGAGGCATGCGGATTACGCCGGGGTGATATCGACTGGAACGAGGGCAAAGCCGTCATTATCGGCAAAGGCGATCAACAAGCTGTGGTCAGGTTTTCAAAGCAAACCATGCGAGTTCTCGAAGATTATCTCAGAGCTCGTCAAGAACATGATGGTGGTTCGGGCAGGTCATTGACCTCCCTACCCCTCTTTGCCAGGCACGATAAAGGAGCTGGTAAGAAAATAAAACCGATTACAACTAGATCAGGCCAGAATATTGTCGCTAACAGCGTATCAGCTGCTTTAGGTAGTGAAGCCAAAGGCACAATTACCCCCCACTCATTCAGGCACTACTTTGTCACCACTGTGCTGCAAGGATCGGGAGGGAATTTGAAGCTGGCCCAGGAGTTGGCTCGTCACAAGAACATCAGCGTCACTCAACGTTATGCGCACTTGACTGACGATGAACTCGACCAGGGTTACTACGATATTTTCGAACGAAATCGTTGATTTACTAAAATATTGGTCGAATCCGTGGTTTTCTAATACTTTTCTTATCGATTCCACCTCTGAAATGCTAGACAATGCCCTGGAAACGCGCTATAATGCTCTCAACGAACACTCAACATGGATCTCGCACGATTTGTGAAGATCTATTACAACTGAATCAGATTGTAAATGCTGAGACCGTTTATCTGACGGTGTGGGTGCCAATGTCAGGTGGCATTGGCGATTGCGCGTCTGTCAGACTTGAACCTTAACAACTGAAGAGTGATAGGAAGTACCTGAGAAAGAACGGGATAAGTGTGAACAGTAATACGTAAGTAAACTCGCATCTCTTTGTAGATGCATTTTTTTGCGGAGAGTTTGATCCTGGCTCAGGATGAACGCTGGCGGCGTGCCTAATACATGCAAGTCGAACGGGGAGTATTTACTTCGGTTTTTACTCCTAGTGGCGAACGGGTGAGTA
>CALBUI010000031.1 GCA_937968125.1 uncultured Anaerolineales bacterium | reverse complement strand
ATTCCCCAAGGTTGCATTCAATAAACCACCAATACGTGGATTTGTATAAGCTGCTAACGCTTCAGTGCCTTCCCCAATCAGGGCTGCCAGTGGGATCACCGAGACAGCGGACAAGATAAAAACCCACAACGGCCCCCAATGCAGCAGTTCAGCGACATAAGCTAATGGTAGGGCGATAAGCAGCACCACAATTGGTTTGTGTTTGATGAAATCAACAACTTGTCTCATGTTTCCTCACTCTAGTTATTAATTCACCTGGAATAATTCGTTCGGAGCCCTTTCAGGTATTAACACTTTCAAACTTCTGGGAAGTACACTGATCGATACCTGTTTACCGCCGATTTCCGGTTCTCCATCCATTTGGAGATAAATTGGCGTATCGGATTCTAATGTCACCTTTTTGAACTGTCTAAATTGAACCCGGGTTGAATTGACATGCTGGCCAGTCCATACCGACCAAGCCTGTTGGAGCACTTCTTCAAGACTCTCTCCATCAAACAACCACAATTCCATCTGACCATCATCTAAGCTCGCCTGAGGCGAAAGAGTTGCATATCCGCCTGCATATAAGCGGATATTACTCACTTCAGCCAACAAGAACTTACCCTCAATATCTAAATCATCTGTCTCGACCCGCAGATTAATCCCCTGCCATCGGCTGGCACTCCAGACCGCGCTCGCTGCGTAACGCATTACGGAAAAATTCTTTTCCCATTGTTTTCTGGGTTCTATGCGGTGAACGATAAAGGCGTCAATACCAATTCCCGACCATAATAGGAAATGCTTATCGTTGCTCAATCCAACATCCATTTTCTTAATCTGTCCTCTGGCGAGCCGGTGGGCACTTTCTTCTAAAGCTTTCCATCTCGTCAAGCTCAACCCTGGCAGTCCGATCTGCTGCGCCCATACATTCGCTGTTCCAGCCGGTAATACGCCGAGCGCTGTTTCCGTCCCAACGAGACCCGGCAGGGCTTTATTTAGCGAGCCATCTCCCCCAACTACAACGATAGAATCCTTCTCCTCTTCCACTGCCTGACTGGCTAAGGAGCGGATATGCTCCCCTCCGCTGGTCGTCTCAATTTCCACTTCCCAACCATAGCCTTCTAATACTTCAGCTGCACGTTCTGTCAGCATTCTAGAAGGATAGCGGCCAGCTACAGGGTTGTAAACCAGGAGTGTGTTCGGCATTTTTAATTTCTTATTTCACTTGCGAGGTGGCATGATTCTACTCGAAATCAGCAGATCGTTGAGTGGTACAATTTCGAAGACGAGCCAGGCGAAAAATAGAGAACATCGCTGAAAATTCCTCGATATTGAGTTGTAGTATAGTGCCTGCCCCGTAAATGCGGTGGCCTTGTGCCTGTAGACAGGTCTAATACACCCACAAGAGCCCCGCCCGAGAACCTGGCGGGACAGGCACTGCAATGAGCCTGCCGAAGTGGGCTAAACTAAAGTATCAAGTACACATAAAGTATGTCTGAAATCACCCTGATCAATGACCGTTACAAAGTTGAGGACACCTTGGGCACAGGTGGCATGGCGGTTGTCTACAAAGCTCGCGATCTAACCCTGGAACGCAATGTTGCCATAAAAGTCTTAAGACAAAAATACTCAACGGATCCAGCTTTTCGTGAGCATTTCCATCAAGAAGCGAAAGCCGCCGCCAATCTTTCCCACCCCAATATTGTCACAGTCCATGATTTTGGATTTGATGCCGAGAGATTATTCATCATCATGGAATATGTTCCCGGCACAGATCTAAAACAGCTTTTAGATAACTCTGAGCAATTCGGAATTCAGCAAACCCTGACATTGATGGAGCAGGCCTGTGCGGGAGTCGGGTATGCCCACCGGGCAGGACTCGTTCACTGCGACATCAAACCTCAAAACCTGCTCATAACCCCCAACCAACGCCTGAAGGTGGTCGATTTCGGGATCGCTCGCGCTTTGGTATCCATTCATCCGGATGAGAAAGCTGATATTGTGTGGGGTTCGCCTCACTATTTTTCGCCAGAACAGGCTGCTGGTATTGCTCCATCTCCAGCCTCTGATGTGTATTCAATTGGCGTCATCACTTATGAGATGCTAACTGGACAGCCGCCATTTAGCGCTTCGTCCTCATCTGAACTAGCCAGGATGCACCGTCAAGACCTACCCACCGCCCCCAGGGAACTGAATCCCGAAATCTCCCCAGAGCTGGAGCAAATCATCTTGAAAGTGCTCTCGAAAGAACCATCTGCACGCTATCGGACAGCTGATCAATTAGGTAGAGTGCTGCAAACTTTGCAAAATGAAGCAGCTCAGCCTGAAAATCTTGCTAAATCCACCCCTGCAGTGGTGGCGACAAGCACTGCAGCAACCCAGCCTTACGAGTCGCCGCCCTCACCTGGAACCAGTCAAAAGAACACAGATCCATTTGATTTAGATTGGATTACGATATTATTGGCTTTACTCGCTTTAATCGCAGTCGGTGGGTTAATTCCCTTCTTCCTTTGGGTGTACTTCGTATACAATCCACCCATCTGAAAGGGGCGTAATTTGGTCGAACAGCATACCCTTGCCATATCGCCTTCCCCCGGGTATCATTCGAATGCAAACTTACTCCGAATTAAAAAAAATCGCGGCTGCGCCGCGATTTTCCCTGAATTTCTGTGAGTGAATGCTCGTTCTTTAAAAGCT
>CALBUI010000030.1 GCA_937968125.1 uncultured Anaerolineales bacterium | reverse complement strand
GATATAGGTCGAGGCGATGTATCCAATGCAGAAAAGTGGGCTGTGCACATCCCCTTCAGCATTTATTTAGGATGGATCACAGTGGCTACTATCGCCAATACCACCCAACTGCTTTATTATCTTGATTGGAACGGCTGGGGGATCAGCGCTGAGATCTGGGCTGTAATCATGTTGGCTGCTGGGGTAGTCATCTCTGCAATCATGAGTCTGACTCGCGCGGATATTGCTTATTCTCTCGTGCTGGTTTGGGCATACATTGGTATCGCAGTACAGCATAACGACACATCAATTGTAGCAAACTCCGCATTAATTGCTGCAGGGTTGATCGTGGTGATATTAATCATTGTATTGATCCGCAAATACCGTGTGCAGGGGGCGAAATAATCATTCTCAGAAATAAATACAATCCAAATAAATACTTTGCCTCCTGGCGAGTTAACCAGGAGGCATTCATCTTGATGCTGAGACTAAAGATTATATCTACTCCAGGAGCCAATTTTGACTGAGACAGCATCAAGGATTATTATGCTGGAAGCAAATTACCTTACCTCGAAGTATCGCAACCTTTTTCCACCGCTATTGCAACGGAGCATAAGGAAGGATTGGCAACCCCCTATCCCCTTGAGTTAATCAGATTGGTTAGTCGAATTTCAATGGCAGGCGGCGTAAACGCTGACCTGTTGCTACAAAAACAGCATTTGCCACCGCGGCTGGGATAGGACCTATGGGTGGTTCGCCCATTCCAGTTGGTGAATTTCGGCTGTTGAGCACGACCACTTTGATATCTGGGGCATCGGCATTACGCAGAAGTGGATACTGGTTGAAGTTGGTGGCCTGGAAGGCGCCATCCCTGATCTGAACTTCTTCCAGCAGCGAGGCGCTTAATCCCATCGTTATGGCGCCTTGCGTCTGGGCTATGACGTTGTCAGGATTGATGACCAGGCCTGGATCGGCAACCGCAGTCACTTTGTGCACGCGAATTTGATCATTCTCCACTGATACCTCAGCAATTTCTACTATGATGGTGCCATAATCGTAGCTCATTGCGATCCCATGAGCATGTCCCTCCGGGAGGGAAGCACCCCAATTTACCTCTTCTGCAGCGATCTGCAATGCATTACGAGTTCGCTGCCCTGTTTCATCATCCGGTAAATGGCGTAGTCGAAATTCAAGTGGATCTAGATTGGCCGAGTTGGCCAGCTCATCGATGAAGCTTTCAACAGCAAATGTATTGGGCATCAATCCCAGGCCGCGCCACCAACCAGTGGAGACAGGCAATTTCGCCAACCAAGCTGTCGTCTGCTTATTCGGAACGGCATAATATACATTAGCCCCGCGATAGGAGCCGAAATCGGCTCCCATGACAGTACCCATGATAGAAGGCAGGAAAGGGAAAGCCACTTCTCCGCTGGATGCCTCGTGTTCGATTGCCAGGATCATGCCATTTTCATCCAGGCTTGCCCGCAGGATACTGTGTGTGGGTGGTCGTAAAAAACCTGTGTTGAAATCTTCTGGACGGCTCATTGCCACCTGGACTGGTTGGCCGGCTGTCTGTGAAAGACGGGCGGCCTCTACTGCAGCCAGCTCGTCGATCTTGCGTCCGAACCCACCACCTAAGTACACTGGATGAACCACAATTTCATCCTGCAGGCGCTGGATTGCCTCTGCAACCGCTCCTCTTAGGCGATTGGCCGCCTGGGTGGAAGCCCAAATCTCTACTTTATCAGGACCCACATCTGCGACGGCGGCCATTGGCTCCATATAAGCATGGAAAGCCATCGGGGTGCGGTATTCAGCCTCCACCAAAGTCCCGTTATTCAAGTTTTGATTGACATTACCTTCTCTCTGAATGACCACACCACGACCCTGACCAACTGTGACCATAGCCTCAATTTCTTCCTGCTGCCAGAGCTTACCCGGATCCCATTCCAACTGCAGGCTTGCTAATGCCCGATATGCTTCTTCGCGCGACTTGGCTACCACCCCGGCAAAATCGTCTTCGGTGACAACCTTTACAACACCGGGTAGACTGGCAGCTTGACCAGGGCTGGCGTTGACCAACTTTCCCTCGATGGTTTCCGGGCGAGCCACAGCGCCATAAAGCATACCGGGAATCCGGACATCAAAACCGTAAACTGCTTTCCCGACTATCTTGGCGGGTAGATCAACGCGGGGTAACGGCTGCCCAATTTGTCGATACTGACTCGGATCTTTTAGTGCTGGGGGATTTTCGGGTAACTCCCATTGATCTAAAGACTGAAACAACTCTCCATATTTACGCTGCTGATCTGGATTGGAACTCACACTGAATACGCCAGCCTCTAAAACCAGATCCTGGGGGAGGACATTTAATTGGCTGGCTGCTTCGGCGCGCATCAACTCGCGCAAGGTTGCAGCCACTTCACGGAGAGGGGTAAACAGGCTGGAAATGGTGTTGCTGGCCGATGTACCAACCGGATCTACTAACCTTGTGGTTGGAGCATGGAATACCTGCATTTGGTCCAAATCGACATCAAGCTCCTCGGCGGCAATTTGTGCTAAACCAGTATGCACACCCTGACCCATCTCGGATTTTGGCAGGTAAAGGTTAACAGTGTTATTGATCAGGATTTCAAACCAAGCATCTGGTGGCGCATCAATGTTCGAAGGAGGACCGCCCGATTCTTCCAAGAAATCAACCAATCGCAGACGCAAGTAAGGCGTGCCAAGCCTGACACCAGCATAGAAGCCAGCAGCACCCACGCCAAGTACGATCAGAAAATCGCGCCGACTCAGTCGTCTACGTTTACGAGGTTTGACGGGTTCGTTCATGTTTTCTGTCATTGTTCAACTGCCTTCAATTGTGCAGCTCGTTCCACTGCTTTGCGAATGCGGTAGTAGGTTCCACACCGGCAGTAAACACTGTTCATGGCCTGGCGAATTTCATCAGCATTCGGGTTTGGATTCTGCTCCAGTAAAGCTACTGCGGTCATCATCTGGCCAGACATGCACCAGGAGCACTGTGGGACCTGTTCATCCAGGAAGGCCTTTTGAACCGGGTGCAAGACGGGTTCGCCGGCAGAATCGGTTTCCGCCAAGCCCTCAATGGTGCGCACTTCCATGTTATTTGCTGCTGACAACATGGTTATACAGGCGCGCGTGGGAGACCCATCCAAATGTACTGTACATGACCCACAAATGCCAATCCCACACCCAAATTTGGTGCCAGTCAAACCCAATTCATCGCGCAACACCCACAATAAAAGCCTGTCAGGGGTATCCTCAACCTGGTAATCCTGTCTGTTGACTTTTAAATTCATTCCTACCTCTCGATCGAAAACTATTTATTTCATCCTAGTCATCAATGGATATAGACGCTATTCTAACTTGGTAGTCATAACATAACAAGCATGCTTAGATTTACTGTTTGCCCCGAACCATTCACGAAAACTGTGAACATGCCGGTGTCCTTATTCAGATTGGTTAGAATTAATAATCAATTCACTGTACCTCCAGGTAAGGATGCCGCCATTTGCGATCCATGTTCCGACCAATACTTGATCAAATCCCCCAACCAATAGAAAGACCAGGACAGTGAACACACCAGCCAGAATTGCCCAGCCATCATTTTTAAACAACCAAATCCATAACCCAAGAGAAATGCCAAATGCTATTGGAACAATATAAAGTGTTAAAGCAGTCCAAACGCCGAAGGTGGTAGCTAGGGCTTTGCCGCCACGAAAATTCAGGAAAGGGGAGAAAACATGCCCGAGAACCGGGGCCAAACTAACCAGAAACAACCACCAACCATCTACTCCCCCCAAGTATACAGCCAATGCAACCGGAAGAAATCCTTTCAGTCCATCCAGCAATATTGCCAATATCCCCCACCTTGGACCACCTGCCTTCCAGACATTAACTCCACCTGGATTGCCATCACCATACTGGCGGATATCAACTTTTAAGACCAGATTGCCTAGCCAGTAAGAAAGCGGCAAGGAACCGCAGAATAAGGCAAAAATCACCCATATAAAATCGATCACCATCTGTAATATTCCTTTAAAATCGGACGCACTACATTATCAAAGCTTCGCAGTAGCTGAAAGGTTGATCGGAGAGTCAAGGGTGCTTAAACTTTGCGTCCTTTCCAGGGAATGCCTATTCCGATTGAACGGCTGACTAAACCGAAAAGCGCAGAGAGCAGAACAACAAGCGCTCCGAGAGGAGCCAGGAGTGCCAGTTTGCCATTACCCGACCGTCGAGACCAGGGCAGCAAACTCAACGAGGCTGTACTCCAGGTGATAGGAAGCCATAACCAATTTAACCGTCCGCACAGCACACCAATTAATGTGATTAGGGGAGATACGAGTGCGGCAACATGCAGAGCTGTGAAGCCAGTCCATAAGCCCTGCCATTGAAAGGTGCCTGCTCCAAGGCGAGAAAGCCCGAGAAACATCTGCTTGTGACTGGCATACATATTTACCCCAGCGATATTATCACCTTTCATAATCTGCAATCGATAGCCTTGTGTTGCCAACCGATTTCCGAAAGCAACATCTTCAAGTGCTTCGTTACGGACAGCTGCAAAACCTCCACTATCAAAGTATATCTCCCGGCGAACGAGGATAAACTGGCCGTTAAGAATTGAGTTTGCAGTACCCCAACCGGCGAAAAGTCCAGCAAATGCAGCATCTAGCGCAAGGCCATTGATCCTGCTAGCAGCCTGCTGCTCCAGGAACAGGCTTAATCCGTCCAGATTGGCGCGTTGAGCATGGCAAATAGCTCGTGCAATACCCCCTTTGGTGTGAACTGTATCAGCATCCGTAAAAAGCAGCCAATTACCTTTTGCTTGAAGTGCTCCTTGGTGGCAGGCAAACGGTTTTCCCTTCCATCCCGGGGGAATACCATTCATCAAGCGCAACATTTTCACCCCGTATGATTCGACTATTTTGGATGTGTTGTCACTAGAATGATCATCTACCACCAAGATTTCCAACATTCCTGGATAGTGGACGTTGAGCAAAGAAGGCAAAACAACCTGCAGGTTATGCATCTCATCCCGGGCAGGAATGATTATCGATAGGGAGGGAAACACACAATCAGGATTTGTGGCTGGTAAGCTAGGCAGGCGGCGGAAATTCATCTCTGCCAATAAGCCTAAAGGTAGAGACAGAAAAGATATGAGAGCAGATCTTCTGTAATATGCCAATTGTATCCACCGAGACTAGGATATTTGTAATTTAATTTTACCTTCGGAAGAAAATATTAAGCATCGCAATGATCTGTTCCTCTCCACTGGTATCACCTAGTACTGATCAAAAAATATATCATAGGATTACCGGTAATCAAGTGAACTGTCGATGAAAGGATTTGCATATAACAATGTGGGTGGTTAATCTAGGAAGTATAAGCACACTATTTTCTCATCAAACATTAATAGACATTACCCGTACAAATACTTGACAAATACCGGATTATTATGTAGAATGCTGCCATCGTTCAATACAAATTAACCAAAAGCTTCCCAGCTTAACAGAAATGGAGAAAGGAAATATTATCATGAAGAAACTACTCACTCGCAAGAACTTGACCTTTTTAGGCATAATCGGCGCCCTGCTTTTCGCAGCTGCCTTCAGTGTTCCCCAGGCTTCAGCTAATTCTGGCGAATTCAACTTAGACGTCGCCCACCTGATTAATGGTAAGCAATTAGACATTGACAAAGAATTGCCCGTCAATGTGTATATCAACAACCAATTGGCGATCCCCGATTTCCGCTTTGGTGACAAAATCTCCACGACTCTTCCGGCCGGCACTTACACAATCGATGTAACCCTGTTAGATGGCACCCCGCTACCCAGTATGACAGTTGGGCCCGTTTCAATACCCGCTGGCGTGGATGTCAATGTCAAAGCGTTACTCGCTAATGACGAAACTCCATACCTCAATGTAAAAGCCTCTGAGAGCGAGGAAATGATGATGAGCGATGGCACTTTTGATGTCAAGGTTCGCCACAGCATTGATGGCCGCAGTTTGGGCATGAAAAAGGCTTTACCGGTGAACGTGTACATCAATGGCGCCCTGGCAATTCCTGATTTCAGGTTTGGAGACAGCATTTCAACATCGATGCGGGCAGACACATACACAATTACAGTAACCCTGGCTGATGGTACGCCATTGCCCAGCATGACTTTAGGCCCGGTTGATTTGCCTGCTGATGCAGATGTGACTATCAACGCAAAATTGACCGCTGACAAAACCCCTATTCTGTTCGCCCAAGTAAAATAAGGAAAAAATATTCAGAAACCTGGGAAGACTGGCAAAAAATCAAAATTCGAAGCGGGAAAATCTTACTACCCGCTTCGTTTTTGATTCTTGGGAAAGGATCTTCCTGTTATTCCTTTGCTGAAGGAGGTCGCAGGATCAACAGAGAAGTCCTGGTTTTATAATCGTCATAGTCCGCCTGCCCACCCCACTTTTCGTCCGCCCGTCTTTCCAGCATGGGCACCCCGCTGACCCGGGTCAACAAGATGATCACAAAGATAGGTGAAATCAGGGTCAGATACTGCCAGCCGTTGAGGACGGGAACCGCAATGATGGCAACTCCGATCCACAAAACAATCTCCCCAAAATAATTGGGGTGGCGCGACCAGGACCAGAGGCCCCTATCGATGAACTTCCCAGCATTCTCAGGATCTTCCCGAAACCTGCTTTTCTGTTGATCGGCGACCACTTCAATGCCAAAACCAATCAGCCATACCAGAAAACCAAGCAGACCAATGAGGCCCAAATCGCGTCTGGTTATGGTTGTTATCGCCGCTAAAGCAGCTGCAACAGTCAGAGCGACCCACAAACCCTGTATGGTCCAGGTTAGCAAAAACCGGGCAAATGAAGGCTTGATATCCCGAAAGCGTCGATCTTCACCCGCAGCACGAATGCGTTGAAATAGAAAAACGCCT
>CALBUI010000029.1 GCA_937968125.1 uncultured Anaerolineales bacterium | reverse complement strand
GTTTCATCTCAACACAGAAAATAGACAAGATAATAGCTTGTCGTAAAAATCTATATTACCAACCATTGTAGTTAATCTGAAAACTTAGTCTTGGCTCAATTCCTGCACCAAACATTGAACTGAATTTAATATTAGGACTTACGCAGTTGCGTTAGGCAAGTTGGTCGGATGAGTGAGAAACTGGTGCATAGCAGACCGGAAGATGACAATTTGGGATGCGAGCCAAGGGACACCTGAGTGCAAACGCTGGAATTTCAAACGCACAAATGCACAAGTAGCCAAGCTGATATGGTTGCACGGAGAAACTTCAAGGCGATATTGAGCACTTTCTACGCCGGTGACCTGCTTGAAACTATGGTGGCAGACATCCAATTACCAGACATCCAAAGCATAGAAAGCGGTTTCTTCAATGGTCATTTCCAACTTGCTGGTAACCCAGTATTCTGCGCCACCGGTTTTGTCGACTGTCCAGAACACCTTGATCCACACATAACCTATGTGCAAGTTGGAGGCGTGCGATCAGGGCAACTCATTCCAAAAATCAGGGAAAAAGATGACCACAGGGCAAATTAGTCGCAGAGAATTTCTTAAGCTTTTAGCTTTAACCTCTTTGGCTGGGCTAGGGATTCAGAGGCTACCAGACAAAACTGGAAACACTATCAGTTTTCAAGAAAAGAAACTTCCAAATATTATCATCGTGGTGTTCGATGCACTATCAGCCGGACATATATCTACCTACGGATATCATCACGAAACAACCCCCCATTTATCTGATTTTGCAGAAAAATCCACAGTCTATCATCGTCATTATGCTGCAGGAAATTTCACAATGCCGGGCACAGCATCCTTGTTAACGGGTACCTATCCCTGGGCGCATGGAGGATATCATCAATTCGGCACGATAAAAGATGAATTTCAGGCTAAGAATTTATTTCATTTGCTTTCTGAATATTATTTCACCATGGCTTTTACTCGTAATCCCATTGCACGAGGCCTGATAAACCAATTTGGCGACGCTGTACACCAATTTCCAAATGTAGAGGAACATAGCATCTTCTCTAGTACATATTCGAATCTGCTCTTTCCAAATGATCCAAATGCATCTTTCTGGGGTGAAAAGAATGTGCGAGACTCTTTTCGGATTAATTTAGCATCTCCTTTTGTATCCTCAGTTGTGAATCGCTGGATCAATTCAAAGGTTAACGAAGAAACAAAGAAACTCAAAAACCTCTTTCCAAGAGGGTTACCGACAAACCTGTATGGACAGAATTTCATTCTCGAAGATGCAATTGACTGGATAATTTCAGCAGTTTCTATGGCTCCCCAACCCTTTTTTGGATATTTTCATTTGTTTCCACCTCATTTTCCATATAGGCCTCGAAGAGAATTTATTGGCATATTTGACGATGGGTGGCAACCGATTCAAAAACCACCACATTTCTTCACTGAAGGGCGTTCCCATGAATATCTGATTGAGGAATCGCGCCGCTATGATGAGTTCATTGCTTATGCGGACGCTGAATTTGGTCGTTTCATTGCAGAACTTAAAAGTAGAGGAATCCTGGAAAACACGTATCTAATCTTTACATCAGATCATGGTGAAATGTTCGAGCGCGGAATTTTTAAACATGTCACCCCTACCCTTTTTGAACCGCTCATCCATATCCCTTTAGTAATTCATAGACCCCACCAGATACAACGCAAGGATATTCTAACCTTGACAAGCTGCATAGATATCGTCCCCACAATACTCAATATAACGGGTAACCCTATTCCGGAGTGGTGTCAGGGCGAGATTTTACCAATTGATGATCTAGAAACAACCCTGAATGATGATCGGGGAATTTTTGCGTTAGAGGCAAAAACCAATGCCCAGCGGGCACGCTTGACGACATTCACGATTGCACTTGTGAAGAATTTTTATAAAATGATTCACTATAAGGGTTATGCAGGGTATGAGAATGAATATGAACTTTATGATCTGGAAACCGATCCTGAAGAATTGGACAATATTTATGAAACTAATCCTGAGATCGCTGCAGCACTCAGAAATGATTTAGAACAAAAAGTTTCCGAAGTAAATCTGGAGATAGATTAGTGCAATGAACGCAGACCTATCGTCATTGATATGGGTGAGAAATCGTTTCCCAGAAAAGCAAAGTATTTATAATTTGTTCATTGCAGTGGTCTTTCCGGTTCACATCTGGGCAATCATCATAGTCCTGCAACAGGTTCCAACTTATATACTTTATCTCAAAGCATCCGAAACCATAGGAACTATTGCTTATACAATGGCTTTTATATTACTGGAGTGCATCAGTATTACCTTTGTATTTATCTTGATTGGAGCCTTATTACCCCAAAAGCTCCTTAAACAACAAATCGTGGCACAGGCCGCGTTATTAGTACCCCTGGCGCTCTGCATTGCTTACTTCATACATGTACTTGATTCCATATCGTTCGTTATGTTTCAGACTTACATACCAAATCGCTTTTGGTTCGGGATATGGATAGTTGGTTTTATTCCGCTCTTGATTGTTAGTTATTTGATCAGAAAATATCAAAGGCTCCCCGAATTGCTCATGAAATACGTGGATCGGGTAACCATAGTATCTCTTATTTACATTTTTGGAGATCTATTAGCTGTCTTGGTCATAATCTGGCGCAATGTTTTTGTAAGCGGTTAGATTTCCATGTTGATGGGAGTATATAACACTGGATACGCCAAGCATGGATTTTAGTGAGCCACAAGGATATCAGCCTCGGCGACTTCATCGGGGTAGCGTTTGTTACTGCATTGGTGATGACGGCATTTTACCTTTCGTTGTTATTTGACTTGTTGAATTGATCCTGACTGTGCGGATTACACATCTGGCAAGCCGTCATTCTCATATTCCGCCTCCAGTTTGGCCATAATCGGCTTGCTTACTAACGATAGGCTTGCTGCCACTAACAAATTTACACCACGTATCTAGTTAAGTACGGGTCACAATAAATCGGGAATTCTACTGATGACAAGTATTCCGATAATTAAGCCAATTTCTATTTCCCCCAATAGGTGAGAAGAAGTAGGATTTTCCACTGAAACCTGACGATTAAGAGTCCCAGAGTTTAACGTCTATCCCTTGTATCTATGTCCATAGTTTCTATTGTGTCTACTTATGGGGGCAAAAAGCATCTATTGTGTCTCTATTGTCTATAATTTCTTTGCCGGTTGCACCACGGTTGCACAGAACATACAGATGGAAAGGCGACCTGCTACCCAGAATATACGGGGGATGATTTCCATTCCGGATGAGTTTAGTCCACCTGTAGCCCTATGAACAGATATTCGCCAAATTAATCTCTTGGCCACTATTTGCGAGTTTTGTAATGAAGTTTATTGACTAGTGTTGAAGTTGATGTGATTGATTGTTGTTTTAGTTGAATAAAGGGTGTTGAAGAATACATTCACTGAGACCAGGAGTCATCCAAAACTAATGATAATCAACCTATCGGAGGTTTTATACCAATTGGTTTCCAAGTAACAAGTATTCGAGTAACCCACCAGATCGGGGTGAAATATCTCCCCGATCTGGACTTATAGTCACGCTCGCAAATCGTTTGAGTTCAGCTGATATCGATCTGCTTCTTCGTTTCTGCCGAATTCAAGCCAGCTTCTAACACTTTCATGCCCAAATAGCCATCGTAGAAATTGGGCGCAATTGGTTCTCCAGAATCTATCGCATTCAGAAAATCGAACACTGCGTGATGGAACTCATGCTCATAGCCGATATTGTGTGCTGGCGGCCACCAGGCGGAGATATAGGGATGGCTCGAGTCTGTTGCCAGGATTGTCCTGAAACCCTTTTCGCCTTCACCATCCTCACCTGAGTAGTACTGCAGTTCATTCATCCGCTCCAGGTTGAAAATTACCGCGCCTTTCGAGCCATAAATCTCGAAGTAGTTATAATTCTCGCGTCCGATTGCGAAGGTTGTGGCTTCGAATGAACCCAAGGCACCGTTCTCAAACTCCACAACCATCGAAATAGCATCTTCCACAGTTACCTTGCCCATTTCCCCGGTCGATTCACCTGAAGCAAATGTGCCGCCGGCTGTCCCCTCAGAAATGGGACGTTCTTTGATAAAGGTTTTCGCCATCGCGGAAACTGATTTGATCTCGCCTACTAAGAAGCGAGCCAAGTCTACACTGTGGGAATTGATTCCACCACTGGCACCTGATCCAGCGATTTCTTTCTTCATGTGCCAGGTGAGTGTGAATTCGGGATCCATCAGCCAGGATTGCAAATAGCAGCCTCGCCAATGATAGATCTTGCCCAACTTTCCCTCGTCGATCATCTGCTTGGCAAGCATCACTGCCGGACAACGGCGATAATTGTGGTTGAGATAATGGACCACGCCCGCTTCTTCAGCAACCTCGTACATCTTCAATGCTTCATCCGTGGTCAGGGATATCGGTTTTTCACAGAAGATATGCTTTCCAGTTTTTGCCGCAGCAATCGCGATTGGATAATGCAGCGCTGGAGGAGTCGAGATATCGATAATATCGATATCGTCACGTTCAACAACCTTTTTCCAATCCGTCTCGATTTCTTCCCATCCCCAGCGATCCGCAAATTCCTGGACATCCTCTTCATTTCTCCCACAGGCAACCTTCATAACGGGCTTGATAGGTACATCGAAGAAATTGGTGATATTCTGCCAGGCATTCGAGTGGGCTTTGCCCATAAACTTGTAACCAATTATTGCTACGTTCAATTCTTTCATTTTTTCATTTCCTTTTTCACTAAATTTCTGATACCAACTTCTGCAAGTACTTGACACTTTTTTCCACTGCGGCATCTTCCTGCCCAGCATACTCTGGGTGAGCGAAATCCAACTCCACAGCTAGTAAACCCTGATAATTTAAACCTTCGAGCATCCTGGCTAATTCAGGTATGTTGACATAACCATCACCAACCGGCACTGAAGAAAAGAAGAACCATTCATCAGCAGGGGTATTGGGGGTAATCTTTAAGTCCTTTACATGAGTAGCGTAGACATATTTACCCAATTTTTCCATGGCTTTCACTGGTTCATCCAACAACCGTGTGAAGTTGCCCGTATCGAATGTGAGACCAAAATATGGAGAACCAACTTCCTCGATCAGGGCTAGAAATTCATCAGAGTCAAAATCAAAGTGATTCTCAACAGCTAACTTGATGTTCATCTCTTCAGCCACTTTCACGGCTTCCTTGAACATTTTGGTCAGCTTCTCAAGCTGCGGACCATGTGGATCAAACCGGAAGGCAAGACTGCTGCCCACCACGCGCATCACCTCTGCGCCAATTGCCTTGGCATATGAAATATGCTCAATCATATCGGGAAGCATTGCCTCATTCTTACCTCCCTCAAGCCCATCGGGGTGTCCCCAAGCCCAAACCCGATCAAACCCAAGATCATCCAGGGTAATTTTGAGCTCCGCCAAGTAGCCAGGATCAAAACTCTTGATAAAGCACGATTCCAGGGATACCCCATCCACGCCGAGTTCCTTTGCACGTTTGAGGAACTCTTCTATGGTCATCTGCTGATCGGGAGTTTCTTGTTGAGGGTAAACCTCTCCAAAAAAACGATGGTAGCTATAGTTATCAATTCCTACTTTTAGGGTCATGTCATCCTCCATAAAGTTAATAAATTTTTCCGGTCGGAGTAATCAAATGCTCTATTGATTTTCTCCTCCTCTTAATTGGAGCTTAAACTTTTTGGCTGCCTCGATCATGGCATCGATATTTTCATCTGGAGTATTGGGTGGCAGGGCACAACCTGGCCCGAGAATGAAACCACCACCCGGTGATAGATTTTCTAAGGCTTCATTGCACTTTTCCATAACCAACTCAGGTGTACCATTTGCCATAACTTCACTTGGGTCAATTGGTCCCAGTAAGGTAGCTTTTCCGGCGGTTGCAGATTTTGAAATTTGCTGGTCAGCTTTTTGATCAATTTCGAGGATGGCTGCTCCAGTGCTAACCATGTCTTCAATAATCGGGGTGGAATTTCCACAGATATGGTAAGCAAGGGTAATGTCTTTCTTTTGAATATTGCTCACAAGTTTTTTAACATACGGATAAGCAAATTCCCGGTAATATTTTGGTGAAATCACATCTGGTCCCGAAGGTGAATCCCCAATCGAGGTGGCATGCGCGCCCTGCTCAATTTGTGCTACTACATAGCGTTCGGAAACTTCTCTGCAGAAATCCAGTAGTTGGTGAACTTTATCCAGTTTTTTACCCAAAGCGAGGTCCAGAAGCAATTCACCCATCCCGCGGATCTCGCAGGCCAGACTGAAAGGTCCTTGATCTGCCCGACCCATCACGTAGACCTGGTTTCCAATCTCTTCTACAACGATGCGGGTGGCTTTAAGTACCTCACTCAACAGGGGATCTTTGTAAGGATCGGGAATTTCCAGTTTGTCAACTTCGTCCAGGCTGCTGATGGCTGGAGTTTTTGCTACGGGTGCTGAATCTTTCAAGTATTCTACCTTCACTCCGCAAGCTTCTGCCAGGGCAGCAGTTCCATTTTCTATCATCAACACATCATGGCCAGACCGCTGCCAGGCTTTTATTTGAGCTTCTGCCATTGCACCCCCATCCTGGAAAAATTCGGCATAATCGGTTATGCCCAGAAAGCGGGGAGTGACCATGAAATTGTGAAGGTCGACAGGAACCCTGTCCACCGGTTGAAACGATAAAGTTCGTAGAGTTCGTTCGATTGAATTCATATTATGCTCAATAAGCCTCTATGTCGAAATCAAACACTTTGGCTATCTGGCGAATTTCAGCTAAACGATGTCCGGTTAATATCAGGTAATGGTGAGAGGTCAAGGAACTGACCAGTTGATGTCCATCGCTGACTCGGATTACAGCACCATTCAAGCAGTCAGAATCTTCGTATTGGGTGTACTTCTCAATTTCACCTTCAATCACAGACATTGTTTCCAATGTGGGATGTAGTTTCGCCAAGGTTATTGGCCCTTCGGGTAAACGTGCATCGAGAGCAATCGCATTATCATCAACAATCGCTAGCACTTTGGATTCCACTTTCCAATCTGTGGCGAAAGACTGCGGCACAACGCCCAAATATCCACAATGGGCAGCTAAGATGTAATTATCAGGATTACCCGTGACCTCTGGGAAATATGGGATGCGCTCATGTTTTAATGCTGCATCTCCCATCAAGAATGGGTACATGTTGGTCATCATTATTGGTACATCCAGCGATTTGTGCAGCAGGTACTTGCTCAGCATTGTGAGTGTATCCCCCTCACAACCCCAAATCAACTGCTCTTCCTCGTACAACATATTCCAGGCTAAACAGGGGGTTGTATCCGAGTGGTGTGATTCATTCAAACAGTTTATACCCATCCCCTTTATAGCTGGATCGACTTCCAACGCATCTTTCAGCTTTACATAGAGTTTCAAGGCGCTGTTGCGTTGATTAATGTTGACCTCACCAAAGGGCAAACGATCGCCCCAAACCTCCCAAACTCTTTCAGCGTCTGAATCTGGGAGTGCTTTGGCCTCGGAACCCATTTTTGCAAAGCTCCTTTCTTCCAGCGCAACCCCAAATTTGGTGAACATACGTTGAGTGCACTCATCCATGTACCAGTAAAAGCGCTTGAATATCTCTGGTTGGAATCCTCCAACCGCAGGTTCATCCTGGTAGATAACAAACTTGGACGATTTCAGATCTCTCTTTATCGCCAAGGCTCGAGCCAGGTTTTTGGTTTGATCCATATTATATGGTGCGATCACTTCAACGCCTTCTGACTCGAGATACTTGATAACCTCCCAATCCCACATAGCCATCGTACCAAATTCGGTTGTGATGATTAAGATCGGAACATCTATCGCCTTGAAATCATCGAGCTGGTCATAAGCAGCGCCAAGAATTTGTGGAAATAACACTGCATCTGTATTTGATGGAATCGGGTCACCTAAAGGTACTTCTTCTAGAAATTCAACATAATCCGCCAGAATTTTTTTAAGCAGATTTAATTGGATGTCAAAATCCTCGTTCCGCCCTTTTTCAAAATACAGGGGGGTTACTTTTGAACGCATACTGGGCCTCCTGGCTTGATTGAAGATCTACCCTCGTACTCCACTGGCCGCTTTATCCAACTCCATAAAAAGTTCAGGGGTAAGGTCTATTTGTAATACCTCGGCGATCACTTGGGACCAGCCATGCAGGAAGTACACCCAACCATCTTCTACTCGCAAATTGCGCGCATCAACTTGAGCCAATGCCTGATGCATGAAATCTAACTCGCCGCGGTAATTGAATTCCCAGGCTATACCATTTTGAGGGAAGATTCCAGTATCAGTAACCGGTGATCCAGGTGTATCTTTACCCATTCCTGTCGCATTGATCACAATACTATGATCCGGCAGTATGGCCATCA
Source organism: uncultured Anaerolineales bacterium (assembly GCA_937968125.1). GTDB lineage: Bacteria > Chloroflexota > Anaerolineae > Anaerolineales > UBA4823 > PFL25. The sequence goes on along the minus strand of CALBUI010000029.1, from coordinate 8,511 downwards.
GCTCATCATTCTTCTTAGGATCACTGTTATGCACATATTGCACTTCAATATCAGTATCAAACTTTGCCACCATTCCACGCATATGATCCAGCTTGCCGGGAGATCGATTAACTGCAATGAATTTCTCTGGGCGATCTGACGGGTGTTCTTTATTGATCAGGTAGAGCAAAGTCGCAACTGCTGAACCACCTGCGCCAAGACACAGAATATGACCGCCGGTCCTCCCGAAATAACCAGGTTCAATGATTGCTTCTAAACTGAGCCCCGCTGTAATTGGATCCTTGGCATACCCGCGCAGCTCACCATTCTTTTTCGATATACAGGATAGTTCAGCTGTGGTCTTGGCATAAGGATCAAAATAATCGAACATGTCATTCGCTGCTGAATACACATTCATTTTGTGCGTCGTCACCAATGCACCAAGTGATAGAGGATCGTACTTCAGCTGGGCAACCGACTTGCGGTAATTCTCAGGTTCATCATGTATGACGTGATCAATGCCTTCCAGAACCACCTCGGGTTTCCCGAAGACATCCATCCATAATGGAAAGACCTTGTTTATCGAAGATTTACCCGTGGTTACGCCAATGAAATAAAAAGTTGGAACAGTCTTGTTGGTTATCTTGTAATCCATTTTCAACCTTTTTAGCTGCTATGTCGTGCTGTCTGTAGTGCGGATATGAATCTTTTTGCGATCACGGTGATCTTCTGAAATTCACCAGCCATCGCAATTTCCTTGGGACAAAGGTTGCTCCCGGCACCAACCGCAAACGCTCCGGCCGCGAACCATTCTCCCAAGTTGTTTTCGTTTACCCCTCCTGTGGGCATCATCGGAATATCGGGAAAGGGGCCTTTGAGGGCCTTCATATAGGTTGGGCCACCTAACGAACCAGGGAACATCTTCACCACATCGCTGCCGTAAGCCCTCGCTTTCATCACCTCAGAGGGGGTTAATGCTCCCATCATCACCGGCAAACCACAGCTCGCCATTTCGCTGGCCAACGTTTTCTCTATATGCGGGCTGACCAAAAATTTTGCTCCGGCTTCTTTCGCCTCCTCCACTTGCTCGGGAACGGTCAGGGTCCCCATCCCCAGCAGTATCTGCGAACCAAATTCTTGATCAAGAGAACGGACGACTTCTGAAGCATTGGGTGTTGAGTAGGTGATCTCAATCCCAGTTACCCCGCCTTCGATCAAGGCTGCGACCATTTTTATTGTCAAATCAGGGGAAGGTCCGCGTAGGACAGCTAAAATCCCAAGCTGCTCAATTTTTTGTAAAGTTTCGGCTTTGTTCACATCCACCTCTTTTCATGCAACCCGGTACTTTGGTTTCTCCCCCTGAAGCACAGCCAAGCATTCACCCAAAGCCATCCAACCCATAGCATTTGTTGCCGAATCTGAATGGGCACCCATATGGGGTGTCACGATCACTTGATCCATTTTTAGTAAGGGGTTATCTAGCTCTGGGGGTTCTTGTTGGAAAACATCCAATGCTGCCCCGCGCAAATGCCCAGATCGTAGGGTGCTGATCAAGGCACTTTCATCTACCAGCTCACCACGGGCGGTATTTACCAGATAGGAGCCGGGTTTCATCTTGCTTAAGAATTCCTTGTTAACCAGGCCTGCGGTTTCGGGGATACCAGGTAAATGTAAAGAAACAAGATCGGATTTGGTAAGCAGTTCTTCTAAGGGCACGTAGTGGACACCCTGTTCTGAGGCGAAGTTTTTGTCCTCAACAATATCATAGGCCAGGATTTCACAGTCAAAGCCGGCCAGCCTGCACGCAGTTTCCTGCCCAATCGCCCCGCAACCAACCAAACCTACTGTTTTTCCTTGTAAAGAAATACCTTTAAATCGCGGCCACTCGCCCTCTCTTGTCTGTTGTACGGCAGGTATCACCGGACGCAACAAGTTTAATATCAGCGCGATCGTCAACTCAGCGACAGATTTTCCGTTCGCTCCTGGGGTGTTGGTTACTATGACCTGGTGCAGCCTGGCAGCTTCCAAATCGACATTGTTATAGCCTACCCCGTAGCGGGCTACAACTTTCAATTCTGGCGCGGAAGCCAGTGCATCGGCATCAATCTCGTCCAATCCCGCGATCATGCCATCCATAGCTGGGAGCAATTCCTGTAGTTGGGAGGATATCAGTGGTTTGCCGGTGGTGTTGTAGACAACCTGCCCAACTTTACCCTCCAGTGCTGTCCGCAACTGATCATCCTGGGAAGCATAGGAGGTCGCTGTGACAAGTACCCTGCACTCCGCCAGAGGTTTCATTTCCCCTCCGGTTGCGTCCAGCGCGGGTTATCCACAATATCTGGCTTACCATCTTTCTCAATAACCAGTTTTTTGAAACCCTGGGTTTCAATCGTGCCGTAATCATGACCGGCATTGCCGGGGTAGACAAAGAACATCACCAGGTCTTCTTCTGGATTGATGTTGACCGAACGGTGCGCCCAGCGCGGCGGCACATACAGGAGTTTGCCTTTTGCCAGCTCCTCAATCGCACTATCACCTTCTGGTGTTTCCATCACCATATAACCTTGCCCTTTTAAGGTGAAATAAACCTCAGCGGTTTCCAGTATCGTGTGGTAATGACCCTTGGTCATGAAATACTCATTACCAACTTTCCCGGGATGGACGATGGATATGCCATGCAGCAATTCGCCTTCGATCTCCGGTCGTTTGAGCTCGTACACCTGGTATAACAAAACATCATCCCGGGATAGCATGTCGCCATAAGCATCCTGGTTAAGATATTGACCCCTCATACTGCTGAGTTTGCGCTGGATGTGATTGTCATATTCAGTCGGCACGTAATCAGGTGCCTGGATCTCAAAAGAAAAGGGTACTTCCCTCATTAATGCTTACTCCTTAATAGTAACTTCATTGCGTGTATATTCGGATGGGAACCAATGCGTGTTGGAGCGATATTCTGATCATTGGAGATGCTTTTTCAGCAAATATTATGCTCCCGGGATTGTGTTCACCATTTAATTCATAACTTAAGGTATTAATGAAACGCGCAGGTTGGTGCCATCTTCAGCAGCCTCGAAAGCCTGCTTAATTTCAGACAGCTGGAAACGTTTGGTCACCAATATTCCGAGATCAATTCGTCCTGACCTGACCAGGTCAGCAGCCTGCAAACAATCATAGGTTGAACAGGCTGTAGTTCCCGTAACCAGCAGCTCTTTATAATGGACGATATTGGAATCGAAGCGGATCAAAGAGTCATTTTTAGGCAAACCACCAAACAGGTTGATCCGCCCCCCTATAGCCGCTATCTGCAAAGCAGACTCCTGGGCAAATTTTGAAGGCGCGGCGACGATGATCACATTTGCTCCCCGGCCCTCACTGACCTTCTGAACCTTAAAGGAGAGGTCCTCGTTAACTGGATCAACCACCTGATCTGCACCAAGTTCTAAGGCCTGTTTCCGGCGCAATTCCAGCGGCTCGCTGACCAACACTCGGTCCGCACCACGCGCCTTTGCCACAATCATATGCATCACGCCAATCGGACCCGCCCCCATGATGACTACAATATCGCCACTGCGAACACCCACAGCATTTTGACCGCGCAGGACGCAAGCCAATGGTTCGATCAGTGCAGCTACAGCTGGATCTTCATCAGGGGATATTTGCATCACATTTCCCTGCCGGACAGCTTCAGCCGGTACACGCATATACTCAGCAAATGCTCCATCCAGGTTTATCCCAATGGCGCGATAATTGGGATCAAGATTGTTGTTGCCTGAGATCGTTTCCCGGCTGTCTCCATCACCCATATTTGGGGCAATAAATACGTGATCGCCCAATTTGTACTTATAAAGATTTTTACCCACTTTTACAATTTTTCCGGCCATCTCATGGCCTGGAATGCGTACAGTTCCATCGGGATACTTCCTGTGATGGCCATGCAAGATCCGTAGATCCGTCCCGCAAATATTGGCGCTTAATACCTTGACCAGAATTTCATCCTGACCGATCTGTGGTACAGGTACTTCTTCAATTCGAATATTCTCAGGACCGTGGTAGACAGCAGCCCGCATCGTATCCTTCATCTACTACTCCTGCATCACCTCGGTCAATAGCACGGGGCGTTCTTCCAAAAAGGACTTTGTGCCAGCCAACACCCCGGCCACTGCCCAACGACCATCCTGACCACTGACTTTTGGTTGGGTATCGTTCTGAATAGATTCGATGAAATGCTCGATCTCATGGATGTATGCCAGGAAGAATCGATCAGGCCAACGACTGAATATCGGAGTAACCAGACCGGTATCACGATCAATGCCCACGGTCAACGCATTGCCTTCCAATTCACCTACCATCATGATCCCTTTTTTACCAATTATTTCCATGCGGGCGTCGTATCCATAGTCACATGGACACACGCCAGAGATACTGCCTACGCCGCCAGATTCGAATTTAAGATTGACCATCATCGTATCGTAGAAGTTCTCGCTCTCCACACCGCGCTCTGCCCCCTTGAAGTTCGATACTTCAACATAGATGCGGGCCGGGTTTGAATCCATAAACCAGCGCGTGGCGTCAAGGTCATGGCTATTTACTTCCGCCAAGTTGCCATTCGATGTTTTCAAATCGCGCGCCCAGGGAGGCGGTAAGCCTGGTCCATGGGTCAACGATTTGACCATCATTGGTTCTCCAATCTCGCCTGCATGAACACGCTCGTATGCCAGGACGAAATCGGGATCAAAGTGGCGCATGAAACCTAATTGAAGATGCACGGAGTTCTTTTCACATGCTTCTATAATCGTGTCGCATTCCTCCAGGTTCATCGCCATCGGTTTTTCCAGAAATACGTGTTTACCATGTTCAGCGGCCATGACGGCCAACTGCATATGAGTCGGTGTGGGTGTGGTGATGACAACCCCTTCAAACTCGATTTTATCTAATGCTTCGTCCAACGAGGTATAGCGACTTTCAATTCCATACTCATTGCCTGTCTGCGTGAGAGTCTCCGGAACAGTATCCACCAGTGCAGCCGCTTCTCCACTGGGGATATAGCGTCGTAAATTGCCAGAGTGGAGTTTTCCCACCCTTCCTGCTCCGATCACACAAACCTTGGTAACATTCATCTTGGAATAATCTCCTCACTAATCCATTAAATGGAAAAATCGCGAAAGGTGTCTGCCAGGGTGGCTTGCAATTGAATATAACGAACTACTCGCTTCTTATACTGCTGGTGGCTTTCCTGGTCTGGATGATCCGGATCACCAGCCGGTTGAGCATGTTCATAAGCGACTTGAGCCAGGTCATCGTATACACCAGCTGCTTTGCCCGCGATTATCGCGCTGCCCCAGGTGCCAAACTCAGATCGATCTAGACGCACAAACGGAACACCCAGGACATCGGCTTTGATCTGGTTCCAAACCCCACTGCGAGCCCCACCGCCGATCGCTCGAGCTTCGGTTAGATTCAACTTGGGGATCAATTCTTTGAGTATTTGTAGATAATAGGCATATTCATACGCGATGGATTCAAGGATGGCGCGATAGAAATGCCCGCGGGTGTGCGAGAAGGAAAATCCGATCCAGGCACCACGCATCTCGGGTGTAGCGGGACAGATACGGCCAGTTAAATGCGGTGAAAAATACAGATCATCAGCACCCAGGGTAACTTTGGCTGCCAGTTGTTCCAGGTGGTTGTACATATCACCTTCTGAAAGTAAATCTGTCTGGGAGGTGTCATAAAATTGATCTCGGAACCAGGTCAACGCCTGGCCCCCACCGGCGATATAAGCAAGCGGATGCCACAATCCGGGAATGACAGAGCGCATTGTCAACAAGGCACGATTTTTAATGTCTGGCGCGAACTGTTCAGTGCAGCTCGCCAGGACCGAAGCTGTCCCCGCTGTATCGAATACCATACCGGGCTTTACGATGCCAGCACCCAGCGCCCCGGCAGCTGTATCCCCACATCCAGCTGTGATGACCGTACCCGGAGCCAATCCAAAATCAGCAGCAGCCTGATCAGTGACCTCGCCAACTACCTGCCAAGGGTTAACGATCCGGGGCAGGCGGTCCATGTCGACCCCGGCTTTCTCGCAAATCTCTTCAGACCAGTCGCCTTGCAAAGCATTGCTTAAAGCTGAAAAATGTATGTATGTGTAATCGATAAATGCCTGATCGGCTTTCAGACCAGCCATTTTCCCAGCAACAAATCCACCGGGCATGACAAACTTGGCAATTTGGCGGTATTCTTCAGGGCGTTCATTTTGCCACCAAAGGATTTTGGGGCCATGGTCACAGGTCGGCGGGCAACCTGTCAGGGTTGTGATCAGCTCTCCATAATTTTCGTCTAAAAACTTGATATACGGCTCGCAGCGCATATCCAGCCAGGAATCAAAACGCGAGACCGATTCATAGTTTTCATCGATCGCACCGACCCCAGCCATCTGGCTGTCAAAAGCAATAGCAATAACTTCTTTCGGGTCTATATCACTTTCACGGATACAGGTTCGGACAGTTTGCGCCGCAGTGCGGTAAAAATCTTCATTCTCCTGTTCAACGACACCCGGTTTTGGATAATAGATCGGCACATCAGCCGATGCCTCAGCTACCATTTTGCCATCGATTTGAAACAGGGCAGCCTTGGTCGAACTAGTACCCAAATCAACACCGATCAAATATTTCTTGCTCATAGCAATCCTCACATGACAGCTTGATAACTTGCCATGAGGAATTCGATTAATAAACTGGCAAAATCTTCAAAATTCCTATCCCCGCCGCAAGCGGACGGCGTATTACGGAATTTTGCCCCTTCGGGGACAGATTTTGCTAAAACATGGAACCCACGTAGCAAGCTACGGGGTATTCCATTTAGAATAAAACAGTTAACCTAGCAAGAGTAGTTGTTCCTCGCCTGCCAAATGCTGTTATTGTCAGATGTTAGCTTGCAGCGATTCTATTGTTCGCGTCGTCCACCAGCTCACGGACAAAGGCCAGGCTTTTCTCAATCATGGGACCGCCCTCGCCTTCACATTCTATGCTGATCACGCCATCATATTTAATATCGACCAGGATATCGAAGCATTTTTTAATATTGTCTACATTCACGCCATCACCAATAGCTGTATGGCTGACGGCGATACCGGTCAATTCACCACGCACGGAGGCTGCCAGGGATTCGCTGACGTCCTTGATATGCACGTGGCTGACTTTGTCCTTGAATTTGTTGAGAAATGCAACCGGGTCTTGTCCAGCAATAAATGTATTGCCGGTGTCCATATTCATCCTGAGATATGGTGAATCGACAAAATCCAACATCTTTTCCATGAACTCGGGTTTAGTAGTGTAGTAACCATGCGGTTCGATGTTGATGATCATTTCGTAGCGCTGAGCAACTTCGATAACATCGCTGTAAATGCCCTTCATCATTTCCAGCGCCTGCTCATCTGTTAATCCTTCCGGTTTGAACATATGGTCAGTGGTATCGATGTGGGAACAACCTACCAATTTTGCCCAGCGGATGGAGTTGAGAATGTATATCAACCCTAATGAAGCACCTTCTGGCAGGGAAACCGGAAAAGCTGCATCTAATTGGGAAAATTTAACACCATAACTCTCCATTTTTTCGCGGAGCGCGTAGGGATCTTCAGTCAACGAGACATGTGGTTGGTAGCCAAGTCCATGAAGCCAGCTTACACCGTCAATTGTGCCGCATTCAATATAGTGGACATCATTTTTTTGCGCCCACTCCAAGCATTTTTCGAAGCTCCAATAGGAACTGTTGAAAGCATCCGTATGGAATCCAATTTCAATCATCGAAATGAAATCCTTTCCTTGAATTTACCCTTACTGGATTGAGCCCGCTCGATGTTTTGAGCGGGCTCTTTGGTTTATTCTCAGCTTAGATTACTCAATAACATCCTGGTAGGCGGTGGTGTCAAGTTCCATCCACACATCCGGCCAGTTGTCCATGTCCTCAGCGCTGCTCAAAGCATAGTACAGAGGCGGCATATCGGGCAGGTAGTACTGGTCCAGGTTTGATTGGTAAACATGCGGTTGCGGCAGGACCCAGCGAGCGTCAACGGGTTCACCCTGCAGGATCATCACCGCAGCCAGGACTGCTGTCCGCCATTGGAAGGTTGGGAAGGTAGGAGCAATCGCAGTTACGTCATTCTCCTTCCAGTATTTCAGGTAATCCATCTGGTCTTCACCCACCATCACAGGGAACGGTAAACCCGCATCTTCATAGGCTTCGAGGGCAGCCACGGCAGGACCACCGGCATCCATCCAGACGGCATCAATTGTGCCGAAGCGGTCGATATAGTCAGACACAATGGTTTTTGTCTTAGGCCCACTGTAATCATTAAATTCGACACCGACGACACTGATGTTCCCGGCATCTTCAAATACTTCCCTGGCAGCGCCCCAGCGCTGTTCCAGCACGTCCACACCCGGCAGGATGCGGAGAGCGAGAACATTGCCGCCGTCAGGTAAGTTGTCAACCACGAACTTGGCGCCATCATAACCAAAGGCATATCCA